>NZ_JAVMBW020000006.1:0-120680 GCF_031631895.2 Aequorivita marina
CCGCTACGGGATTATTGTGGACATAGTTGATCTTCTCCCAGATAACCGTATTGCTCCATAGCTCAATGGGCTTATTATCGTGTCTCCAAAACTGAAACTCTTTCACGTTGGATGATTTTGCCGCAGCCTTTATAAATTGCGCTAGTAAAAACTCTTTTCGACTCTCTCGTGGGTTCTCTTGTATGGCCTTTACCACCGCCTTGCTCGTAAAACGTTTAAAATCCCCCAACAGGAGCGACGGATGCTGATTCTTTACACTTCTAAAGATCAGATGGATATGGTTGGCCATAATGCACCATGCAATTATTTCCATCCCCTTTTCCTTTTGGCAATACGAGAGACTTTGCAATAAAATATCCTTGTATTTATTGTGGGTAAAAACATCAAGCCATTCCACAACGGCGAAACTTACAAAATAAAGCCCTTCTGGATTATGGAATTTATAGTTGCGGCTCATATTATAAAGGTAGTATTTTTTCTCAATACCAGGATTAATGCAAGGAGCCAACTGAAATGGAAAATAGAAGAGATGGAATATGGCCACTTCATTAAAATGTAGGAGACCACACGATGCAATCGTGCGGGAGCGGGATGATAGACTCTGCAGCAAGATAGCTCTATACTCGTTACGAGCAAATACATCCAGCAAATATACTACTGCAAAGCTTACAAAATACAATCCTTCAGGATTATGAAACCTGCCTGCCGGCAGGTTTATAATTCCGGCTCATCCAATAAAGATAGCTAATTTTGCAGGAGAGGATTTATTTAATAATGTGCAGGAAACCACGCGATGCAATCGCGCGGGAGCGGGGGGGTGCGTAATTGTAATTTAGCTAGTTTGATGCGGAACACGAGCGGGGTAGTATTTTTTCTCAATACCAGGATTAATGCAAGGAGCCGACTGAAATGGAGATTAGAAGAGATGGAATATGGCCACTTCATTAAAATGTAGGAAACCACGCGATGCAATCGCGCGGGAGCGGGGATATTTCTTACTATCAGAAAACCAAGGCTGTTAAATGATATCGAGACAAGAAAAGTTAATACTGTCACTACATTAATGCTTGGGAGACCACACGATACAATCGTGCGGGAGCGGGGGCCAAACTTATAAAGTAACATATTACGCGCGTTTTAATTTTTTTTATCAATGTTTCCAATTTCTGTTAAAATTTTTGATATCCCTTTTCCTTAATCATTTTGAAAAAACTAGAAGGACCAATCCATATTTTAACCTTTCCAGTCTTTTTTTTGTTAAAATAATTTAAAACTTTGCTATTTACATCAATTACAATAGTGTCGCCTATATTGACGTATGATGCACTAGTCCCATAAATTTCCGCAGTATTGTTCTTTATTAGACAATAATAATTTTGTTGGACATCTCTCGGATCATAATAATGAATATTTGATTCTATAATATTAACTCTTACAATTCCTCTACCATGATAACCATTGCCTATCCCATCTTCAATAGAATAAACAATTCCAGTGAGCTTTAAATTTTTTAACTCTTTAAAGTCGAATTTATCGACTGTTGTTTTTTTTTCATTATTATGTGAGAAAAAATTACAAGAACTAAATAGAAATACTGAAGTCAACGTAATTAATAATTTTTTCATTTTTGTTTAGTTATATATTGATATAATGCCTGAGTAACCATTGGAGTGAATCCTGCTTTATTTATAATTCTATCCATTGTACTTCCCCCGCTGGTGCGCGATTGCATCGCGTTCCTTGCCCAATTTTAATTAAACTTTCCAATTCTCAATTCAACCATAGTACCGAAATACCACAATATCATCCAACAATCCTTTTTCATCTACATAATCCGAAGCGCTGCTATAAACATAATCTTGAGCCCTATAAACCAATCCAGCCGCTACGGGATTATTGTGGACATAGTTGATCTTCTCCCAGATAACCGTATTGCTCCATAGCTCAATGGGCTTATTATCGTGTCTCCAAAACTGAAACTCTTTCACGTTGGATGATTTTGCCGCAGCCTTTATAAATTGCTCCAGTAGGAATTCCTTTCGACTCTCTCGTGGGTTCTCTTGTATGGCCTTTACCACCGCCTTGCTCGTAAAACGTTTAAAATCCCCCAACAGGAGCGACGGATGCTGATTCTTTACACTTCTAAAGATCAGATGGATATGGTTGGCCATAATGCACCATGCAATTATTTCCATCCCCTTTTCCTTTTGGCAATACGAGAGACTTTGCAATAAAATATCCTTGTATTTATTGCGGGTAAAAACATCAAGCCATTCCACAACGGCGAAACTTACAAAATAAAGACCTTCTGGATTATGGAATTTATAGTTGCGGCTCATATTATAAAGGTAGTATTTTTTCTCAATACCAGGATTAATGCAAGGAGCCAACTGAAATGGAGATTAGAAGAGATGGAATATGGCCACTTCATTAAAATGTAGGAGACCACACGATGCAATCGTGCGGGAGCGGGGCGTAATTATAGGGCGAGTGCCTGCGCATCATCTCCGCCAGCGGGTCGATGTTCATCCACCTGCCCAGTGCGGGGTCATAGTTCCGCGCGCCGAAGTCATAGGTGTTTAAGTCAAAGGTATCATCATATTCTTTACCTCCGAACTTGTACTTAAAAGTTTCAAATTTGCCGATAAAATTAAATACCATTATTATCTTTAGTTTCGATACAGAATACAACTACAAACAGGCTAATATTCAATAATTGAAAAATTATAAGATATAAATATTCGACATGCGTATATACTTGATAATGGCTTGGGTAAGTTAGGAAGAAAACAAATAATAAAATAATATATTTTGAAACCTTGATTGTAGATGGATTCGATAAGAAATTCAGGAGCTTCTTTCTATCTATAATCAAAAACGATAAGAGGATTATAATTGATAAACTTGACCAAATATAATAGCTGGTTTCTCGGGCTAAAAGTAATGCAGAATTAACAATTAATACTAAAAAAATCATTGAGAAAAAGCGTAAAAATTTAGATTCTCTACTCATCTATTATAACTTTTTCGTTGTTTTATAAAGTTCATTTTTCATACTTTCTGCAGTAAATATAGGATCCATATATGCTCCTACCGTTGTTAGAGCCCCCCTGGCGCATGCGTCTCGCTCGTGCCTCGTGCCTTCTCTGTCCACACCCAGCTATTGCTATACTACCATATATTTGGCATTTTGTGACCACCGATTAAAGGTAGCGAATTTTAGGATATTAAAATTTCTAAAGCTATCCTGTATCAAAAATAAGTGCAGACAACCACGAGATGCTTCCGACGCCTCGGAATCGCGGCAGCGAAATATAAAAACAATAATTTTTCGGCAGGTTAAAAGCAATACTAGAAAACCGTGAATTTGTTGGTTCATTATAGTACACAGGCAGCAGACGCCAGCACTAGCGACGATCAAACGAAAGGGTTCGCGCAACAGCGTCTTAATACCTGTAGCCTACTAACACGCTACTTTTTTTTCTTTAAAGCCTCTTTTGCTCGCTTTTCCTTCTGCTGTGCATCTACAACCGAAACGGCACTCATATTAACAATTTCATCTACACTCGCGCCCATTTGAAGAATATGGACGGGTTTGCGCATTCCCAGCATAATGGGGCCAATAGACTCTACCCCATTTAATTCCTTTAGCAACTTATAATTACTGTTTGCCGAGTCCAAATTCGGAAATATTAGGGCATTTACCTTTTTACCCGCTAATTTTGAAAACGGAAATGAATTTTTGAGCAATTCGGCATTTAAGGCAAAATCGGTCTGCAGCTCACCATCCAAGATCATATCTGGATTACTTTTATGGATCAACTCCACTGCTTCCCGGACCTTAGTGGCGCGAGGGTCCTTAGACGAACCGTAATTGGCGTAGGATATCATTGCAATAACCGGCTCTAAACCAAACATTTTCATGGTATGGTTGGTCATTCGTGCAATTTGCGCAAGTTCTTTGGCCGTAGGATCAATATTGATAGAGGTATCTGAAATAAACAGCGGCCCCCGTTTGGTAAGCATGAGATTTGTGGTAGCAACTTTATTTACGCCCTCAAACTTGCCAACAGTCTCAAAAACTGGTTTTACCACTAACGGATACGATCTGGAATACCCCGAAATCATAGCATCAACATCGCCTTCGCTCAACATCATACCGGCAAAATAGTTTCTTTCTGTAATGAGTTTTTCTGCATCATAACGCGTAACCCCAGTACGCTTTCTTTTTTTCCAAAAAGTTTTAACGTACGTATCAAATTTCTCAGGTTTTTCATCACTTTTAGGGTCAATTATCTCTAAGTCGGCATCAAATTCCAATTGCTCCATATAGTCCTTGATGATATCTTTTCTACCTAAGAGTACCGGAATCCCAATACCTTCCTCATATACAATTTGGGCGGCCTTTAGCACGTCCAGATGGTCTGCTTCGGTATAAACAATTCGTTTTGGCTTGAGTCTTGCTCGGTTAAGTAGTAAGCGACTAATTTTATTATCGCCCCCCATACGCTCGTAAAGCTCATCTTGATATTTTTCCCAATCTGTAATATTGGTTGTAGCAACACCGCTTTCCATAGCTGCTTTGGCCACTGCAGGAGGCACAGCCGTAATAAGCCTAGGGTCAAAAGGTTTTGGGATTATATACTCTTTCCCAAATGTGAGTTTAGTTTCGCCATACGCAATATTTACCTGCTCTGGCACGGGTTCCTTGGCAAGATCGGCAAGGGCTTTTACGGCAGCCATTTTCATGGCCTCATTAATTTTTGTGGCGCGTACATCTAGAGCACCCCTGAAAATGAATGGAAACCCAAGGACATTATTAACTTGGTTAGGATGGTCACTACGCCCAGTAGCCATAATGAGATCTTCCCTGGTTTTTACGGCCAGATTATATTCAATCTCCGGATCTGGATTTGCCATTGCAAAAACAATGGGGTTTGGCGCCATGCTTTTTAGCATTTTAGGTGAAACGATATTCTTCACCGAAAGACCTACAAAAACATCAGCGTCTTTCATAGCCTCATCTAGGGTATCTATTTTTCTATCAGAAGCAAATTCACTCTTTTCATCAGAGAGGTTTTCACGATCTTTTCTAATAACGCCTTTACTATCTAGCATTACTATATGTTCGTCTTTTGCACCAAAAGCTTTATAAAGTCGCGTACATGAAACTGCGGCTGCTCCGGCGCCACTGATAACTATCTTGGCGTCTTCAATCTTTTTATCGGCCAGTTCCAAGGCGTTTAGCAAGGCCGCTGCCGAAATTATTGCAGTACCATGCTGGTCGTCGTGCATTACGGGAATGTCTAACTCTTCCTTAAGCCGTTTCTCTATTTCAAAAGCTTCGGGCGCTTTAATATCCTCAAGGTTTATACCTCCAAATGTTGGAGCTATGTTTTTTACCGTGGCTATGAACTCCTCTATATTTTCTGTATCTACTTCAATATCGAACACATCAATATCGGCAAATATTTTAAAAAGCAAACCTTTTCCTTCCATCACGGGCTTGGAGGCTTCGGGGCCAATGTTTCCCAATCCTAAAACCGCGGTTCCGTTTGAAATTACGGCTACTAAGTTTCCCTTATTGGTATATTTATAAACATTTTTCACCTCCTTTTCTATTTCCAAACAAGGAACCGCCACTCCGGGAGAATACGCCAGCGAAAGATCGCGTTGGGTAGAATAGCTTTTTGTGGGAACCACCTGAATTTTTCCAGGCTTCGGCTTTGAATGGTATAAAAGTGCTTCTTTTCGCTTGCTTTGTTTGCTCATAATTTGTTGCATTTATTTGAAAGTACTCTCAATTCATTTGAATCGTTAGTAAACCAAAGATACTGGTTTTGGAAGAACCATCAAGGCTTTTGCTCCTCGTTTTTATAGCGTCCTTAGTACGAAATGTTTTAAAATTTCATATCAAGAATCAGCTAGGGTTTCAATACATTTGGTATTAAATTATTAGAAGCTCAAAATTGAAAGTAAATCGAAATTTATTGGTATTAATCGTGTTGTGTTCTTTTCTGGAGCTTTCTGCCCAAAAAAAAGAAACAACTCAGGATAGCACGCAGATTTACAAGAAGATTGAGACCTATTCCAAAAAAAGTAAGTTTACAAAAATGATCCACAAATGGATCTTTAGACCAACAGCTAATAAAGCCGAAAGAGAGCCCCATCATGCCGAAAACCCTTCGTATAGCAAGTTTGAGGGAAAAATTATTCGCAAGATTATTATAGACACCAAAGATCCTTTTGGTTTTTCATTTACCGATAGCACAAAAACGGCAAATAGCTGGCTGGAAAAAACCGGAAATGCAATCCATATAAAATCCAAGGAACTGGCCATCCGCAATTTCTTACTCATAAAAGAGAACCAGACCTTGGACACCCTTAAGATTGCTGAATCGGCGCGACTTTTACGGGAGCAAAATTACATTCGCGAAGTACAGATTTTACCACAGGCCGTTGCCGCGTCTAAGGATTCAGTAGATGTAGTCATCACCTCCTTAGACTCGTGGAGCATTATTCCCAAAGCCCAATTTTCTGGCTCTCAGACCAAATTTAAACTACGGGAACGCAACTTTATTGGTACCGGCCATGAATTTAAAATTGGGTTTTTAAAACGATTAGATGATGGTAACGAAGCCTTTAACGGCTCTTACACCGTGCCTAATTTTATGAATACTTTTGTGAGGGCCACGGGAAGATATGCAATTGATTACGAAGGTTTTTATGAAAAGACCATCGCAATAGATCGGCAGTTTTATTCGCCCTTAACGCGATGGGCCGGGGGTATCTTTCTGCAAGAGCGTTATTTAAGTAGAGCATTGCCAAATGATACCTCGGCCTATATTAACCAAAATTTCAAATTTATTACCCAGGATTATTGGGGTGGCCACTCCTTTCGAATTTTTAAGGGAAACACAGAACGAGAGCGGACCACAAACCTTATTTTAAGCGGTCGTGCCCTATTGGTAGATTATAGAGACATCCCCAATATTGAATACGACAGTATCCGTTTTTTTGCTGACGAAAAATTTTTCTTGGCCAGTGTAGGGGTTGCCTCCAGACAGTTCGTAAAAGATCAATATATTTTCAAGGATGGCATCACGGAAGACGTTCCCGTTGGCATTATATATTCGATAACCGGTGGCGTTCAACATAAAAACAGGCAGGACAGGCTTTACCTTGGTGGAAAAGTATCGTATGGTAATTATTTTAAATGGGGGTTTTTAAGCACAGATTTTGAATTGGGAAGTTTTTTCAATGGATCCCACACTGAACAGACGGCTTTTAGCTTTAGAGCTAGTTACTTTACCCATCTTTTAGAGCTTGGTGACAGATGGAAAATGAGACAGTTTATTAAACCACAACTGGTAATTGGAATGAATAGATTAAATTCTGAAGCCGATAGAGTGAGTTTAAACCAGCGGGCAGATTTTAATGGCGTTTACGGAAACCTATACTCCAATCCTCGAAATGGCGCAATACAAGGCTTTAACAGTACATTGGATGGTACCCAGAAATATGTATTGGCATTGCAGACCCAATTTTATTCGCCATGGGAATTCTTAGGGTTTCGGTTTAATCCCTTTGTAAATATAACTGTGGGAATGCTAGCAGAAAGTAACAGAAGTTGGAACAGAAACCCAATTTATTCCTCAATTGGCGCCGGATTTATTATCCGTAATGACTATTTGGTCTTTAGCTCGTTTCAATTTTCTCTGGCCTACTACCCCAATATTCCAGGACAAGGCAACAATATTTTTAAAACGAACGCCTTTGAAACTGACGATTTCGGGTTTCAGAACTTCCAAATTGGGAAACCAAGAACGGTTATTTATAATTAAACCCAACACCAGCTTAAAGGCGAAACTACACGCGCCAAAAAGAGCGGAACCTCAATCTTTTAAAAACTCAATGTTGCGTTTTAACCCGGAAAACTTGGTTCGTTTTACGGCACTTTTCTTAAATATCTTCTGAAAAACATCTGTTGTAATTTCCTCCCAATCTTTTTTACTCATAGAAAGCATTTCGGGATGCGGATTAAACAGCGGCTCGTTATGTGGTTTGCTAAAACGATTCCACGGGCAAACATCTTGGCAGATATCGCAGCCAAACATCCAATCTTGAAATTTACCTTTTTCCGATATTGGAATTTCATTTTTAAGTTCAATCGTGTAATACGAGATGCATTTACTACCATCCACAACCTTATCGGCAACAATTGCATTTGTAGGGCAAGCATCTATGCAGGCAGTACAAGTGCCACAGTGGTCGGTAACCGGGGTGTCGTATTCCAGGTCTAGGTCTAAGATTAATTCTGAAACAAAATAAAAGGAACCTACGTTTTTAGTTAGCAGCAAACTGTGTTTTCCTACCCATCCCAAACCGCTTTTTGCTGCCCAGGCCTTATCCAAAACCGGAGCGGAGTCAACAAAAGCACGACCACTCACTTCTCCTATTTCTTCTGAAATGAAATGCATCAACTGCTTCAATTTGTCTTTTATTACAAAGTGGTAATCGGTGCCATAAGCGTATTTTGAAATTTTATAGGTGTCCTCCGTTTGGGTTTCGGAAGGGTAATAATTTAGCAATAAAGAAATTACACTTTTTGAATCAGGAACCAATAAGGTTGGATCTAAACGTTTGTCAAAATGGTTTTCCATATAAGCCATTTCGCCGTTTCTATTGTTTTTTAGGTAACTTTCTAAATGCGGAGCTTCTTCTTCTAAAAACTCGGCTTTGCTTATACCACAAGAGAGAAACCCGAGGCGTTTGGCTTCGGCTTTAATTAATTGCGAATATTTAGCGCGGTTATCAATCAAATCTATCTTCTATTAAATTCTAAAATAGCATTTTTAGGCTTTAACGTAATCAAAGGTTTCACTTCAATAGGAAGCGATTTTGCCTTAATTTTATAGGTTTCCATAAGTTCGGCAATTGCCAAGATCATTTCGTACATCGCAAAGTTATTACCAATACACATGCGCGGTCCGGCACCAAAAGGAAAATACTGCCCCGAAAAATGGCTGGCACTCACCCCAGAAAAACGTTCGGGCTTAAAGGCTTTTGGATCTTCCCAATATTCAGGATGGGTATGAACTTCCAGTAAGGAGAACAAAAGGCTGGAATCTTTGGGAATAACCATACCTTCAAACACATCGTCGTCAATATTAACGCGGTCTATAAAATAAGCTGGCGGATACAGCCGTAGCGATTCTTCGATAACATTTTTTGTAAAAGTACAGTTTTTAATAAATGCCATTAGAGATTCTGAATTGGCTTTTGCCTGTACTACTTCAGCATAGAGTTTATCTTGAACTTCTGGATTTCGCGCCAATAATTCGCAGGTAAACGTAAGTGCATTCGATGTTGTTTCATGGCCAGCCGTAAAAAGAATTAATATTTCATCAATTAGCTGATCATCTTCCATTGCACTTCCATTTTCATATCTGGCATTTAAAAGCATATCCAACAGATCGTCCTCATGTTTGCCGGAATTTCTTCGTTCTTCAACAAGTCTTCTGAGAATATCGCGGGCTTCATCTGCCGCTTTCATATGTTTTTTTATTTTTCCACTTCCTTTAAACCACCATCCCAAATAAGGTTGCCGAAGTTCCTTGACCAACATTTTTTGGGCCGACTCGGTAATGTGTTGCAACCTATTTATTTCATCTTGATTTACGGCACTGCTAAAAAGCGATTTTACAACGGTTTGAAAGGCGAGATTGTTAAAAACTGGAAAAATGTCTTTTGGTTGTCCGGTTTCAATTTGGGTAAGTTCGGTTTTAATCGCCCCTTGAATCGTATCTAAAAGATTTACTAGTTGTTTTTTATGAAAGGCTGGCTGGATGAGTTTGCGTTGCTTTTGCCAGAGTTCGCCTTCAGAAGTAAGTAGGCCTCGGCCAACATATTTCACCAAATCTCGCGTTTGAATGGGTGATTTTTTAAAATTTCTATGGTTTTTCTGAAGTGCATATTGCACAAGTCCAGCATCTCGGGAAAAGATAACCGATTTTCCAAAACCCAATTTTAAACGAAACGTATCACCCTTGGTTTCAAAATTTTTATGATGAAACGGTAAGGGGTCTTTAAGAATTTCTAAGGAATGCAATAAAAACCTAAACAGGGAAACCGATGGAATTTTTTTTATTGACATACTAATATTGTTTGCCTAGATCTAGCTTGTAATTACGCGAATAGCCTTAAAACAGGCCACCCTGAGTTGACCCTTTAACCTTCCCGAGGTGTTTATAGGCCGCTTCGGTAACTTCTCTTCCTCGGGGCGTTCGCATTATAAAACCTTGTTGGATCAGGAAGGGCTCGTAAACTTCTTCAATGGTTTCGGGACTTTCAGAAACCGCAGTGGCAATGGTGCTGATGCCAACGGGCCCACCTTTAAATTTTTCAATAATGGTTAAAAGTATTTTATTGTCCATCTCATCCAAGCCGTGGGCGTCAACATTTAAGGCATCTAAGCCAAATTGCGCAATTGCTATATCAATTTTACCGTTGCCCTTTATCTGGGCAAAATCACGGATTCTTCGCAAGAGTGCATTTGCAATTCGTGGTGTCCCCCTACTTCTACCCGCAATTTCAATAGCCGCCTCCATGGTTATGGGTACCTGTAGAATGCTCGCACTTCGCTGTAGAATTGTTGTAAGTAAATCGGTAGTGTAATATTGCAGGCGTGAAGAAATTCCAAAACGAGCGCGCATGGGTGCCGTTAATAGACCAGAACGTGTAGTTGCACCAATTAAAGTGAAAGGGTTTAGGTTAATCTGAACAGACCGTGCATTGGGGCCAGATTCAATCATGATATCTATTTTATAATCCTCCATTGCCGAGTAGAGATACTCCTCTACAATGGGGCTTAAACGATGTATCTCATCAATAAACAAGACATCCCGTTCGTCTAGATTGGTCAACAAGCCGGCAAGGTCTCCAGGCTTGTCCAGAACTGGACCTGAGGTTACCCGAATATTAACGTTCAGTTCGTTTGAAAGAATATAGGCCAAGGTGGTTTTTCCAAGTCCCGGCGGCCCATGGAATAAGGTATGGTCCAAGGCTTCACTGCGCAGGTTTGCAGCCTGCACAAAGATTTGAAGATTTTCCAATGCCTGATCCTGTCCGGTAAAGTCATCAAAACTAAGCGGGCGCAATTTTTTTTCAATATCCAACTCCTGAGGCGATAGATTTTCTCCAGTAGGATCGAGGTTTTCATTCATATAACAAATATAGCAATCCTTTAGATGCTTCTTAAAAAAACAAAGCCATACTTTTCAGCATGGCTTATTAAATTAAATGTAGATTCCTCACTTCCTACATATTATTAACACAATATGGTGAAGATAGGCTATGCAATAAAAACCTGAAATAAGTAATACTACGTAATTTTTAAGTAGTAAAAAGCCCTTCAAATTACTTTGAAGGGCTTTTAAGTTATATATAGTCAAATCAAGTTAATGATCTAGCTCGTCTTCATTTTCCTGAAGCGGCACGTACTGTGGTACGAAATCCTGCCCTGGAATAACAAAATCTGTTTCGTCTTTGTTCAGCTTACTATAATCATAAGCCCAACGGTGAACGTGTGGTATTGGTCCGTCCCAGTTTCCGTGAATGTGTTTTCTTTCGGCAGTCCATTCTAAGGTAGTTGCATTCCAAGGATTCTTAGGTGCCATTTTTCCGTAGAACATAGAGTGTATAAAGTTGTATAAGAACAATACCTGAACGCCAATTGTCATGATTGCAAAGACCGTCATTACCACGTTAATATCATGCAAGTCGTCAAAATACGGAAATGCAGTGTTTGTATAATATCTACGCGGCAGTCCTGCTAGACCAACAAAGTGCATTGGGAAGAATATTCCGTAGGCTCCAATGGCTGTCACCCAGAAGTGGATATAGCCTAGTTTTTTGTTCATCATTCTACCCTCAAACATGATTGGGAACCAGTGATAAACCCCAGCGATAAATCCGTATGCTGCCGAAATACCCATTACTAAGTGGAAGTGGGCTACAATAAAGTAGGTATCGTGAATGTTAATATCCAAGGCACTATCCCCCATAATAATCCCGGTCAATCCTCCGGTAATAAAGGTAGAAACAAAACCAATACTCCATAACATCGCCACGTTCATTTGTAGCTTACCGCGCCACAATGTGGTAATCCAGTTAAAGGATTTTACGGCAGAAGGAATTGCAATTAAAAGTGTTGTAAATGTAAATACCGAGCCCAAGAATGGGTTCATTCCAGATATAAACATGTGGTGCCCCCAAACTATTGTAGATAGGAAAGCAATTGCCAAAAGGGAAGCAACCATAGCACGATAGCCGAAAATGGGTTTTCGTGAGTTTGTTGCCATAATTTCTGAAACAATTCCCATGGCGGGCAAGATTACAATATAAACCTCGGGGTGGCCCAAGAACCAGAAAAGGTGCTCAAACAATACCGGCGAACCTCCTTGATGATGGAGGACCTCTCCTGCAATATATATATCTGATAAGAAAAAGGAAGTTCCAAAGCTTCTATCCATAATCAACATTAACACAGCTGAAAATAGAACAGGAAAGGAAACAACACCAATAATAGCGGTTAAAAAGAAAGCCCAAACGGTAAGTGGAAGTCTAGTCATAGACATACCAACCGTTCTAAGGTTCAATACCGTAACAATAAAGTTGAGTGAACCCAATAGCGATGATGCAATGAATATACCCATGGAGATTAACCAAAGGTTCATACCCATACCTGATCCAGGTATAGCTTGTGGTAAGGCACTAAGTGGAGGATAAATTGTCCATCCTGCTGACGCTGGTCCAGCTTCAACAAACAAAGATGCAACCATAATCATACTGGAAATAAAGAACAACCAGTAGGAAACCGCATTTAAAAACCCTGAAGCCATATCTCGGGCTCCAATTTGTAAGGGAATGAGCAGGTTACTAAAGGTTCCACTTAGTCCTGCCGTTAGAACAAAGAACACCATTATGGTACCGTGTATGGTTACTAATGCTAAATAAACACTAGGGTCCATAACCCCTTCTGCACCCCATTTACCTAAAAATATTTCATAAATAGTAAACTGGTGATCTGGCCAGGCAAGTTGTAATCTAAACAACAAAGACATCAATATACCGATAACCCCCATGAAGATACCGGTAATCATATACTGCTTTGAGATCATTTTATGATCTGTACTAAAGATGTACTTAGTTACAAAGGTTTGCTTATGATGTCCGTGACCGTCATGATTATCTTCTACTGCGTTGATCTGTGCGTGTGCTGACATATCTTTCTAAACTAATGTATTAATTGTTTTCTTTGCTAAGTTGCTCTGCAAGTGTTGGCTGTTCTGCCAACCATGCTTTGTAATCTTCTTCTGATTCTACAACAATCTTCATCTGCATATTGTAGTGACTAATTCCGCAAATCTTATTACAGATTACTAAATAGTCAAACTCATAGGGTTCTAATGGTTCGTCTCCGTTAGCTTGGAGTTCCTCACTTCTTTCCCTGCGTATTTCATTAATATTATCAACTTTCTCAATAACATGATCTGTTAATCGCATATCTTCGGTGGTAACCGTAGGTGTAAATGCAAACTGAGTAATCATTCCGGGAACACAGTTCATTTGTGCTCTAAAGTGCGGCATATAGGCCGAGTGCAAGACATCTTGCGAGCGCATTTTAATAACCACTTCTCTACCTACTGGCAAGTGCATTTCGGTAACGATTTTATCATCTTGACCATTAGGATCCGCCGGATCAACCCCAAGCATGTTCACTCCTTTAATTAGGCGTACGTTTGCTTCGCCGAGGGTATTATCATTACCTCCGTAACGCGCTTTCCAATTAAACTGTTGCGCATAAAGTTCAACCACTAAAGGATCGTCGTCCATATCTACATTCATAACATCGGTCCAGGTGAACAGTCCGTAGATAATCAAACCTGCCAAAGTTACTACTGGAATAATAGTCCAGATAAATTCCAACTTATCATTATCTGCATAGAATGTAGCTCTTTTTACTTTATTACCGCGATAGATAAATGCGAAGTAATGCAAAACAGCTTGTGTAACAATTCCTACAAAAAATATAAGAATCATTGAAATCAACATCAGGTTGTCTATCTGCGATCCATGTTCAGAACCTGACTCAGGAAGCAATGTACCATACCACAACCAAAAACTTACAATGGTCAAGATATAAATAAATGCCAAAAAGCCCAGCATCAAGTAACCTTGATTATTATTGTCTTTGTCTGTTGCTATATCGGCATGGCCAACCGTCTTGGTTTGTGCTAGCTGGAATATTCTCTTTATTTGCCAAACGGCTATTAAAAAGAGTAAGATTACGAGTATGATTAAAAATGCGGTCATCTTTGAATATCTTCTTTTTTATTAAAAATGGTAATTTTCGCTTTCTCTTATAAATGGATCGTTAAGCGGTTTTAGGGAAACTTTACCAAGCCCTCTTCCCACAACAAAAATAAACAGTCCACTAAAAAACAATAGTGCGGCAATTTCTGGGATTCCAAAGCTCCAATTATGTCCAACTGTTGAAGGCATTACCAATAGGAAGACATCTATATAATGTCCTACTAAGATGAATACCGCAGCAATTACAACAAACCAAGGAACACGCTTAAAGTCGCTGTTCATTAATACCAATAATGGGAATACAAAGTTAAGAACTAGCATACCGAAAAACAGCAAATTGTACTCTTGAACTCTAATAATAAAATAAGTTACTTCCTCCGGGATGTTTGCATACCATATAAGCATAAATTGACTGAACCAAAGGTAAGTCCAAAAAATACTGAATGCAAACATATATTTTGCCAAATCATGCAAGTGTTTATCACTTACAAATGGAATAAGGCCTCTGTTCTTTAAATGTATAGTAACAAGTGCAATTACAGTAATTGCAGAAACAAACATACTAGAGAACACATACCAGGCAAATAACGTACTATACCAGTGCGGGGTCATGGACATAAACCAATCCCAAGACATTGTGGCTTCTGTAATTAAAAAGAATATAAGGAAGAACACTGTTGCTTTAAAGTTCTTTCTATAATAGTCGAAGTTGTTTGATTCAGCCTGTGCAAGCGAGTTTTTACGTGAATAATAACGGTATAAATTCCAACCCACCAAATAGAGTGCAGCACGAATAACGAAGAATGGAAAGTTGAGGTAACCAGCCTTTCCTTGTAAAATTTTATCACCTGCTACCAAATCGGCATCTTGCCAAGGGTAAAAGTGTGTGCCAGCGAATACCACAAGAACAAAAACAAGAATAGATCCTGGTAATAGGTAGGCTGTAATCCCTTCCATGATCCTATATAAAACCGGAGACCATCCTGATTGTGAAGCTATCTGAATAGCATAAAACACCAGTACGCCTAGCGCAATCATCAAAAAGAAAAACGCCGCTATAAAAGTTGCAGACCATGGTCTAGCTTGCAATTGATGCAAAACGTGCTCCTCGTGTGAAGATCCGGGCTGTGGGTTTAAGTCGGTTGCATGCTCCATGGCTTCAGCCGAGTATCCCTCTTCTCCACGGGCCACATCAACAAAGTTTGCAGTTTCGCTTGAGCCATCTGCCACATCATGGGCTTCCCCGTGGTGGGCTTCTTGCTCTGCCATTATTTTTTTAACGTCATCGATGGTTTTCGGCGTAGTCAAAAACCCGAAGATTATTCCGGCAAGTCCTAAGACCATTAGAATAATAGAAAACAGTTTTAATTTACTTGGTAGCGTGTACATATCTTTAGCCATTCTCTTGATAAATCTTTAGTTTGCTTCGTTTTCCGAAGCAGTATTGGTTGCTGTGGTTTGATCCTGGTTGTCAATAACCTCCTCTTTTTTGTTTGCTTGAGCAGTTTCTAAATAACTAGGTTCACCATTGAGTGATGCTTTCAAATCCATAACGTGCATCGCAATTTGCCAACGTTCTTTTTCGCTTGTTTGCGAGGCATAAGAGCCCATTGAATTTAAGCCGAAGGTTTCAACGTGATAAATTCCACCAGGAACAATAGTACGTCCCGCATCGGCATAGCTCGGTATTCCCAAGAACTTCTCACGTTCAACTA
The DNA here is from genome assembly GCF_031631895.2 of Aequorivita marina. NCBI lineage: Bacteria > Pseudomonadati > Bacteroidota > Flavobacteriia > Flavobacteriales > Flavobacteriaceae > Aequorivita > Aequorivita marina. The sequence continues at coordinate 16,092 of NZ_JAVMBW020000006.1, forward strand.
AAATTCCTTTCCCATCTCCTTTATCTCCGTGGCATACCGCACAGTATAACGTGTATAAATGTGCTCCGGTAGCCAGGTTTTCTTCTGTTACCTCGTATGGATTTTTAAGTTCAGCCTTAGCTTTTTCGAGGCCCTCGAAACTATCTTCGTATTCATAAGGCACAAATCCGCGTGGCACAGTGTTTTCTACTGGCATCATTGCAGATTGCTCTCCAGGGAATATTTCGTAGGCACCGTAAGTTTCATAACTAGACGATACATACATATTAGGGAAATATTGATAATTGGGTGCCTTATCATTAAAACAAGAAACCATGCTTGCTGAAACGACAATGGCAATTCCTATGTTTATAAGTGTCTTCATATTAATGATCTTCTTCGTTTTCAGTTAAACTAATTTCTGATGCGCCAGTGTCATATAAAAACTTTGAAAGTTTCTCAACATCGTGGTTATCTACATCTACTTCCATTAAAAAGTGAGCATCTGTTGTACGTACATCCGGATTTTCAGCCTTCTTAAATGGCCATAGCTTACTGCGCATGTAAAAGGTTATTACCATAAGGTGACCTGCAAAAAACACCGTCAACTCAAACATAATAGGGATAAAAGCAGGCATGTTTTGGTAGAAAGTAAAACTCGGTTTTCCTCCAATGTTTTGTGGCCAGTCTTGAATCATCATGTAATTCATCATTAACACTGCGACAGTCAAACCTACCAAACCATAAAGAAAGGAGGTTATTGCAAGTCGCGTTGGCGCATAACCTAGCGCATGATCCAGTCCGTGGACCGGAAATGGGGTAAACACTTCAGAAATATGATAGTTTGCCGCGCGGGTCTGTGTAACGGCCTGCATCAACAAGTCGTCGTCCGTGTATATAGCATGTATCTTTTTAGCAGCCATAATTATTTTTTATTTTTTAATGTTAGTGCCTGTCCAGCCCAATCATCACGCTTGGCTCTTCCTGGGAATTCACTAATAATATCATCCAATAAATCGTATTCGCGATCGGTCATTTTACTTACTTGTTCAAAAGTAAAGATACCCAATTGATGTAGTTTTTGTTCCATCACTGGACCAACTCCATTAATTTTCTTAAGGTCGTCTTGTTTTTGAACATCAGGGTCAAAAGTACCGACAGCCGCAAGCAAAGCGTTCACATTTTCTTTATGTGGAGCTAAGTCAAGATCGGCATTAGCTGAGTCGTCATTTTTCGCATCGTCAAATGGAGACGAAAAATGTTTTCCTTTTACGTTAGCCGATGGACCTGCTTCAGCTGGATATTCCTCAACATGCTGTACGTGACTAACATCGTCACCGTGTTTAGCTCGAAGCTTTTTAAATCCTTCACCTGAAGTTTTCAAAATGGTTTTAACCTCTGCTTGTGCAATTACCGGGAAGGTACGCGCATAAAGCAAGAAGAGAACAAAGAAAAAGCCAATTGTACCTACAAAAGTTCCAATATCTACAAAGGTGGGCTGAAACATACTCCAAGAAGAGGTTAATCGATCTTTTGTAATGTTTACCACAATAATATTAAAACGCTCAAACCACATTCCAATATTAATAATCAACGCCACCAAGAACGTCCAAGCAATGTTTCTTCTCCACTTTTTAACCCATAAGGTAAGTGGCACAACAAAGTTACAGATAATCAACGCCCAGAATGCCCACCAATATGGACCAGTAGCTGCTCCAAAAGAAAGGTAGGTATAATCTTCATAAGGAACTCCAGAATACCACATAACAAAATATTCAGTACCATATGCAACCGATACTATACCACCGGTTAACAAAATAACCTTGTTCATATATTCAATATGAAGCACAGTAATATAATTTTCTAGATGCGATACTTTACGCATAATAATAAGGAGGGTTTGCACCATTGCAAATCCAGAGAAGATAGCACCTGCCACGAAATACGGTGGATAAATTGTACTGTGCCACCCCGGAACTACCGATGTAGCAAAGTCAAAAGATACAATTGTGTGTACCGAAAGTACCAATGGCGTAGCCAAACCAGCCAAAACCAAGGAAACCTCTTCAAATCGTTGCCAGTCTTTTGCACGACCGCTCCAACCAAAACTAAGTATTCCGTATATTTTCTTCTGAAAAGGACTAGTAGTTTTATCACGAATCATTGCAAAGTCAGGCAATAACCCTGTCCACCAGAACACTAAGGATATAGACAAATAGGTAGAAATTGCGAATACATCCCAAAGCAATGGAGAGTTAAAGTTAATCCATAACGATCCAAATTGGTTTGGAAGTGGAAGTACCCAATATGCCAACCACGGGCGACCCATGTGTATAATAGGGAACAATCCCGCTTGAACAACGGCAAAGATTGTCATGGCTTCCGCAGAACGGTTTACAGCCATTCTCCATTTTTGGCGGAAGAGTAGCAGTACGGCAGAAATCAGTGTTCCTGCGTGACCAATACCAACCCACCAAACAAAGTTTGTAATATCCCAAGCCCATCCAATGGTCTTGTTCAAGCCCCAAACTCCAATTCCAGTGGAAACCGTATAGATAATACACCCTAGACCCCATAAAAATGCTATGAGGGCAATGGTAAAAACAATCCACCAAGATTTATTTGCTTTTCCTAAAACGGGAGCGGCTACATCTGAACTAATGTCAGAATAAGACTTCTCTCCCAGAACCAAGGGTTCTCTTATAGGTGCTTCGTAGTGTGACGACATATATAACTATTAAATAATTATTGATTCTTGATTTAAATTTTATGCTTCATTTGTATTTCTAACAATCATTTGATAGAAAACATTTGGTTTTGTTCCTACACTCTCAAGTAAGTAGTACATTCTATCATCTTCCTTCTTCTCCAGTACTTCAGCCTCACTATCATTAATGTCTCCAAAAACCATGGCGCCAGTTTCACAAGCGTTCACACAAGCTGTGGAGAATTCGCCATCTTTTACAGGCCTACCTTCACGCTTAGCATCAAGTATTGTTTTCTGGGTCATTTGAATACATAGTGAACATTTTTCCATAACCCCTCGCGAACGTACAACCACATCTGGGTTAAGCACCATTCTACCTAAGTCATTATTCATATTGTAATCAAACTCATCATTCTCGTTGTATAAGAACCAGTTAAAACGACGTACTTTATAAGGACAGTTGTTGGCACAATAACGTGTACCCACACAACGGTTATACGCCATATGGTTTTGCCCTTGACGCCCGTGTGATGTTGCCGCTACTGGGCAAACAGTTTCACAAGGCGCATGGTTACAGTGCTGGCACATTACCGGCTGGAATGCAACCTCAAGTGTTTCGTAATTTGGATTCTCTACCGCTTCATAACTATCAAAGGCAGGTAAATTTTCATATTTTTCAATCTCCTCTTGGAAAGTATCTCCTGCGGAATAATATCTATCAATACGCAACCAGTGCATATCGCGGAATTTTCGAACTTCATCTTTCCCAACAACAGGCACATTATTCTCGGCGTGACAAGCAATAACGCAAGCCCCACAACCTGTACAGGCATTTAAATCTATAGAAAGGTTGAAGTGATGCCCAATAGAAGTATCAAACGGACTCCATAAATCTGCATTTTTATCACGAACCTCAATTGGGGCGTGATCATAATCAACTACAGGAACAGCATTCCATTCCTTAACATCCTTAGAGTTGAAAACCTCTAGGGTAGTATCCTTAATAATATCGTTACTACGACCCGCCATTGTACTCTGTAATTGAACACAAGCAAACTCGTGCATTCCGCTGGCTTTTTCAATTCCAACTTTCTGAACATTAGAGAAGTTCTGGTACAACGGATACGCATTCAATCCTGTTTGCATCTCCTCTTGGATAGCAGCTGTTTTTCCATACCCTAACGCCAATCCTACAGAACCAACTGCCTGTCCTGGCTGAATAATAACAGGAACATTTTTTAACACCACATTACCAAGCGTTACATTTACGTAACTACCATTTAAAGCACCGTTAGAAACATTCTCATTAACGAGACCTAAGTCCTTTGCATCTTTTTGTGAAACGGTTAAGTAGTTATCCCATGAGGCTCTAGTAATTGGATCTGGAAATTCCTGCAGCCATGGGTTATTAGCCTGTTGCCCATCTCCCAATCCAGTTGAAGTGTACAAGGTCATCTCATAGCCTCCTTCTTCAAAAAGTGAAGAAAGTGCAGCATCTGAAGTACTATCCTCCATTGTAGCAGATCCTTCGGCTGAAGCGTTAACCGCCTCCATAGTAACTTCTGCGTTACTCGCAAGAACTCCAGCTTCTAAAGCTTTATTCCAGGAACCGCCTTCAAGGATAGTGCTATTCCAGGTTTCTTTTATATAATCGTAATATTTTTGTGAGCTTCCAGTCCATTTCAATAAACAATCTTGAAACTGTCGTGTATTGAACAACGGACGAATGGTTGGTTGCATAAGACTAAAACTACCTTTCTTAAACTGAGCATCACCCCAAGATTCAAGATAATGTGGTGTTGCAGCAACCATTTTTGCCAAGGAAGCAGTAGCGTCTTGTTTCATTCCGAAAGCAAGACTCATTTCAAGATTTTGATATGCCTCAGCAAACTCTACATTATTAGGTAACGAATAAACAGGATCTACTCCTACGGAAATCAAACCTTTTATAGAACCGGAAATAACACCGTTAACAACGTTCATTACTTCAGCGTTACTTCCCTGACTGATAAGTAAAGGCTTATCGGTATCCATTGCAGCACTATCGGCATTAAAATCTAACGCCATTGTTTGTGAAGCCACATCTGGTAAGTTAGTTACCAACAATGCTTTTCCGCCTGCTTTTCGCAATTGTGCTTTTGCAGCATTTACCGCTTCGGCAATATTTTCTGGCAAGCCTGATGTGCTTCCGCCAGTTAAAGCTTTTAATATTTGAAGTTGTTGTGACGGGGTTGAAAGCACACGTTTGTCTGCCTTAGCTCCAGTTAAGCTTAAGTTAGCCTCAAACTGAATATGGCGAGACATTTTACCGTTTTTCGGCATTCTTCCCTGGGCATAACCTTTACTGTAGCTTCCACCTTGCCAATCTCCTAAAAAGTCGGCTCCAACAGACACAATCACATCGGCTTTTGAAAAATCGTAATCAGGAAGGGCACGCATCCCGTATTTATTTTGAAACGCATCTAAAGCCGCTGAGCTAGAAACCGTATCATAAACTACATGACGAACATTTGGATACTTCGCTGTAAATTCAGAAATTAATTTTGAAGTGGACGGACTAGCAAAAGTCTGCGTAAGTAGCACCATGTCCTTTCCAGACATTTCATTCATCTTCTGAGCTACGGCTGTATCAAACTCTGCCCAAGAAACGCCGGCTCCATCAAGAAGTGGACCTGGCAATCTATTTTTATCATATAATGAAAGAACAGATGCGTGAACACGTGCATTAACACTTCCGCCGTTTACGGCTAAATCGTTCTTTTCAATTTTAATTGGACGTCCTTCTCTTGTTTTCACCAATACATTGGCAAAATCAAAACCATCTGCTATAGTTGAAGCGTAATAATTCGGCACACCAGGAACTATCTCGTCCGGTTGAATCACATACGGGATGGACTTAACTACGGGACCCTCACAAGCTGCCAACGTAGCTGCAGCCGTGGTAAAGCCCACATACTTTAAGAAATCACGACGTGTAGTTGAAGAAGATTTCAAGGTCTCCTCATCGCCAAGAAATTCGTCTGTAGGGATTTCCGTTACAAACTCATTATCCTTTAGCGACTTAACAGTTGCGCTGTCTTCGTTCAGCTCTTCAACACTTTTCCAGTATTTCTTGTTTGATGACATATTGCTATCTGTAATTTTCCTTTAAACTTAATTAATAGTGACATTTACCACATTCCAATCCACCCATTTCGGCGATTGTCAACTTCTCGACACCATATTTTTTAGAAAGCTCCTCGTGAATTTTGGCATAGTATTCATTATTCTCCAAATTCACATTTGTTTCTTTATGACAATTAATACACCAGCCCATGGTTAGCGGTGCAAACTGCTCCATAACCTCCATTTTCTCAACCTCACCATGACATGTCTGGCAGTCCACACCAGCAACAGTAACGTGCTGTGAGTGGTTAAAGTAAGCAAGATCAGGTAAGTTGTGGATTCGAACCCATTTTACAGGCTCGGTTTCACCGGTATATTGCTGTTCGTCTGGATTCCAACCTACAGCTTTATAAAGCTTGGCGATTTCCCCATCGTAAAACTCTTTTGAGTACTCATCAGTAGCGGTTTCTTCGGCTACTTCCGAAATATTTTTATGACAGCTCATACAAACGTTCAATGAAGGTATTCCGGCAACCTTGCTCTTTCTGGCAGAACTATGACAGAAATTACAGTCAATTTGGTTGTCGCCCGCGTGTATTTTATGTGAATAGTGAATTGGCTGCACCGGAGCGTATCCTTTATCTACGCCAACTTGCATCAAATAACCAAAAGCAAAATAACTTCCTGCAAGAAGTAAAAAGACAGAGAAAACAATCACTAAAAATTGATTTTGAATAAAAGCCTTCCAGATAGGAAGTCGCTTTTCTTTTTTCTCTTCTTCATAAACAACGCCATTGGCTTCCGCTATGCGCTTCAAGGTATTGGTCACCAAGTAAAGCATAATGACCAACAACAAAAAGATTAGCGCCAAAGCACCCAAAACAAGACCATTAGAAACACCACCACCATCGCTAGACGCAGCAGTTACTCCAGCAGCATCGGCAGCAGGAGCTTTTGGCGTGGCCTTAGGCTGACTTGTATACGCAAGAATATTATCAATGTCCTCATCCGAAAGCCCCGGGAAAGGAGTCATTATCATTTTATTGTTTTCCTCAAAAAGCTTGATAGCTTGCTTATCACCAGAAGCAATAAGCGCCTGACTATTTCTAATCCAATCGTACAGCCAGTCACGATCAAACTTGTCAGCCACGCCCCTTAGAGCCGGACCAACCGCCTTTTTATCCATTTTGTGGCAAGCAGCACAGTTTGCTTTAAATAGTGACTCACCCGCAGCAACATCACCGCCAGCATCTTCTGCAGGCGCTTCAGCAGGAGCAGCATCAGCTTCGTCCTGAGAATATATGGTAGTTGAAAAGGTTAGTGCAAACACTAACAGAAGGAGTGGCAATTTTGAGCGTAGATGTATAAAATTCACCTTTTTCATACTAATTGTTAAAATTATTGTCGATAGTTTGGCACAGAATTAGTTAGCTTAAAAATATCTTTAAATGCTCGTTCCGTACCGCAAATAAAGGAGCAAAAATACATTATAAAGTCCATTTGGGAAATGTAAACAAAGTGTTAACGGTCAATTTATACTAGTTCTAAATAATAATTTTGCTCCTCATCAAGTTATTAAGTTTTACATTTGCAATAAATATCCAGTATATGATTTCGAAAAATTTCTCCAAACTTATTATTGCCAGTATTTTAATGGTTTTCTTTACTGCCAAGGGCTTTGCCCAATCTGCGACGCTTTCAGTAAATGAAGACCCGAGGATTGCAAAATTACTATCAGCCAAGAAAGAATTGGAGAAAAACAACAAACTTTCTGACGGGTACACGATACAACTGTATTACGGCGAATTTTCGACTGCACAGGACATTCTAAGAAAATACAGGTCAAGCTTTTCAAATTGGCCCGCATCTCTTGAATATGAAACCCCAAACTATAAAGTGTGGGCAGGTAACTTTAGTACGCGTATAGCTGCCGATCGTGCGCTTCTGGAAATTCAAAAGCGTTTTTCCTCAGCGTTTATCCTTAAGCCGGAACGCAGAAAGTAAGGCCTTAAATATTTCCTTTTAGACTCTGAACTCAAGATAGCTGGGTAATGCTTATTACACGTATTATGCCTGGGTAATCGCCTGTGCCAAAGAATTGTTTTGGCGAGCAATCGAGACCCATAAAACTCTCGACTGTGCTCTAGGAGATATTTTAGATACAAATCACTTGCTCTTACTACTTCTAAATAGCATAAAGCTTTATTCCATCCACTACACAAAGAGGAAGAGTTTAACTTTCTTAAAATATTCAATTCGCTTTTAAGAAATTTCTTATGGCACCAATTTATTACCCATACGATCCTTATCTAAAACAAAGCTTAAGAGTACAAATTATAAAGTCAGTCATTATCAAGCTTAGCCGTAACGAAGAAAACAAGCTATTGCTTCGCAGCTTACCGGAAACAAAAAAAAGACCTGAAAAAATTAATTTTCAGGTCTTTTAGTAATTTATAGAATTGTTGAATTACTTCAGTTTCTTCTTCACGGCTACTTCCTGGAAGGCCTCAATAATATCATTTTCTTGGATATCGTTGTAGTTTTTAATCTGAATACCACAATCATAACCTTTAGAAACTTCCTTAACATCGTCCTTAAAGCGTTTTAATGAAGCGAGCTCCCCAGTGTAAACTACCACACCTTCGCGAATAAGACGGATTCCAGCACTTCTGAGAATTTTACCGCTCAATACCATACATCCCGCAATAGTACCTACTTTAGAGATTTTGAAAGTCTCGCGTATTTCGGCGGTACCGGTAATTTCTTCCTTCATTTCTGGAGAAAGCATACCTTCCATAGCATCTTTAAGATCATTAATTGCATCGTAAATAATAGAATACGTGCGGATGTCTATTTCTTCCTTATCGGCAATTTGACGGGCATTACCCATTGGGCGAACGTTGAAACCAATTATAATCGCATCTGAAGCCGAAGCCAGCAATACATCACTTTCAGTTATTGGCCCTACGGCTTTATGGATGATATTAACCTGAATCTCTTCCGTAGAAAGCTTTTGGAACGAATCTGTCAACGCCTCTACCGAACCATCAACATCACCCTTAAGAATAATGTTCAATTCCTTGAAATCGCCAAGGGCAATACGCCTTCCAATTTCATCAAGTGTAATATGTCTTTGTGTTCTAACAGACTGCTCTCTTTGCAACTGCGTGCGTTTTGTGGCAATTGCTTTGGCTTCACGCTCATCTTCAAATACGTTAAATTTATCTCCAGCTTGAGGCGCTCCATCAAGACCAAGAACTGATACTGGGGTTGAAGGTCCTGCCTTTTCAACATCATTACCACGCTCATCTTGCATAGCCTTAACTTTTCCGCTGTGCTGGCCAGCAAGAATATAATCACCAACTTTTAAAGTTCCGCCTTGTACCAAAATAGTTGATACATATCCGCGACCCTTGTCCAAGAATGCCTCCACAACCGTACCGTCTGCACGACGATTTGGGTTTGCGCTAAGCTCTAGTAATTCTGCCTCTAAGAGTACTTTTTCAAGCAACTCCTTAATGCCTTCTCCTGTTTTAGCCGAAATATCCTGCGATTGTATTTTACCACCCCAGTCTTCAACCAAAAGATTCATTTGAGCTAAACCTTCTTTAATTTTCTCAGGATTTGAGGTAGGCTTATCTACTTTGTTTATCGCAAATACAATAGGCACTCCAGCAGCTTGTGCATGGCTTATTGCTTCTTTTGTTTGCGGCATAATATCATCATCTGCTGCAATTACAATTATTGCAAGGTCAGTAACCTGAGCTCCACGCGCACGCATAGCGGTAAAGGCTTCGTGACCAGGCGTATCAAGGAATGCAATTTTTTGTCCGCCTTCCAATTCTACACCGTATGCACCAATATGCTGCGTAATTCCTCCAGATTCTCCGGCAATTACGTTTTCTTTTCTAATATAATCTAAAAGCGACGTTTTACCGTGGTCAACGTGCCCCATTACAGTAATGATTGGCGCTCTAGCCTCAAGATCTTCTGGCGTATCAACCTCTTTTTCTATAGCTTCCTCAAGGTCTGCGGTTACAAATTCTACTTCGTATCCAAACTCGTCAGCAACAATACTCAAGGTTTCAGCATCTAAACGCTGGTTCATGGTTACCATCATTCCCAAGGACATACAGGCCGAGATAATTTTGGTAACCGGCACATTCATCATGGTAGCCATTTCGCTAGCCGTAACAAATTCGGTAACTTTTATTAGTTTGCTGTCTGCTTCCTGCTGTGCAAGTTCAGTTTCAGTCTTTTGACGGTGTGTATCACGTTTTTCACGTCTGTATTTCGCGCCTTTCCCTTTTGAGGATTTCCCCTGAAGTTTTTCTAGGGTTTCGCGTACTTGTTTTTGTACTTCTTCCTCGCTCGGCTCTTCTTTTGGCTTATTACTTCTTGCTTTTCTTCCAGATCCGCGTTTGTCTCTGTGTTTTCCACCAGATTTTGTAGTGTCTTTACTTATACGACGACGTTTTCCTTTTTTACCTTTTTTATCGTCAGCCTTAGCATTCTTCTTCTTTTCTGGCTTTTTAAATTGGGTAAGGTCTATTTTTTGTCCGGTAAAGTTAGGGCCATCCAGCTTGCGGTATTTTGTTGTTACCGTATCAGAATCTTTAGAATCTTCCTGCTTCGGCTCTTCTTTTGGCTCGTCTTTAGTTTCTTCCTTTTTCTCCGCTTTCTCCTTGGTTTCTTTTGCAACCGGAGCTTCTTTCGGTTCTTCTGAAGATTTCTCAGACTCTTTTTTCTTCTCCTCCTCCTTCTTCTCTACTTTCTTTTCCTTCTTTTTATCTACTTTTTTAGGAGTATCAGCAGGTTTCGCTTCTGGTTCCTTTTTCTCTTCAGGCTTAGACTCCTCGGCCGCTTCAGCAGGCTTTTTCTCCTCTTCTTTTACGGGCTCAATAGGTGTTTCCACTTCTTTAGGCGTTTCCTCAGCAGGTACTTCCTCCTTAGGCGCCTCCTCTTTCTTCGCTTTTCCTCCGTCAAGATCAATCTTACCAACTTGCTTTGGTCCGTCTAATTTTGCTTCGGCCTTGACTACACGAGAAGCTTCTTCCTTCTTCTGTTTTTCCTCTAGTTCGCGCTCACGCTCCAAACGAAGTTCTTCTTTCTCTTTGCGTTTTTCTTCGCTTACTTCTTTAGAAGCATCTTTCTTACTCTTATCGGTCTCAAATTCTTCAAAAAGGACTTCATATTCATCACCCGATATTTTAGTATTGGGACTAGCGTCCACCTCGAACCCCTTGGAACCTAGAAATTCCACGGCACGATCCAAAGAGATATTAAACTCTCGTAATACCTGACTTAGTCTTTTCTTTTTTACTCCAGCCATAAATGCTTCTCCTGTTTTGTCTTTTTAAAAAATTTGTATAAAAGTAATTAAAGTTTCAACTACTCCTCAAATTCTTCTTTTAATATATTAATTACATCACGTATTGTTTCTTCTTCAAGATCTGTACGCTTAACCAAATCGCCAATATTGTATTCTAAGATACTTTTAGCGGTATCCAGTCCAATTTTTTTGAATTCCTCAATAATCCAGCCTTCTATTTCATCTGAAAACTCACTTAACTCAACATCTTCCTCGGCTCCTTCTCTAATTACATCAATCTCATAACCCGTTAATTGTCCAGCCAAACGAATGTTATGTCCGCCACGGCCTATTGCCTTACTCACTTCCTCTGGACGAAGCATAACCTCAGCCCGTTTTCTCTCTTCATCAATTTTAATGGAAATGACTTTTGCAGGGCTAAGCGCTCGTGTAATATAGAGGTTTAAGTTATTAGTATAATTGATAACGTCAATATTCTCATTACCAAGCTCACGAACTATTCCATGAATTCGGGATCCTTTCATCCCTACACAGGCTCCAACTGGATCTATACGGTCATCGTAAGAATCAACAGCTACTTTCGCCTTTTCACCAGGAATACGAACCACATTTTTAACCGTAATCAAACCGTCAAAAACCTCAGGGATTTCCTGCTCAAATAGTTTTTCTAGAAAAATAGGGTTTGCCCTTGACATTAAAATCGTTGGCTTATTTCCTTTTAAATCAACACTTTCAATAATTCCGCGAACATTATCTCCTTTTCTGAAGAAATCTGAAGGAATTTGTTTATCCTTCGGAAGGATTAGTTCATTTCCTTCATCATCCAATAAAATTACAGCGCGATGCCGTATGTGATGCACCTCGGCGGTATAAATTTCGCCCTCTAGGTCTTTAAAGTGCTTATATATAATAGTATTGTCGTGTTCGTGAATCTTTGAAATTAGGTTTTGGCGAAGTGCTAAAATAGCGCGACGGCCAAGATCTACTAATTTTACTTCTTCCGAAACATCTTCTCCAACTTCAAAATCGGGTTCAATTTTTTGAGCTTCCGACAATGAAATTTCCTCATTCGGATCTTCTACTTCGCCATCGTCAACTACAATTCGGGTTCTCCATATTTCAAGATCTCCTTTATCTGGGTTAACAATAATGTCAAAGTTATCATCACTTCCGTACTTTCGTTTAAGAGCGCTCCTAAAAACCTCTTCAAGTATCGCCATTAGCGTTACTCGGTCTATTTGTTTGTCGTCCTTAAATTCCGAAAAAGAATCGATTAGTGCTAAGTTTTCCATATCAATTCAATTAAAATGTTATCTTCACTTTTGCTTCCATAATATCTGTGTAAGGCAATTCAGCCTTTTTTTGAACGGTAACTTTTCCCTTGCCAACCGGTTTGGGCTCGCGCGCAGACCATGTTAAGGTACAACTTTCGTCGTTAGCAGCAATAAGCTCGCCTTCAATTTTTTCTTCTTTTGTTGTTTTAACTTTTAGTTTTCTGCCTACATTTTTCTTGAACTGTCTGGGTATGGTTAACGGCTCAGAAACGCCTGCAGACATGACCTCTAATGAAAAATCATGTTCTTCCCTATCTAAATTATGTTCAATTTCCCGGCTAACAGCTATGCAGTCTTCTACCGTAACGCCTTTATCGCCGTCAAGAATGACCCGTATTTGATTAAGTTCAGAAACATCAAGGTCAATTAAAAACAGTGACTTGTTTTTATCAAGCGCATCGTTGAGCAATTTTGCTACCTTTTCACGCATTAGTTTAAGCTATAAAAAGAGGGGACTTTTAGTCCCCTCAGATATTTTTCGTATCAAATTCGGTGCAAATATACTATAAATTTTAAAACTATAAAAACCAAGACCCAACGATTTATTTTTGTAATTTGACACTGCTAAAAACAACCGATAAACCAAATTTAATATGAAACGCATCCTCGTACCTACAGATTTTTCCGAACAAGCAGAAAATGCCCTAAAAGTCGCCTTACAAATTGCTAGAAAACACGATAGCGAAATTTTCGTGCTACACTCTATGGAAACGCCGCTACATTTAGCTACAAACTCTAACTCCGGCGGTCTTCCTGAATCTTTATTTTTTATAAAGCTCGCAAAAAAACGCTTTAACGAACTTGGGGAAAAACCATATTTAGACGGCATTGAACTTAATAAAACCATTGGCCACGACGAAATTTATGAAGACATAGAAGCTTCGTGTAAAAACAACGACATAGACCTTATCGTCATGGGCTCAAATGGCGCGAGCGGATTTAAAGAAATGTTTGTTGGTAGTAATACCGAAAAGGTGGTCCGAACTTCTGAAACTCCGGTTTTGGTTATAAAAAATCACCATCCAGACCTTACTATTAATGACTTTGTGTTTGCTACCGACTTTTCTGAAGAAGGGCGTGGCGCGCTGGACAAGGCACAAAAATTTGCGAAGAAAGTTGGGGCAAAAATGCACCTACTCTACGTCAATACACCTGCAGGGTTTAAAACATCGGCACAGGCCCAAGAAATAATGGAAAACTTTGTACACGGGATGGGGGTTGAAAATTACACCCTCAATATCTATAACGACACATCTGTTGAAAAAGGAATCCTGAGTTTCACTCAATTTATAAATGCGCAATTAATTGGTATGGGCACGCACGGCCGTAAAGGAATCTCGCACTTTTTTAACGGCAGCATCAGTGAAGATATGGTAAACCACGCGAATATGCCAGTGGTTACTTTTAAGATTTAGGCTTAACTCTGCTATCTAACTTTCTAGCTTTGACAAAGTTTGTTCTAGCCCTGACAAAGTTCCAAACTTTGTCAAAGATGGAGGTGTTTAAGGCAATAAGCCGTAAATTTTGGAATTACCGATGGTCTATCAAGTTCAAAGGTTTTCTGCTCATGGCGGGGAAACGCAGGGTTTTAATTTCCTCAGAAGTAGCAAATTCTATCGTAGGTGCTACCCGCAATTTCGCCCGAAAATGATCCTTTATCAGAAGTAATAATTCTTCAGAAATATTTTCAACAGCCACTTTAATTAGTATTTCATCCGTTCCTAAATCATTGTGAAAAATTTCGATTACATAGCTTTCCACTTCCGAAAAATCATTCAGGATATTGTACATAGCCGGCGGATAAAGGGTGGTGCCCTTGTATTTAATCATTTGCTTTTTACGGCCAACCACTGGACCCAACCGCATGGTGTTTCGGCCGCAGTCGCATGGCCCTGAATGTGCTTGAACCATATCGCCAGTTTTAAAGCGTAGCAAAGGCATGGCCTCTACCCCAAGTGTAGTGATAGTAAGCTCCCCTACTTCACCGTTTAGAACGGGCAAATTATTGTCGTCTAAAACCTCAGTAATAATAAGCTCCGGATGATGGTGGCCACCGTTATGAAATTCACATTCGTTAAAGGCGGTGCTCATCTCGGTAGAGGCATAGGTTGAAAATAGCTCAATATCCCAATCTTTTTTTATCTTTTTCGCCAAGGTGTTTAATGAAAAATCCTGTTCCCTGATAGGCTCTCCAATACAAATAGCCGCTTTTACACCACTATTCTTAAAATCGATTCCTTGATTTTTAGCGTATTCAATCAATTTTAATAAAAAGGAAGGAACCGTTATTAAATACGTGGGTTTAAACTTTAAAATTGAGTCCCATTGCAACTCTGGAATTCCGGAGCCTACGCGTACAATGCCTGATCCCAGTTTTCGCGCGCCCAAAAAATAGGCCAAACCCGCCATAAAACGCCTGTCCATGGTAGTCATTAATTGCAAGGTATCATCTTTTCCAACCCCACAACACGCAAAAGAAATTGCTTCGTTATACGCCAACCTTTCCAAGTCTTTATCGGTCAACGCAAAAGTTACCGGATCGCCCAAAGTGCCAGAGGTGGTTACATAATCTATAATTTCAGATTTTGGCACACAGATAAACTCATCATTAAAGCGTTGTAGGTGCTCTTTAGTTGTAATAGGCAATTCCTTGAGGTCCTCCAACGAATTTATTACTGAAATATCTATGTCGTTGGTCTGGAGAAACCGCTTATAAAAAGGTGAATTTTTAGCTATATACTCTAATGTTTCCTTCAGTTTCTCTTCCTGAAAGGTTTTTATTTTGTCTTGGGATGCTTTTTCTATATCTGGAATCATTTTTTGCTATCGTACAACTTTGACAAAGTTTAAAACTTTGTCAAAGTTAATGTTAGTGTTTTAATTTTTTTAAATACTTTTTAATCCTTTCCTTATCAGGCACTGTTGTTATTTCTTTCGTTAATGCCTTTTCAAAAGCTGTTTTTGCGGCAGCGTTGTAATTTTTTTCAAAGTAATACTTTCCTGTTAAATAATACGCCTTCCAATACTCAGGATTTTTTTGTTGCAAAGCGGACAATTTTTCTGGTGAAATCGTTTCCTTGTTTTCAATTGCGGCTTCCACTTCCCGTTCCAAAATACGATAAGCTTCATAATTTTTATATTCCTTTGAATGAATAAAAGGATCTTCCGGAATGGTTCCTTTTGGATTTGAAAGTGTCGTCATGGAAGGATTGCCTTCTCTATTACTGAAAGCTTCGTTCAAATCATATTCTACAAATTCACCCAACTGATACGGATTCGAAGAAATCCAGACCTTTCTACTTTCAGGCTTAAATACAATTCCGTGGTGCGCCAAAAGTTGATTTAATGCTTTCTCGTTTCCGAAGCCAATATCGGTATCTGCAAGCCCTTTTTTATTCCGAAGAATTGAAACTGCATCAGGAACATCAAGTTTTTTATATTCTGAAATTAATTCGTCCATTCGTTCAAAACGGTACATGGAATGGCTTTCGGCAATCCATTTTAAATTGCGCTCATCTTGCATATAAGCCTCGCCCTGAAAATGATTGCTGCAAATTAAACGCTTTGTATTTTCTACCTTATACACATCAAAATTATCTGGGGCAACCTCAATAATCACTGCTTTTTTATCGTGTGCACTAGCCACAAATATAGCTTCGGAAACAAAAACTTCTCTTTTTTTGGCAATTTCAATAGCTTCTTCAATGGTTGAAGCATATTGTAAAATTTCGCGAGTTACTATTGAAATAGGTGTTTTGGCCACCATGGGTATTTCAGATTTCCCGGCGTTAATGCTTACCGTAAGCCCTTGGTCGTTCATTCCGGAGACTACCCCAATCATACCTCCCCAAGTAACGGAGGTAAATTTATGGCCTTCGGAAGGGTTTACAAAAGCAATTATTTTATTCTTTGCGAAATCATCGCCTACATAAAAGTCAAAGTTTCTTCCTATTAGCAGTTCGCCATCTACGGTTTTATCACCCCAAACGGCAAAAGAAGAACAGCCCACCAGCATTAAATCTTGCATGGCATGGCCAATATCATGAGCGGCATGAAGGTAGAGCAACCTTAAATACGGATCGCCAATTTCCTGAAAGTTAGCTGATGAAAATTGCGAAAGTCCATAAAGTTCGGTTTTGTATTCATCGGGAATATGCAAATGCATTTTTCGGGCGTACCAGGCTAAAAACTTCTTTAGCAAGTATTGTTGAAATTTTGAAGGCACAAACTCTTCCACCTTATTAAAAAAATAGGCTTCCTGTTGCTGCATCAAATCTTGAGTCAGGCTACCAGTGAGTTTACCGATTTGCAACGGATTTCCCTCCACATAAAACTCCCAATGTCCTTGAGCGTTTTTATGAAGAAAGTTATCTCCTGCGACAAAAGTAGAATCGTTTATCTTTATTTTTTCGGGAATGCTTCCGTCATAACCACTAACATCGGGCCTATCGCGCATAGATTTGGAAACTCCGCATGAATTCAGAAAAACAACCAAAAGCGCAAATGCCACTATTTTTCCTGAAAACTTCATCTCAATTATTTTATCAGCTTAGCCACGCGTTTGTTCGTTTTTGACAAGGCACGGTTTTCCTTATAGTCAATCCATTTTTGTCCGAAAGATTTTCGCATTAGGTTTTCAAAATGTCGCATAAAGAAAACATTGTAAAGCATATTTCCAAACCGCCCAAGATGCCGCGGAAAAGCACGAAGCGTCATGGAAAATCCGCCATCCATGTATTTTATATAATGCCAATAACCGCTGGGCATATATAGAGCATCACCGTGCTTCATGGTAGCTTTTACGCCCTCTAAGTACTGCAGCGCCGGATAGGTTTTAAAATCTGGATTGTCTAGATCAATGGTTTCCAAGTTATGGACCGCAAATGGAATTTTATACATGTACTTGGTCTGGTCTGGAGCAAATAGTAGTACTTCCTTGGTGCCCTGAAAATGAAAATGCACTAAATCTGCCAAGTCCATATCGTAATGGGGTAAAACCTTAGAGCCTTCTCCCCCAAAGAAAAGCACGGGAAGTCTTTTAAAAAACTTGAGCCCAATATCTGGATACTCAAAATCTTTTAAGAGCTCAGGGAATTTTACTTTTAGATCGTAAAAAAAAATGCGCAGGTCTGTGGGTTTGGTTTTTATCAGTTCAATATAGTCCGTCATTTTCATTTCGGTGGCTGGTTCGGCAGAGTTCTGCTTGCCTTTTGTTGGCTCATTATTGTACAACGGCACCGTTTGCTCGCCAGCATGTTCTTGAATATAATCGAGATTCCACTTCTGAAAAGCTTCCCAATTTTTGGTCAATCCTTCAATTAAAACCGGTTTCTGGGGTTTATAGTACTTTTTAATAAAGTCTGCTTTAGATATATTTCGGACTCTCGCTATTGATGTAGTCTTGATTTGTCCCATATCTTAAATTTAAATTATGAAATTTCTTCTTTTGTATTCGCTTCAAGGATTTTTTCCAGCAAATATTCGCTTCCCAATATCTCTGAACAGGTTACCACCCCACTAATAGTAACGCCAAGAATACCGTGCATATTTAAACTTTGCCCCGTAAAATATAAGTTCTTAATCTTTGTTCGCGGCGAAACGAATGATTTTAGCGGGTTGTCAGCATCCTTTACATAACCGTACATAGAACCTCTGTTAGAGCCAATGTAATCGCGATAAGATAATGGTGTAGATGCGTAAACCGATTTAATGCAATCTCTTATATTCGGAAATTTCTTTTCCAACTCCTTAATTACAACTTCAGATTTATGTTCCTTAAAGGCTTCGTAGGCTTCATCGCGTTCATTTTTATTTGCCGCTGTATTAAAGGTATCTATCCAAGGTTTCATTTCCTCAAAACGCATATACGTCATCACGGTCAAGTTATCGCCCCACTCATCATTGCCTTTTTTTATTCCCATAGAAATCATATAAGCTTCTGGCCAGCTTTCCTCAGTATAATTATGCGCATTCCAAACAGCGCGGTGGTCCTTAAAATGGTAATAATTATAATTTAAGTATTTAAAGCAATTGGGCTTCAAAACCACGTAAAGACTAAAAGCTGCAATGGTGCTTTCTATATTTTCAATACGCCCGA
Source organism: Aequorivita marina (assembly GCF_031631895.2). NCBI lineage: Bacteria > Pseudomonadati > Bacteroidota > Flavobacteriia > Flavobacteriales > Flavobacteriaceae > Aequorivita > Aequorivita marina. The sequence continues at coordinate 34,646 of NZ_JAVMBW020000006.1, forward strand.
TATATGATTTTCTGAAATGGTCGTGCTCAATTAAATCTAATGTAACCTTAGGGTCCACATTCGAAATAAATATATCGCCCTCAATAGTCTTTCCATTAGCCGTTTTTACCGAAGTAACCAGGCCATCCTCGGTTTCAAACTTGGTAACTTCATGCCGTTTAAAGGCTTTTCCGCCGTTTTCACGAAATCGGGCCAGGAGGGCTTTTGTTATTTGACTTCCGCCGTTTACACAACGATACGCACTTTCAATATACGAGTTTACCGAAAGGGCATGCATATAAAAAGGAGTGCGTTTTCCTTCACCAGCATACAGCAAATTGCTACCACTTAATACCGCGCGGAGTTTTTCATTTTCTGTAAGCGAATCTATAAACTCTTTTGCCTTTACTTCAAATAATTCGGTGTTCTCATAGTATGGCTTGCCGAGTTTTAATCCATAAAGTGGAAAAAAACTACAGGTATCCTTCATTTTTTCGCAATAGGCATTGATGGCTTCTTCTTCGTTGGGAAATTCTTCTAAAAGCGTTTTAGTGAAACCCTCATATCCTTGCGCATAACGGTATTCTTTGGGGTCGTCGTCAAAAGTAATTCTGTCAAACCCATTTTCGTCCATTTTCTTAAGCTCAATATCGTCCAGAATGTCCAGGTATTTAAAGTATCTGTACAGGTTTTGCCCTTCAGCAAGACCGCCAATATAATGAACGCCGGTATCAAAAATGGTTTTATCGCGAGAAAAAGTTTGCAGGTTTCCACCGTATTGTTGATTCTTTTCTAGCAGGCAAACGCTATAGCCCTCCTTTGCTAAAATAATAGCGGAGACCAATCCGCCTAGGCCACTACCTACAATTACAACATCATATTTTTCACTCATACCGCTCTATTTCCCTTTGGCTTAAATATACTAATATTAGCATCTTGATGCACGTTTTGATACCCTAATCCCGCAAGTTTCTCTTCATTTTGGAAGGTTTTAAAATGCAAGACTACAATTGTTGGCATCACATTATTTGGTAATTGCTGCAACAATTGGGGAATCATTTTTTCTGAACTAACTAAGAAGGTATCAATATTTTCCTGAAAGATTTCCGCCGCCGACTCTGTAAAATACAGCCCGCTATATCTATGGGTTATATACGTATTTTGAAGCATTTTCCTCACTTCAGAATCTTCAATAAAACTGAAAATCTTTCTGTCAGGCCCATCAAGTGCTAGCAGTAAATCCAGTTGACCATATTGATTTGATAAATGTGCTACACGCGCAGTTTTACTAATGTGATTGCTAATTATTTGATAATAAGTATTTGCAAACTCTTTAAAATTAGCTTTCACCTTGCGGTGTAATTTATCGCCTTTATATCGGTATTCTTCCAAAAGAATTTTTTCAAAATACTTAGGCCCTTCTATTTCCTGCCTAAGTTTTATAAATTCCCTTGTAAAGTAAGCTCTTATTTTCTTGGCTTGTTGGGTATGATTTTTTCCGAAGGAAATATCATCGGCCTTTATTCGTGGTAGAATCTTGACCGTAATACTGCCATCCTTAATAATAAAACTTCCCTTTGGGTTTACCTCGCTATTCCCGTGAATTAAAACAGGTAAAACGTCTATATTAAATTGATTTGCTAAATAGAATGCCCCCTTGTGAAACCTTCTAATCTTGTTGGTTTTACTGCGCGTGCCTTCCGGAAAGACCATTATGGAATAACCTTCGTCTATTTTATTCTGAAGCAATTCTAAACTGTTTTCGATGCCGCTAGAAACCGGATAGAAATCTGCTTTCTGAACGGCTTTTCCAAACACGGGCGAGTTATAAACCCAGTCGTTTACAAAAAAACAAATTTTCGGGTATAACATTCCCATGGCTAAAATATCAAGAAAAGAAGTGTGGTTTGCAATAATAACAGCAGGCTTAGCAAAGTCTTCGCCCGTTTTATTTATAATCTCTTTTTTTACAAACGGATTGGTGTAAAGCACCGACTTCATAAATTTTGAAATCACTTTATGGAACCGTTCCATTGCCCTTTTTTTATTAATTGTAAATATGGGCATCAAGCTAACGCTAAAAAGTGACAGGAAGAACCCACCAAGCCCAAAATAACTAAAGGAAAACAGGGAATGCACAAACATTCTTGGGCGGATGGGGCGTTTTTCTGAACTGCCTATAAAAAGCTTAAAAAGCAATGGCTGAACCGTAAACGACGTAAGCATAGCCGAAAAAATACCGATAATAGAAACAATGGAAATTGAATATAACGCCGGGTGTTTGGCAAAAATCAGTACGCCAACCCCCAAAACGGTTGTCAATACTGAAAGCATAATTGAGGTTTTATGCGTAACCATAACTTTTTCGCCGGTACGGAGTTTTTTCAGCAAGCCCTTGGTCATAAAAATGCTGTAATCAATACCCAATCCGAAGATAAAAGTTGAAATAATGATATTGAAAATATTGAATTCAATACCTAAAAGCCCCATAATTCCTAGAGTTATAAACCACGTAAGGAATATAGGTGTAATCGTTACCAAGGTAAGCGAAAAGCTTCTGAAGAACAGCAGGAGTATTAGCAGAACCACCAACAAACAATACCCAATTAGGCTGTTGAACTCGCTTTTAAGATTCCCCAAAAACGTCTCGTTCATTTCCTGCCTATCAATGACCATTGTATTTGGAATGCCCTTAAAAGTACTTTTTATTTCCGAAACATTGTCTTCCTCTAATTTTATCAAGGTAGTAATCGTGGTGAAATCGGCCCTTGTACTAATATAATCTTCCAAAAGAAAAGAAGGTACGTCTTGATAATCCTCAGGCTTTAGGGGGGTAAAGTCTTTCTTTATAAAGCTATAGAATTTTTGAAATGTTGAAGGTTTAAAGCCGCTTTCTGCACCTATTTCAACTAACGCATCTTCTGTATTTGCTACGCGGGTCTCATTCCAGAATTCTTCCCACATCTTCAGATTTTTACGCTGGTCACGCTGCGAATGTACCAAGGCACCAATGGAGCTAAAACTACCAATTGCACCTTCATCTTTTAGCAATTCTAAGGTGTTATAAATAGAATCGTTTAGTTGCAGGGTTCCCTCTACAGATTTCCCGTAGGTAGCCAAATAAACCGATTTTGATGAAATATCGGTCAATTCATCCAAATGCTGTTTTGCAAGTTGTATTTCGGCAGGTTCATAATTGAGTTTTGAAATATCCTTGTTAAAGGCAACCCGATGAAATGTAAAAGCACTCAATATTAAAACTGCGCCCAAGCCTATCAACAACCATTTATTTTTATGAAATGGATAATCGGCAACCTTGTCTAAAATATTGATTTGTTGTTTTTGTACAAGCGGGTTTTTATACACCAGCGGAATAAAGAAAAGTGCGAAAAACGAAGCGCCTATAACACTTATAGCTGCAAAAATACCAAGATCGCGCAGGGCTTGAGAATCTAGGAACAGAAGACATAAAAACGCCAAAGCCGTAGTAAGACTGCTCATTAAAATGGGCTGGGTTACATCTTTATATAGACTTTCAAGGGTTTCGTTATTTCGGATATGGGTTAAAATATGCAACGAATAATCTAAAGTTACCCCCAGCAAAACCGAACCAATACCTAAGGAAATTGCCGAAATCTGTTCGCGAATCAAGTACAATACAGCTACTGCCAATAAACCGCCCAAAAGCGTTGGCACAAACAAGACAATAGGAATGTATAGCTTTCTGTAAAAGAAGATAAAGACAATAATGAGCAATGAAAAGGCAATCCCTACCGTAAACTGGATGTCGCTTTTTATTTGTTTCGCGTTTGCCACTGCAATGAGCACCGCTCCAAAATATTCGCTGCTCACCTGTTGTGCGTATTTTTTATTGAGTGTATTTTGTAGCGTATAAAGCTGTTCGGCAAACTTTCCGTTTTCGGCAGTTTCGCTACTGGAAAACTGCGGACTTATAAAAAGCAAGATGTTTTGCTCATCTTTGCTTACTAAAAATCCGTTTTTCAACACAAAGTCGTCAGCAACTCCCAGCTGCCTCAGTTTCTTTAGCGCAATAAAGGAAAGTCCAAGCGGGTCTCTTAAAATAATATCTTTAGAGACAATGCCCGAAGGTGCTATTAAAGTTTTATAATTGGCCTCCGTTTTAGCGGCAATACTGTCCTTTTTAAGCTTATTAGCGATAGTTTTATAATCATCGTTGTCTAAAAACAAGGGCAAATTGTTATAGACAAAATCCATTGTGCGCAACAGGTCGTCGTCGTTAACCCTACCGCGGATGCTTTTTATATATTGTGATGAATTAGCTTGCAGGCTATCTACAAACTCAGTAGCATAATTGGTGAGCTCATCAATTTCGGTATTTTCCTCACGGCGAATTGTAACAATGATTTTATCCTTAAAATTGACGGTCTGCAAGACTTTTTGAATGTCTTTTGCATCACTATTTACCGGAACCAATTTTGAAATATCTTCTTCAAACCTAATTTTTGAAACCAAAAAAACAAGGAAAGAAATAAGCAGAACCAAGAACATGGCACTCCCCAGCTTATTATTATTAAGAAATTTATATGTTTTAAAAAACCAATTACCCATTGCCGAAAATCTTTTTCCGTTTAAATAACGTCAAGAAAACATAGCCTAGAAAGCCAACAAATAAGGCAATAGTTACCGAAAGCACCAAACTACCAACAAGATAGGATTTTAAGTATTTCATAAGCTCCGGCCCAGGTTCTATTTCATCCATAGATAGTACAAAATTTTCACCCAGAAGCCAACTTCCAAGTTTAAGACTGAAATAAAGAATAAAAGGAATAAAGGGTGGGAGGCTTACGTTAGAAAATGCAAAGGCAATAACCTTGTTCAGTTTTAAAAGGATGGCCAGAAAAAGAACAGACACGGTATGGAAACCCCAAATAGGGGAAAGCCCAATAAAAACGCCAAGAGCAATAGAGAACGCTTTTTTCTCAGCCGAGTCATTGCTACCCAGAAAGTCTTCCATCAAAAAGCGCTTGAACCCTTTTTTTTTTAATTTTTGAAGCAAGTCCCTCGGTTTTATGTATAAAAATGCAACGATAACCAACCACGTATTCAAAATACTAATTCGCGTAAAATCCTTGAACGGCCGAAAATGCGAAACCCGATCTACCAGTTCATAATGTACTTGAATGGGAATGTTTTTTACTTCAATACCGCGCCAAGCAGCCTTTACAATGGTTTCAATTTCTAGTTCAAATTTATTAGTGTAGAGCTTTAAGTCTTGCATTGCGAAAAGCGGGTACAATCTAAACCCAGACTGCGTATCCTGCAAGGTAATTCCGGTTTCTACCCAAAACCAAAAATTGGAGAATTTGTTCCCAAAACTGCTCTTTTTTGGAACACCTTCTTGAGTCATATTTCGGGAGCCAATAAGGAGTATTTCCGGATTGGGATCTCGTTCCAAAGCATCAATAAACAATGGAATATCCTCAGGAAAATGTTGGCCATCGCTATCAATGGTAATAGCGTAATGATACCCCAAACTACTGGCATGTTTAAAACCTTGGCGTAAGGCGTTGCCTTTCCCTTTGTTTTTTGAAAAATGGATCTGTTGAATCTGCGGAAACTCAGCCAATATTTCAGAAGTGGCATCTGTAGAACCATCGTTTACCACAATCACATTTTCGGTATAAGCCAAAACACCTTCAATAACCTCTTGTAAAGTCTTGTAATTATTGAACGTTGGAATAATTACGCAACATTTCAGGGTTTTAAAATTTTCTGAAAGTAGTTTTTGGTTCATTCGAGATTTTTATACTAAGCTAATTCTGTTCCTTCCTGGCAAACTATAACACCGATGTAACCCAAGAAACGTGTAGCAAATATAGCATTTAACTTTCCTTAAAATACTGATTGTATTTCTTTAAAGCGTCATAGATAACTTTTGCCTCGTCGTGCCCTTTTACAAGAATAACTAATTTCATACGTTCCTTTTCGGTCTGCCGAGAAAATCTACTCAAAGTATCTCCTTCGAGATATCTATTATTATACTCATTTATTATGATATTTATATAACTGACATCATCTTTTCGATATGAAATATCATGAAAGTTACACACCCCACTCAACTCATAAAGCTTGTATTCACCAACTTCATTCGTTCTAACCTTTTGAGGAATAAGTTTTATATCATTTCCATTAAATTCTGCACTATAATTGTATTTCCCACTTTTAGTAAATGCATGTTTATCAATACTATCTATAATTAACTCCTTCAAATCTTCAATAGAAATCTTTTCATCGACATCGTTTGCGGTAAAAGACTCAACCGTTCCATTTTCAAAATTTATCCTTTCAATAGCATCAACAGGCAAAACATATAAGGGACCGTTTAAATTATTATATTTATTATACTCAACACTCTCCGTGGTTATTTTAACAACTTTAGATTGGATGAGCTCTCCATCATTTGTTATAATTATATCTTGAGAAAAAGAATTCGAAATACAAAAGAACAAAAGCAGTACGTAGTAATATTTCATATAAGTTAGTTTAAAAATTTTTCCTTTTCAGATGCATCAAAATTATCAGAATTCAAAACAAATTTCTTGACAGCATCCTTTAAATTCCTAGAGGAAACAACTGAATAATTCTTTAATATAAACGCTTTATCTTCTGCAACATCCTTATGGTAGCCTAAAATTTTCGGGGAGTTTTCCTGAACAGACATTCGTAAATAACGAATTTCAATATTAGTACTATCAGCTTTTACAGCTGCTTCAATAAAAGAAACTCCTTCTTTAAAAAACTCTTTTTTGTGTTTTATACCTTTCGCAAATTTCGCCTTAAGTGTTAAAGCAGCACCTTTGTATGCTGCTAAAACAGGCTTGTCTGTGAGTTTAACATCTGTAAGCTCCTCGTCAAGTTTGGTGGCAACTTCAGAATTTTTAACAGCTTCTGGGTATTGCGTCCGGGTTTCAGCTAAGCTTTGAGCACTTGCATATACAGAGACCAAAAGGAAACCGAATACAACTAAATTCTTAAGCATAAATTTTATCTTTTAAACCAAGTCTAATGGTTTTTGAGGCATTTTAAGGCCATTAAACAACTTTAAATGTAGCATTCAACTTTAGCGCTACTGTTTCGTCGAAAGAAGTGACGTTCTTCACTTTCACTTCTCCGTCCTCCTCGCTAATAGCAATAGCTAACTTTAAATCAGGGTTTTTTTCTGGGTTGATAATCGCCATGAATTTTATGTTTGTAGAAACCGATAAAAACAGTTCCTTTTCTGTTGCCTCCTCGGTTAACTCCTTTATAATTTGAATCATACAAACCCCAGGCATCACTGGATTTCCCGGAAAATGACCTTTAAAAATTTCATGGTCTTTGTTTAAGTGAATCTGTGCCGAAATACCAGTTTCCGTTTTTTCGGTGGAAGTAACTTTATATAATCCTTCAATAAGCATATTTTATTTTTTAAATTTTTCCAACTCTATTGTAAGCTTGATGTTGTGGTGTTTGATACAAATGCGGTCTGCAATATCCTTTTTTTCATAAGTATTAAAACCGATCTCCACTTTCTCTTTTGTTTTAGACGTATTTACAATTTTCTGCAAGACTTCAGCTTCATCATCCAAAAAATAAAAGTTGAAACTTCCATCAGATTGGGTTTTGTACAAGCGTTGATTATCCTTTAAATAAACAGCTGAAACCTTTGCACGCTCTGTAATCAGCAATTTAAAATCCTTTCGAAGCGTATTTATAATAAACTTTTTGTCTAAATCTTTAACAACAAAATGTTTAGTAAAGCTATCCCCTTCAAACTGAAAATCGAACAGCTTGCTTCCAAATTCCGTGGTAAAAACTATACGGTGGTTCTTAGGCCCCAATTTCTTTAGAATCAATATTCCACCAAAATTTTTACGATACAATTGAATTTTAGCCTTGTAAACATAGTCAATTGTAGGGTTTGAAAAGTATGGGTTGTTTACCTCAACCCTATTAAAACCAACTTGCCGCAGGCCCTCAGTGGTCTTTAGCGAACAGGAGGATAGCAGAGCTCCAAACAGCAAACTAATTATTAAAAACCGTATCATTAATTGGTGTGTTTAAAATTCGGTTTTCAAATATAATCCGGGTAAAATCTTGAGAGGGCTCTACCATTTTTACTTCGTAAACCTGAGCATCATCTTTATGGAATAGCAGTTCAAACGAGGCAATATAATTTCCAATTTTCTTGTCTTTTGGTATAAAAACGGCCTTATTGTAGGTTGCGGATTTAAAAAACGAAATAGAAAAATCTGCATCGTTAAACATATTGCCCTTAACGCTGTTTACAATCAATTGGTTTAGTTTTTTAAAAAGTTTATTATTGCCAATGTCCACCTTACTTTTAGTACCTCCATCGTTAATTAGCAGCTTGTCTTCCTTAAAAATAACACTGTATTGATACGGATCTGTGTACTCCCACTTTACCAAGTTAGGGGCTTTAAAAATCATTTTACCGGAAGTTTTTACATCATCGGCCAAGAAATCAAGATGCTTATATTGCACAAAATCACTTGTAATAGTGGTGGTAGTTTTTGCCGAAGCAATTACCTCCTGCTTAAATGATGCAACTTCTGAAGCACTCATTTTGCGATCCTGTGCATTGGCTACAATACCCAAACCTATAAAAAATAATAGAAAATAATTACGCATAAGCTCTAATTTCTAGCAGCCTATCAACAGGAACAGACTGTAATTTGTGCGATTGTAAAAATAACAATAACCGTTCCACTACGGCAAGGTTTTTTGCCGTGCTATCGTGAAGCAGAATGATATCGCCGCTTTTTAAGTTTTTTGTTATCCTTTTTACTATTTTATCTTCGGAAAGACTAGTAGTGTCAAGACTTCGTTTGCTCCAACCAACCGCTAAATGGTCGGTTTTTTGCAAGGCTTTTTTAATGTTCGGATTGGTTACTCCAAAAGGTGGTCGGAACATTTTTAACTCCTTTCCTGTGATTTTCTTTAGTACTGAATTGGCATGCATTAATTCTGAAGCAACTTTGTTTGCAGAGAAAAATCCAAAGTTTTTGGCATGCGAATAGGAATGATTGCCAATGCTGTGCCCATCTTCAATTATTTGGCGCACAATATTAGGGTGTTTTTCAGCATTTTTACCAATTATAAAAAATGTAGCTTTTGCCTGATGCTGCTTTAGTAGCGCCAGAATTTTTGGTGTAAAGGTTGCGTTTGGTCCATCGTCAAAAGTTATGGAAACATGTTTTTCTGAAGTTTTATAGTTGTGATTTAAAGCTTCTAAATGATAGTTCCACCTAATCTGAAAAGAACCTATGGCAGTGATTGCAACCCAAATAAAAACAAAAACAACATACAACCAGGTGGGAACATCACCAAAAAATCCCAGTAGTAGCAATCCGAAAAAGAATACTAATGCCAGCGCGTTTATGGTGTAAAATCTCAACATTTTTTTAATAATACTAAACTGTGGTTTTGACCGCGATATTGATTGTAGCACAATACAGTACGCATCTTGGGTGTTTCAATGTCGTTAATCTTAACAATTTCAGGAATGCACTGCGATTTTAATATTTTTGAAGCTAACCATACCCCAAAAGCTGAAACGGTGTTGTTTTCCCCCACCAAATGTTTGTAATAGACTTGTTGAGTTTTGTCAAAAACACCTTGAGAAACCTCGTGATAGTACCCATCAAAATCTACATCGCCATTATTGCCTAAAACAACGAGATCTATATCCTCGAGCTTCACCTTATTATCATTTAAAAAGTGTGTTATTGTTTCGGAAACCTTTTCCTTTTGGAGTGTATTAAACGTTTCAACTGCAACCAATTCGGCATAACAGCTTTTTTCTTTTTGGCTTGAAACCACAAAAAAATTGGCTCCTTCACTAAAAACCGCTCCTTCAGTTTTAGAATCTAAAACTGTTGAAACAGAAGCGTTTTTTGGCTTTATATGGTTAATTGCGCGATGTACATTGGTTGTATGTGCACCCAACTCTTCAACGCCGCCAACTAATATCGTATCAGCTTCATTAGTTTCCAATTGCATTTTAGCATCCATCAAGGCCGATTCAAACGAGATTGCGGAATGCACATAAGTAAAATTATAGGCCGTACACTTCATCCCCAACGCAATCTGGCCTGCAACAGTGTTATGCGTACTTTGAATAAACGATGTAGGCGTTAAATACTGTTCCTCATTATCTATAATGGCGCTTACAAATTTTTCAGAATCTATCATACAGCCCATTCCGGTGCCCGTAATAATAGCATCTACATTTGTAACTCCAGCTTCCTGGGTTGCAATTTTGGAAGCCACCACTCCCATTTTTATACCTTTTGCCATTCTACGTGCTGCAGCCGGCGGGATGTATTTTTTATAATCGGGATTGTGGGCAGAAATTACAGTATCGTTATAATCTATAATATCCTCCAAAAAACTATTGTTATCATAAGTTTTTTGAGGTGAAATAGAGGCGACGCTGTTTATATATACTTTCTTCATTTTTGGAATTGCTTAGTATGACTTACGTAAGGGTAAATTTAGAAGATTTATAAATTGAATTAGGACGAGAAAACGTAAAACATAAAATAAATGATAAAAAACCTTTATTATTATTTTGGGGATGATTTTCTGAAAGGTTCATTTACAAATTCAATCTTTTGTAGCTTTTGATAAGGCTTCGCTTCTTTTAAACCCTTAAGTTGAAGTTCAAAAGCATCGGAATCAATTTCTACTATTTTATTATTTTTCGAGACTATTAACGGAGTTTACTTATATCGTTTAAAAGTAAGTAATCTTTGGTAGGTCAAATCAAATCCCTTGTTCAACTTAAATCTAAATTCTGCTTTTTTTTTAGTTTCAGTCATGATATTTTTCATTTAAGGATTTCCAAACCCGTTATTGTTTCAAACGAACCGCCATCTTCGGCAATAAATATATAGGCACCATCTGAAGCATCAATAAAAGTCCAAAAATCCACAAGAGGTTTAAAGATACTGAAAAAGTTATTTAAACCATTTTCATAGCGTCTTATAATTATATTTTGAGCTTCAACAACAATATTCTTATTGCTTTTGGTTGACAAAGTGGTTTCAAATGCAAAATCGCTTCCGGTTTTTATCAAATTCTTTATTCTCTTCAACATAAGTCTTGCAGCTTAAAAAGGATTTTTATCAGGATTGAATGGGGAACGACCTCTTACTATTTCATCTGCATTTACAAACTCGTCACATTACAAAATGTCAGGCAAAATGGTATAGGAAACCGTTGTTTTTTCCGGCACCGTTACAGCCTGCAATAATAAAAAGCCTTTTCATGATGTATGCTTAAATTATAAAGATAAGCTAATACGAAAATTAGGCTTCCTTTGTAAATATCAAGGTAGAACAGTTCCCGCCAAAACCTAGTGAGTTAGAAAGCACCGTATTCAAGGTTTTTTCCTTCAATGCCGTTTCTGGAATCATATTGAATTCCTTCATGGGGGTCTTAAAATTAAGATTTGGGAAAATTATATTGTGCTGTAAGGCCAAGATAGAATAAACCGCTTCAATGGCTCCCGCGGCCGCTAAGGTATGGCCGGTGTAGGCTTTTGTAGAGCTAAATGCTGGTATTTGCTTGTCAAAAACGCGCAGAATTGCCCGACCTTCCGAAAGGTCGTTGTTTCCTGTAGCAGTTCCATGGGCATTGATATAATCTATTTCTGAAGCTTCTAAACCGGCAACCTTTAAAGCTTTTTCCATCGCTAAAGTGGCGCCATCTCCATTTTCTGAGGAGGCTGTTTGATGAAAAGCGTCGTTTGCATTTCCATAGCCCGATACATAACCTAGCACTTTTTTGTTTTCAGCCTTAACCACTTTGTCACTTTCCAGAACTAAAAATGCTGCAGCTTCACCCAAATTTAATCCTTTTCTGTTTTCATCAAAAGGCGTGCTGTAGGTATCGCTCAAGATCATTAAAGTCTTAAAACCGTTGATGGTAAATTTTGAAAGACAATCTGCACCGCCAACCAAAACGCGATCCAGTTTTCCAGATTTTATCAATCTCGCCCCAAGCATTATGGCATTTGCTGCCGAAGAGCACGCAGTACTTATGGTTGTTACCAAACTGGCTTCAATACCCAATTGCTCTGCTATTTTTTGAGTAGAGTCGCCTGCATGATGACTTTCAATATACTTTTGCGGTTCTTTTTCGGTAAGGTATTCGTAATAATATTTTTCGGTCATATCCATACCGCCTACACTGGTGCCAGACACAATACCGGTTTTATATTTTTTAACATCGCTAATCCTTGCATGGGCAAATGCTTCCTTGGCTGCAATAGCACCGAGCATAGCAGTTCGGGAATAGTTATTAGACGACGGTAAGTTTAACTGGGCAATCAACTGGTTATTGGTCAATTTAACTTCCCCAACCATAATCTCATCGCGCTGTACCGTTTCAATATTATCAACTCTGGTAATTCCTTTTCTTTCGTTGATAAGCGCATCATAATTTTCCGCCACATTGTTTCCAATGGCAGAAATTATACCCATTCCGGTTATGGCTACGCCTTTATTCATTTTATTTTAGGTTGCGAGTAAGCCCTACAAAGAGGTTTTCTTTGATGTAATACATAAATTAATACATCAACTAGCTCAATACACCTCACTTTGCAGGATAAGAAAAAGTTTACTTTGTGCGGTGTTCCTTAATATAATCTGCCATGACTTGCACAGATTCAAAAATCTTTCGACCTTCTTTAGGGTCGCTTAAACGAATACCGTAATCCTTATCTAGCATTACAATAAGCTCTAAAGCATCAATAGAGTCCAAACCAAGACCATCACCAAACAAGGCATCGTTGTCTGCTATGTCTGCAACGGCAACATCCTCAAGGTTTAGCTGCTCTATAATTTTCACCTTCAATTCTTCTTTTAATTCGCTCATAATCTATTGTATAATCTCGTTATTTCTTTACTGTTGTTCTCAACGCCACCCTCATTATCAACTAAGTACAAAAAAGCCTCATAGCTGTTTTTATCAAAATCTACCCATCCACAAAGTACTTTTTCGGCCTTTCCATTTCGCATTAAATTATTGGCGTACAGTTGTAAATGTTCGGCATTGAAGCGGTCAAAGATAAAAAAACTATTTTCAGAAAACAGCTTGTGCCTAATACTTATCTCACCCATACAAATATTAGGCAGTGTATAAACAAATACTGCCGGGCTAGGAAAGTATTCCGTCTTATTTTCAATGGCTTCCTGATGCTTTCTGTCTGTGTCTAAACTGGAGGCTTTGTTGGAAAAAACAAGGGCAATATTATTTTCCGTTTCACTTAAGTTTTCTTGCTTTAAAAGAACATCAGCCGCCAAAAAAGCCAGCTTGCTCAAATTGTCCATTTTAAAAAACTTAGCATAATCCGTTTTTAAAAACTTGTACGTGTTTTTAATAAAGTCGGGAAAATCATCAGCCTGATCTGTAAAAATCTCATCTCCATTTACCGATAGGCTCTGGTTTTTAATATGACAATAGCGCTTTATGTAAAATTCCTGCTGCATCATTTTAACGGTAAAAATTCATTTTCTAACTTTCCGGGTTCTCCGCAAGGGTTAATTATGCTACTTTCTTTTTACAAACAAGCATGGTGTGGTAATCACCAAGCGCAATATCTTCCTGTAATTCAAGGCCTGCCTTAGCAATCAGCTTTAAAAAAACACTAGCGGGGTACATCTTACTGTTTCCGTTAGCAAGCACCGTGAAGTAAAGCGATGTAGCTTCCAAAATAAATTGTGAAGCACGAAATTCCTGCCTATCGGTAAAGGTTTCTACAATTATCAACTCGGCCTTGTCATCCATGGCTGCGGCGCAGGTGCTTAAAACCTTTACTATTTCATCTTCAGCAAAACAATCTAAAAACTGGCACATCCAAATTAGGTCGGCCCCATTGGGAATTTGTGGTTTTTCCGAAAGCCAATCAATAGCGTGGCCAGAAATTCTATCTGTATAGCCATTGCGCTCCGCATTGGCCATGGCCATATCTAACTGGCCCGGTAAATCTACAATAGTTACCGCAACATCCTTATTAAAAGCACAACATTTAATGGAAAACTTGCCCGTATTGCCGCCAATGTCAAAAAGCTGTTTTGGGTTCCGCTCAAATATTTTTTCAAGTGCTTCGGCAAAAATATCATCAGAATAATGATGATCAAAATCAAACCAAGCTTTCTGCTCATCGGGTTTCAATTGTGAAAGCCCTTCGTATATCGTTCCCCATTTTCCTAACTCCTTAAGCCCTTCTGGTTTCCCGGTTTTTATAGATTCATTTAAATGAAACAAGCCTTTATAACATACCTCATGGGTAAAATTAAGGTTTACACTGGCGGTTTCGTTATAGCTTAAAAAATAACCCACTTTCGTAAGCTCATAAGTGTTATTTTCATTCTTGCTGACAATATTAGAGGTCAAGGCAATTTCTAAAAGTACGCCAACGCCATACAGACTCAGATTAAGGGTTTCTGAAATTTCTTCAACCGTAGGGCCGCCATTTTTTCTTTGATCAAAAATATAGTCGAGAATTCCGAGTTTCCGTAACGAGACCGAAGCCTGGAAAACAAAGGGTGCAAAAGCAATCCGATGGGCTTCTTCTAAGGCCTCCAGCGCATTCATTTTTTTAATTGAGTTTGACATTGCAATTGGTTATGGTTGGTTATGGTTGATTATTCTGTATTGTAAGCTTTTAAAATTACTGCAGTATTACAGCCGCCAAAGCCTGAAGCCGTTTTCAGAAAAACCTGGAGCGCCTTTGACGTGTTCGTCTCTATGACGCTAATTTTCTCTGACACCCCAAGTTCGGAAAACCCTTTGGAAGAAAAAAGAATATTCTCTTTCATAGCATGCATGCCTACAATGGTTTCCAATAAACCCGAAGCCCCCAAAGTATGTCCAAAATACCCCTTTAAACTATTTAGAGGTACATTTTCCAGTCCCAATCTATTAAATGCTATAGCTTCCATTTCGTCATTAAAACTAGTTGCAGTTCCGTGAGCAGAAATATAATCAATTGCCGAAGCCTCAACATTAGCTTCCTGCATTGCCACTTTTACACTTCTATAAAGCCCTTCGCCCGTACGCGATGGCCCCGAAATATGATTGGCGTCGTTACACGTAGCATCGCCCAATATTTCAACGGCTTCTTTGGGAAGATTTCCCTTTTTTGAAGTCACAAAAACACTGGCGCTAACTTCCCCAAGATTGATTCCTACTCTGTTTTTATCATAGGGTTTGCACGGTTCTACCGATAAGGCTTGAAATGAATTAAACCCAGAAAGAATGAATTTTGTAACCAAATCGCCACTGGTAATAAAAACATGGTCGTATTTCTCTTCTGAAATAAAGCGCTTTGCGGCCGAAACAGCCAAAACACCCGAAACACAAGCATTTGAAATTACTATCGCTTCGTTTTTAAAACCGAAAAACTCTTGAATGGTTCTTCCCAATTCGCTTAAATAAGCACGGTTTTCAGGGAAGTCATTCTTTTTTTCAAGCACATCAATGTTTCCTTTAGTGGTTGAAATAATTAATCCCACTTTTTTATCTAAGGAAATTTTTGAAGCATCAATAACTTGCTTTAACGAAAGAATCATCATTTGTTCCAGCTTGGTGAACTTACCTGGATCATCAATTTTACTGAATTCCGCTTTTACTTTTTCCGAAGAAACCATTGAAGCACAAAAAGGTTCGGGCAGAAGGCCTCTGTCGTTATAATGTTCCAAACCCGAAATACCCTTGAATACATTCTCAACAACACCTTTGCTGTCAAAGCCTAGACTGCTGAAAATACTGTTGTATGATAGGTAGGTTTTAATCATGTTAGGAGTCCCATTTTCGCTTTCCATTTGGCAAAAAACGGTGGTTTTGTCAGTACGAGCTCGCCCATTTCATTTAAAAAAACTTGTGTAGTTTCGCCCAGACAAACGAGGCGACCTTTGGGATCGAAAATTCTGTATTGAAAAATCATTTTTGCAGCTCGCGAATCTATATATGTGGTTTTAATACGTGCCACATCGCCGTAACGCAAGGGCAGTTTATGCTCGCAGGAAGATTTTACTATGGGTGAGGTGTAGCCGTTTTCTTTTTGCTCTAAGTACGATATGCCGTGTTCGCGGCCAAAAGCTTCGCGGCCGTCTTCAAAGTACTGTATATAATTGCCGTGCCAAACAATACCCAAGGGATCGGTTTCAGTAAAACGCACTCGAATTTCAGAAGTAAAACTTATTTCAATATTATTCTCAGACTGCATTCTTTCTTTGGTTATAGATTATGGCAATACTAATGGTTGCAAGGAAGAATAACAATAATAACGAAATTTTAGGAAGAATTTCCGCAAAATGCACATTTCTTAAGAAAACATCATAAAAAGCCTCTAAGGCCCAGTTCATTGGCGAAACTTTTGAAACGAGCTGCATAAATTTTGGCATTACAAAAACGGGAACCCAAACCCCGCCAATGGCAGCTAAAATTACCACCAAAGTTGATCCAAACGGAGCGGCTTGTTCCTGTGTTTTTGCAATGGTTCCTAAAAGCAGACCTAAACCAATGGCCGCCAAACCGGCAAAAAGAGCCACCACATAAAGTAGGGGCAATTTACCATGCACATCAATGCCCGGAAGCCCGATAGCTGGAAAAAGATAAATTCCCAATAACAACATTAAGGTAAACTGAATTAAACACACTCCTAGATAAACCACCGTCTTTCCACCCAATACAGTGGCATAGTTTACTGGTGTGGTTCGTAAACGTACAAACGTACCTTGGTTTTTCTCTTTTACCATATTGATGGAAAGTGGCACGATGATAAAGAAAATGGCAAAAAGCGTCCACGCAGGAATATTATGCTGGGCAGAGTTTGGAATAACCTCTTTATTATTTTTTGTGGGTAGAATTTCCTTAAAAGCTATAAAACCCGATGTATCAAAAATGGGTTCTACCTCCTCGCCCAACTCAGTTTGAAAGGTTTTGTAGATGTTTTGGGTTTCAATTTTTGAAATCATCTTATCAATCCCGTTTTTTACCGAAGACTTGAAGCTAACTTGGGTTGCGGGATCAAAATAAAGCCGAACCTCATTTTGTGGAATTAGTTCCTTTTTCAGCTTTAGACTATCTTCTTCCATTCCAAATTTCGACAATATCCCCGCTACATTCTGATCTACTTTTTTTTGAAGTGATACCGAAAGATTCTCCGGAATTACAATTGCCAATTGATATTTTCCCGCAAAAACTGCATCTCTCGCCTTGGCTTCTTCATCTTTAAGAAGTATTTCAAAAGTGTTAGATTCCGATAAGTTTTCAATAATGCTTTTTGAAACTTCCCCTTGATCGTTATCTACCAAAAGTACGGGGATTTTAACATCGCTGATTGTTTTAAACGTACTGTCCTGCACCAAGGTTATTACAATTAACAGCAGTAAAGGCATTATAAATAGAATGGCAATACCGCCCAAATCGCGGATCAGCAACAGAATTTCCTTGTATGTTGAAGCCCAGAGTTTATGCATAATCGCGAAGGCCTTTACCGGTTTGCGTTAAAAATACATCTTCAAGATTATGGGCACCAGCTTGGTTTTTTATCAATTTTGAAGGGACTCCTTTTACCACAATCTCACCATTATCAATTATCGCAACGTGCGTGCAGAATGTTTCGGCTTCATTTAAATGATGCGAGGTATAAACAATTGTAGCACCTTGCTTGTTTATCAATTTTAAATGATCAATAATCACATTTTTAGATTGCACATCTACGCCAACGGTAGGTTCATCTAAAAATAAAACTTTGGGCTGGTGAAGAATTCCGGCAATTAAGTTGACCCTGCGTTTCATTCCACCAGAAAAAGTAGCTGTTTTTTTATTTGCAAACTTTGAGAGCCCCATAATTTCCAAATGCTCCATAATGGAGTTTTTTAGCGATTCTCCTTTAATGCCATACATACTTCCAAAATACTGAAGATTCTCGAAGGCCGTAAGGTTTGGGTAAAGTGCGTATTCTTGTGGTACAATACCAATTAACTGTCTTAATTGGTTTTTATTGGTTTTAAAATCAAGGCCGTGTATGCTAAACGAGCCAGAAGTTGGCTTTAATAGCGAAGTTAGCATTGAAATCAAGGTGGTTTTCCCCGCGCCATTTGGCCCAAGCAAGCCGTATATTTCGCCATCTGCCACGGTTAAACTGAGGTTGTTGACCGCATAATTTTCTGCCGATTTGTATTTTTTTGAAAGTTGGGTAATTTCTATCATAATTAATACTCCGCCTTACGGAAAACAACACAAGCTTATATAAGTTTTTTCTATTTGATAATAATACCGAGCACGCATTCAAATGACACTATTTTCACTTGTTGCTAACTAAATAGCTTTCTTCAGTTTTTTAAAAAAAGCCTTTTCCAAGTCGGCAATATGGTCCAATTGGTCGGCTACTTGATTGTAGCTATCTATTTGGCTTCCGAGGTTTCGAGATCTGTTTTTATAGATTCGGGAGGCCTCAACGGCAAAATCGCGCCATAAATCTCCTATTTGGGTCATTTCTTTAGAAAGTTCGTTTAGTTTTTCATTTCCCAGCAATTTACTTGATTCCTGTAAAAATGCAGCATAAATATACCGAAAACCACCACCTCCGGTGCCAATTTCTTCTTGCATTCGCACCACTTGCCCCAAATAATGACTAGCTTTTTTAGCGCCATTTTTCTTTGGCCATTTTCGAATAAGGCCAGCAACCGTACGGATACCTTTATACCCAACAATAGGAACCGGGGCAAGCATTGTTTTACACGTATCTTTTATACCTTTTATTATGGCCGTTTCTAGATTTAGCTTCTCGGGAAAATCAATGGGGTAATATATATGTCCTTTAGGAGCAAAAGCGCCTTTGGCAAAACGCACCTTTTCAAGTTCCTTTTCAGTAAGCGAAGTAACATCCTCCATTACCGGATCACTAATTAAATAACGCCCATTTTGCTTTCCGTAAACCACCATATTATGAGCATTGAAATGAAAACGGTACTCATCTGGAAAATACGTGAGGTTATAAACGCCAACTTGTAGGCCTACAGGGTTATTCCGAAGCAAATTCTCATCCAAACGCGCTTGTGCATCTTTTTTATTCTTGAATTTTTCACGCTTAATTTTAATCCCAGTACGTTTTGCAAATTTTTTAAAAATATGCCCCGGCATTGCACGGTAAGTTAAAACAGGAGCCCGGTTCACTTTTAAAAATGGAATATAAAAAAACAGCAAACCACTACCAATTCCAAATACCATAGGTTCGCTGACGTTAAAGCCCTTGTACTTCATTAAATTTGAAACCACACCGTTTTCGCAATGGGCAGCTTGATGATGGGTAAAATCTATTATTGTTTCTTCTTTCAAATTTCTGGTATATTGTTAACGTTTTTAAATTTTATTTTTGTCGAAGGCTTTGGAACAATGGGAGGAAATTCAAGCTATCTTAAAACCGCAATGTTTTATGTACAAAATATTAAACTAGAATACCAAACCCCTATACAAGCAAGTTTTTTATGGAGCAAATTTCTTTAATTCGGCAACCGAAATATCAAAAACCTCAGCATATTTCTTTAATGTTCTATCTCTTAATCTTTTAAACACCGAAGGTTTAAAGTGTCGTTTTACCCGCCATTTCCAGAGGCCTACATAACTGGCCAAAATACCAAGATCCATTTTATGAAGCTCCATATAGTATTCAATAGGGCTTGTTTTACCAGCAATTACACGCTCTTTAGCCGCCTCTATCCGTGCGTTAATTTCTTCTATTGCATTGCTCAGGGCAACGGTTTTTGGCTCCCATCCACTGCTGTTTTCAGTAGTGTATTCACCGTTTTCATCTACTGCATAACAGAGTTCGCGAAAATTTGCCGATTCTAAATTGCTTTTGTCCTGGGGTACTTCTTTCTTCTTCATTTGCTTACTTCGTGAATTAAAAAATTTATAGTAGAAGATACAATTAATTTTTTATCGAGAAAAGTTTCCGTTTCAAGGCTACACATGGTCATTTGGCCAGTATCCATGCGTGAACGCAATTTTGCTTTGGTAATAATTGTTGCGCCAAGGCTGGGCAATTCAAGAATTTCAATCTTTTTAATAGCACTGATATAACCAACAAGTTTATTGCCGGTTCCGTTTACATCATCTTTATCAAAAAAGCTTTGTCCCACCACGCCTGATGCAGCCTGCGCTACATTTTCAATTAATCCGGCTTCCGTGAGCTTGCCATTTTTCAGAAAAATACAATCTTCCAAAATATGGAATTGGGTAGCTACAGAATTTTCATCTATTTCTAATACAGCATTCACCATCAACATTGGTTTGCGATGCGGCAGGAAGTTTGAAATATTAATTTGCGAAACATCTGTAGTCTTCATAAACTCAAAATTATATGCTTTAGAAGGTTTTGGGAAATATTAAATCTATTGTTTAATCATTTTTTTGAGTAAAATTTGAACAAGTGATATTAAGCGGCCAATACGGTTTTCATTTCGCTAGAAGCAATTATTTTCTCTTCACATCTAGTTTCCACAGTTACCAGCGTAACCCCCATAATATCATGAAGAACAACTACAGTTGTAACAAGCTCCTTCCCGGCAGCTGGAAGCTCAATTATCTCTGCCTTCTTAATAGCACCAATATAACCCACCGGAGCAGCTTCCTTTTTTAAAAAATATTGATATCCCGTATATAAAGCAACCGTTTGCGCCATGTGCTCAATCAAGCCTGGAGCGGTAAATTTTTTATGTTGCGTAAAAATGTTTTCTTCAGAAATTTTTAAGCCAGCAACCACTTTATTATCCTCAAAATGAAGCAATTTATCAACCATTACAAATGGAGGTTTCTGCGGAATTAATTTTCCTACAAAATCCTTATCTGTTATCGCTTTGTTGAAATCGCTCATTGAATTACTAATTTATAGGAAGCATGCTGAAACCCAAACCATAGTGAGTAAGGCAAAGTTTCACCTTTTAAACCGCTTGGACTAAACAGCTTAATTGATTCCATCAACAAACCGTTAAGTAGGCATAGGAATATGCAAACCGCGCACTTTCTGGAACTTGCAGCAATATTTTATCGCCTTTTTTAAGATTTCCAGAGTGTACCAATTCCTCTAGCATAAGATATACTGATCCCGCTCCCACATTACCAACTTTCTCCAGGTTTATAAACCATTTTTCCCAAGGCAGATGAAGCCCTTGCCGTTCAATTTCGTTATACAGGTTTTCCTTAAAGTAATACGACGAAATATGAGGCAGGTAATAATCTATATCATCTTCTGTAATCTTGTGTTTTTCTAAAGCTTCTTTCATACTTGCCACCCCTTTTTGAAGAATGTTTTCAGCAAGCAATTTCACATCTTGCTTCATGGCAAAAAGTGACATCTTACCCCAAGAATCGGCAGGATATTCACTCCATGGCTTTAGATTCCCGTCTTCTTGCTTCTCACCACCAGCATACATACAAGTTTTAAGTTCAAAAGCATAACTATAACCTTCCATCCATTCAATTTTTAGCGGAGTATCACCTTTGGGCTCAGCCTCTAAAAGTACGGCTCCAGCACCATCAGAGAGCATCCAACGTAAAAATTCTTTATTAAAAGCAAGAATGGGTTGTTCTTCTACTTCTTTTAAATGGGAGACCTCATCTTCAAAAATATCAGATTTCATCCAAGAGGAAGTCCGTTCAGAACCGGTACAGACCGCGTTTTTAACCTGATCAGACTTTATGGCCATATAGCCATATTTTAAAGCGTTCATACCACTGCAACACGCGCCAGATGGAGAGTTTACTTCTAAATTTCCATTTTCCAGAAAACCATGGACCATGGTTGCATGGCTAGGAAGAATCTGGTCTGGACTGGAAGTACCACAGGATAGCAATTCAATTTCGTTTTTATTAAAACCAGCATCACATAAGGCCTCAACCGCTTTTGCAGTAAGTTGCGCATTGTTATGGGTTACATTCCCGTCTTTATCAATAGCGTAATAACGGGTTTTAATTTTGTTGTTCCGAAGGATAATCCGGCGTGCTTTTGATGTTTTTCCATTAATAACGCCTAGTTTTTCCTCCATAGCCTCATTTGCTACAGGTTCATTGGGTAAAAATTTTGCAATTCTAGTAATGTAAACGTTCTTCATTAATTCTACTTTAATCCAACTGATGAATAATAGGCTTTTTCCCGCTGAATTTTACGGTACATTGGGAGATACGTGAGCAAAAATACAATAAATACTATTGGAGCTATAAGCCATATTGCAAATAACAAATAATATTTAAAATAAACGAGCCATTTCTTTCTTTCTTGACCTTCCTTTTTAATTAAGTGATTGGCCCATTTGGTAAAAACCATGTTTCCGCGAATATCTGTGGCAATTAATGACGGATCTACCTTAACAGCGCCAATTGCTAACAAATTGGTTTGCAAATCTGTATATTCATTTTGATGCAATGCTGATTTTATTGGAGTTCCAAAACGGGACGCATCCATAATATCAGTATCAGAAACCCCGGGCTTTGGAAAGATGCCCAGCATTTTGGTTTTTTTACCGCCTATTAACCAATGTACGATTGTAATCACGCTTATATGGTTCAAATTTCTATCAACCAAAGCGATATTACCCACCAGTTTTCCCGAATTGGCAACCAGAAGTTTTTTAACCTTTTCCTGCGCCATAATCCACATATTTCGGCTCGCTGATACGGTAACAATCGGGGTATTGGCAAGCAGCTTTTTAGCTTCGGAAGATTTCAAAAATGAATTTATAGGTATGGAAGGCGTTAAATACCAAGTGGTATATCCCAAAAGCACTAAATCGTATTTTTTCTTAAGTATTGTAGCGGGAATAGGCTCTAAAGGCGTAGGAATCTGTAAAAATGTTTCGGGAAATACACCGTAAAACGCTTCCTGTTTCCAAGGGAATGGAAATTTTTTCTTCGGAAGAATCTCGTAATAAGTAATATTTACTTTTTCATCAGAAAGTGTGGAGGCGATACGTTTTAAGATATCCGTCAATTGGCCCGTCTGGGAATAATATATTATTAAAACTTCTTTCATACTAATTAAACACCTACGAATCGCTTAAGCCTTACAGGCAAATTTAAAATGTTAATCGTCTGTATCCCAAAAATCGAAATAATTAAACCATTGCAAGGGATATTTTTCCAACATCCATTCAAGGCTTTTGGTATATTTCTTTAACAAACCTTGTGCATCCCGATTTTTTACAGCTGTCTTTCGCGCATAAAGATGATAGTGCTTGTTAGTTTCTTTCATTACGTATACAAACAAAACCGGAACGTTTAAACGGCTAGCCAACAAAAACGGGCCAGCGGGAAAATTTGCTTCTTTTCCCAATAAGGATTCAGTCAATACTTTTTGATCCTTCATGTACCTATCGCCCGTAAAACAAACGAGTTCACCATTACTTAGTGCATTGTTTATTTGGAATATATGCGACATATCATCCCGCACCAAAATAAACTTTATATTGGAGCGAAGGCTAACTTTTTCCATATACTCCTTTATATGTTGATGCTCGGCATCTGTAGTAACCAAGTTTATCTGCGATCTGGTATCAATATCCTGAAAAAAAAACTCGGCAACCTCAAAATTACCCACATGGGCACTTATCATAATTCCGCCCTGTTGCTTGTCTAAAAGCTGTGTAATGTTTTCTACCCCATCGCATTCATGGGTAAACCTGTTTTTTAAGCCCGAGGAAATTGCGGCCTTGTCGATAATAGTCTTACCAAAAACGTAATAACTTTTATAAATACTAAAAACACTCTTGAATTGTGGATATTTTAACCTTTTTCGGAAATAGTAGTAAATAGATCGGGTGCTTTTGCCCGCAAAAAAAACATAGTATAGCGCTACAAAGTAGAGCAGCCCGTAAGCGGCTCTAACCCCTAATTTTGTAATAAAAAATATAAAAATTTTATATCCTAAAACGGTGCCTTTGCTCTTGCCTTCCCATTCACCCGCCATAAAAATCTATTGCAAATTTCAGCTGATTTTTGTTTCAATCAGGTCGTAAAAATCCTGAAGCGTAATCACATTAAGGAAATCCTCACCGGTCAATTTCACACCAAAGTTAGCCTCAATGGCAACAACCAAATCCACAAAATCCAAACTGTCCAACTCTAAAGTTTCCTTTAAATTGGCTTTTGGTTCTATGTCATCAGATTCCACCTCAAACTCATCCACCAAAAAGTAGTTTATCTTTTCTTCTATAACTTCTTTATTCATTTTTAATGTGTACATTTTTTAATTATCAATGCGGAGTTGGTTCCCCCAAAACCGAAAGAATTGGACAAAAATACATCAATTTTTTTGTTTAACGTTTTGTTAACAAGGTTTAATTTTAAAGCCGCATCATCTGGGGTCTCCAGGTTTATATTTGGAGCTATAAAAGAGTTTTCCATCATTAACATAGAATAGACAACTTCACTAGCTCCTGCCATCCAACATTCGTGGCCGGTCATAGATTTTGTAGAACTTACACACGGGCCATTTTCACCAAAAACCTCAGTAATTGCAAGGGCTTCATTGGCATCACCCACCGGTGTAGAGGTAGCATGGGCGTTGACGTAATCAATATCAGCGGCAGCTATATTTGCTTGATCCAGCGCCTTTTTCATTGCCCGGGCAGGACCATCAACATTGGGTGTTGAAATATGCTCTCCATTAGAAGAAAACCCATATCCTATAATTTCACCTAAAATTGGTGCGCCGCGTTTTACGGCACTTTCATAACTTTCAATAACTAAAGTGGCAGCCCCGCCACTTGGCACCAATCCGTCGCGATCTTTATCAAATGGCCGGCTCGACTTTTCCGGGTCCATTGCTGTTGAAAAAACTCCAAGACCATCAAAACTGCCCATTGCGAGTTCATTTATTTCTTGGGCTCCCCCAGAAACTATACAATCCTGAAGACCGTTTTTAATAAGAAAGTACGCCATTCCAATAGAATGTGAGCCACTGGCGCATGCGGCACTAATTGTAAAATTGATTCCTTTTAACTTAAATATAGTTGAAAGATTCATGGTAACCGAAGAGTTCATCGCCTTAAAAATAGCTCCTGAACCCACGAGTGTTGTATCTTTTTTCTCGCGAATTTTATCTACAGACTCTATTACCGATTTTGCCGTACTATCATTTCCGTAGAGAATTCCCACTTCATTATCATCGAGAAATTGCTGATCTATTTTTGCTTGCTTTAAAGCTTCAACAGTAGCAACATAAGCATAAGCGCCCTCTTCACCCAAACTAATCCGCTCCCTACGCGAAAGCTCCTTTTTTAGATTAGGCTCCTCTACCCATCCGGTAAGACACGAACGATACCCGAAATCTTTTCGTTTTCCGTCGCAAATAATACCAGAGGTTCCGTTATATAATGAGTCCTTTACTTCCTTAAGGTTCTTACCTATACAGGAATAAATACCCATTCCAGTTATTACTACTCTTCTCATTTTTTAGATTCAAGTTTAACTCCTTAGACAATCAATTCATTTTTCCACATTTTGTTAAAGTATGTTATTTAAATTGATGCGCACAAAGTTTCTTTTAATAAATATAAGAATACAACTATATGTATAAAAACTTATTCAAGAAGTCTTATTTCCACCCTCCTGTTTAACGCTTTTCCAGATGGGGAATCGTTATTTGCTATGGGACTTGCCTCACCCAATCCTGTCGCTTTAATTTTCGAAACCGCAATGGCATGCTCCTTTAACCAGCTTATTACCGATTTTGCTCTTCTCAAAGAAAGGTCCTGATTCATGGCTTCATCTCCATCACTGTCTGTATGCCCGATTATTTCAATTTTATTATCAGGGTTTTTCTTCAAGAAATCGGCTAAAGAATTTAAAGTATTTTCCGATTCGCTCTTAGGGCTATCTTTTCCAGAATCAAAATGAATTCCATAGAGATTAACAAAACCCTTTTCTTTTAATTCCTGATTTAAATAATCTGAAGATTCCGACTCCTTTTTCTTCAGCACCAAATGGACAGTTTCATTTTTATCGCGCTCTAATTCAAAACTGGCATTTGCCGTGGTATATCCGCTCTTGTTGGCCGATACGGTAATCATACCAATAGGAACAGCAATTAATTCAAAACTTCCGTCGTTTTTCGTCAAGCCTTCTTTTAAACCATTTGCAGAGACGATTACATCTTTTAACCAATTACCAGCTTCGTCCTTCACGGTTCCCGAAATATTTCCCGTACAATTATATTCCCCTTTGGGGTTGAGAAGCAACTGAATAAAATCTATTGCAAACCCGTCTCCGGCACCTGTAATAGGGTCGTCTATTTCTATAGATACACTGCCAGACTCAAAGAGCTTATTATCTTCAGGCAACAAACCAACTTGCACTAATTTTCCCGTAGGACCAGTTTGCTTCAACTGATTAATTACATCTTCTACATACGTCAGCCGTTTCCCATTGACATGAAATTGGAATGACGTTCCCCAAACCGGAGCTTGAAAATCATCCAACATCATTTGAATAACGACCTTCTCAACATCTATACTGGGTTTATCATACTTGATTTCAATAGGAATTGGTGAATTATCAATCTTTTTGGTTCTTGAAGCATAACCATCGCTTCTACCAGTTTTATAACTGCTAACCACCATAATACGATCTGTACCTGGGTAGTCGTTTGGATCCGTTTGCCAGGGGTAGGAATGTTTCTTAGTATTCATACCACAAAATGGATCAAAGCCTTCTTCCCAACCAAAACCAAGGTTGTCTATATCTCCTACCCTTACAACGATATCTGCCTTTTGATCGTCCTCAGCGTAATAATATTGATCAGAAACTTCTATTTCCCCACCTTTTGAAGTGAATTCTTTCAAAATTTGCTCTTCGGTCAATGCAACATCGTAGATTTTGATATCATCCAACAACCCAAAATATGGATCGCCAAAAGACGGATTGTTTCCTATGTGGAAAAAACTTAAACCTTTGGACGATTTTGCTTCTTTCCTGTAGAACTTTCCATCTACAGCAATTAATATTTCATTTTCTTTTTGATTGAAAGCCACAGTTACAAAGGACCATTTATTCGTGTCAACCTTTGCTCCGGCAATTGGACTACCACAATATGCAGTCCACTTCCAGGCATTGCCGCCTCTTGCATCAACAGCCATAGTTCTATCAAAACCACCATTGTCATGTGAGAAAACGGTCATTCTTTTATTATCAAAATCAGGTTTTGCCCAATAGCTAATGGTTAGCTCAGGCATATTCTTTGGGTTAATATCACGGTGTACTTTAATACAACTGTTACCGTCAAATTTAAAAGCAGAGCTTTCATTTCCATCCCTATCAGGAACATAGACTATATTGTCAAAATCTAGCTCAAAATCAGCTATTTCTTTTGCTTGTTTATCACTATTACCCGAAATGTGTATGATTGGTTTTATTTGTCCAATTGCCCTTGCCTGAAACAATACTATTGCAACTGCTATTGGGAATAAAGTAGAAATTTTCATATAGCTTTTCTTTCTTTGATTTATGTAAGAAGAAATTCTCTTAGAAAACATGAAAGTAAAAGCCTAATTTAGCCTTCAGCATTTCCCTAAGAATAAATACCCCCATTAATACTAATGACCTCTCCTGTAATATACGAAGATTTTTCTGACGCCAAAAAACTTACCAAATGGGCTACTTCTTCAGCTTCACCAAAGCGATTTGCCGGAATCATTTTTTTAAGCTCTTTTTGATCTAATTCTGCAGTCATATCACTGTTTATAAAACCAGGTGCCACTGCGTTAACGGTAATGTTCCGCTTGGCAACTTCTTGCGCCAAAGCCTTTGTTGCACCAATTACAGCCGCTTTTGCTGCAGAATAATTCACCTGTCCTGGCGTTCCTTTTAGGCCCGAAACCGATACCATATTGATGACTCTACCGTATTTATTGACCAACAACTTCTGAATTAAGGAGTGGGTAACATTGTAAAAACCGTTTAAACTGGTGTTGACCACCTTGTTCCAGTCTTCAGGATTCATCCACATAAACAAACCATCTCTGGTAACTCCGGCGTTGTTTATAACTACTTCAATAATAGCGTCTTTATTAGCTTCATGCCATAAGTCAAATGCCTTATTCACGGCTTCGGCGTTTGTTACGTCAAATTGCATAATTTCGCCTTTACCGCCAAGCTCTTCAACTTCTTTAAGGGTTTGCAGGGCGGCCTCCTTATTACTGCTGTAATTTATTAGTAGGCTATAATCTAAATCTTTCGCTAGTTGAATACATACTGCACGACCAATACCGCGCGAACCTCCTGTTACTAAGGCGTATTTCATTTTTTCCTTTTTCTTTTTCATATAATTTTTTCACACGAAGAAACCCCTCCGCCTTCAGCATACCGAAAAAAATTCGGTACAAGTTCTCCTCTTGAAAAAACGAGAGGAACTTTCTAAACCATTTTTTTTATTGACTTTCTTAATCCCAATAATTATCGGGGCTCCACTTTTTTACTTAGAGGTATCTACAAAATTCTCAGCATTTTTGAACCATTTACCCACTACATTTCCGTTTTCATCTATAAAGCCCCAATCTCGTTTTTTCTTTACCCGAGCTAGGCCATTGTGAAAACCCTTTTTAGTGTTCTTTTGCAAAAAGCCAAACATACCCACTGAAATATCATATTCCATAGGAATTACCAATTTTCCGGTTTTATCAATAAACCCCCAGCGTTTTCGCTCCTTTACTGGAGCTAAACCACTGTCTGAAAACAC
This sequence comes from Aequorivita marina, assembly GCF_031631895.2. Lineage (NCBI taxonomy): Bacteria > Pseudomonadati > Bacteroidota > Flavobacteriia > Flavobacteriales > Flavobacteriaceae > Aequorivita > Aequorivita marina. The sequence continues at coordinate 63,414 of NZ_JAVMBW020000006.1, forward strand.
TTCGGCATCTCTATACTTAAAGTCTATTACTTTTTCGCCCTTTTCATTAATATACCCCCAATCTTTGCCTTCAGTTACAGGTGCAAGACCTGCGTTAAAAGCACGTGCTTTATCATAGGCTGGCTTTATTACCCATTCGCCTATACCGTTTATAAAGCCCATTTTTCCATTACTTCTTGCATATGTTAAGGGTGCATCATCCGTGAAGTTCCATATTTTTTCAACGCCATTAATCGGGGTAAAGCTTTTTTCAATAAAAACGCCAAACGTATCACCTTTACGCGCCCATAGTCCGTTTTTGCTATAATCACCAATTTCATCATACTCGGCAGGTATAAACACTTCGCCTTTATTGTTGAGCAAACCCCAAGCTTCATCTGTCTTAAACTTGGCATATCCGTTGTTAAAACCTTTAATTTCGGTATATTTTGGTTCTAAAATAGTATTTCCGTTGGTGTCTATCAGGCCCACCATATCGCCATTTCTGATAATGGCAGCACCGTTATCAAAATCGTAGTATTTATCGGTAGCCGGAGTTTCCAGCTTTTCATTTTTCGAATTAATATACCACCAGTCCTTATCTTTTGAAACCAAGGCATATCCAGAGTTAAAGGCTTTTACACGATCGTATTCAGGTTGAATAACCCATGCTCCCGAGGCATCGATAAAACCCCATTTTTTGTCTTTCATTGCAGCAGCATACTTGCCCGAAAAACTATCGGCCTTATCAAATTGTGGTTGAATGGCAAAATCTCCAGATTTATCAATATAACCGAAATCGCCGTCATCACGTACCAAAGCAAGTTCCTGTGCATTGCTAGCAGCTATTCCAATAAAGAAAGTGCACACCAAAGTGAGAATTGTTTTCATAATAAAATATATTTTAGTTAGTTGACGTTAAAATAAACAATTTTACTGAAATACAATGCGCTTATTTAGAGGAATTTATTAAGAAATCTTTCACCTTATTTACGTACGGGTACATTGCTACATCTTCCGTGAATGGTGGCACTAGGTTACGGATTTCATCGTACAGTTTTTTGGTCTCGGAAGAAACCTCATCCTGAACCTTTAGATATTCGATGGCCTGAACAATAGTAATAAGTTCAATCGCAACCACTTCAAAAGCATTTTCAATCACTTTTTTAGTAATGAGCGCCGCGTTAGTACCCATACTAACAATATCTTGATTGTCATTGTTGTTTGGAATACTGTGAATGTACATTGGGTTGCTGAGCATCTGGCTTTCAGCGGTGGTTGAAGTGGCGGTAAACTGTACGCCTTGCATTCCAAAATTTAACCCGAGCTTCCCCAAGTTTACAAATGGCGGTAAGATGTCGTTCAATTTTGAATTGAGCAGGTAATTTAATTGGCGCTCCGAAAGCATGGTCATTTTTGCAACAACTATTTTTAGTTTATCCATTTCTAAAGAAACATAGTCGCCGTGGAAGTTTCCGCCGTGATATACATTTTGTTTTTCAACGTCTATAATAGGGTTGTCATTTGCCGAATTAACTTCCTCAATCAATATGTTTTCTACCGAATTAAGGGTGTCTAACACGGGGCCCAAAATTTGCGGCACACAACGCAGGGAGTAATATTCCTGTACTTTTTCTGAAAAAACCTCTACATTTTTTGACCCGTTGTACAAGTGATGCTCACGCTTACGGGTCAATTTGCTATCAGTTAAATGAGCACGCATCTTTTTAGCAATTTCGCGTTGCCCCTTATGCCTTTTGGTTTCGTTAAGCTCAAGTGAAAGATGATCGTCATAGGCTTTTACAATTTCGTTTATAGCTGAGGAAGCCTTAATCATCCATTGTAGAATGTTTTTTGAATACAGCACATTTATTACGCCAATTCCCGTCATTACCGATGTGCCATTCATTAAAGCCAAGCCTTCGCGAAGTTCAACCTTAATGGGCTCTAGGTTTTCAATTTTAAAAACCGAAGCAGTGTCTTTCCGCTCTCCTTTATAAAAAACCTCTCCCTCGCCAATCAATACCAAAGCCAAATGGGCAAGCTGAACCAAATCGCCACTTGCACCTACTCCACCGTGTTCGTAAATAAGTGGGATTATATCTTTGTTTAGCAACTGGGTCATAAGGTTTATCACCGAAGGATGCACCCCACTATTACCGAGACTCAAAGTGTTGAGGCGGGCTAACATTGCAGCACGAACGTATTCTGGCTCAATTGGATTGCCGGTGCCTGAAGCGTGGCTTCTAACCAAATTGTATTGCAACTGAATGCGCTCTTCGTCCTTTATTTTATACTGCGCCATGGGGCCAAAACCAGTATTTACACCGTAAATAGTTTTATTCTCAGCGAATTTTTTAAGAAAGTCAAAGCTGTTTTGTGTGCTTTCTAATATATCTTTGTGAAGTTGGACGGTTTCATTCTTGAAAATTGTTTTCTCAAAATCGGCAATTTCCAGTTTTCCTTTTAATATTGGCATTTAGTATAGAATCAATAGGTTGATTAAATGTGAGTAGCAAAAATAATGCATTACTTTAGATTGCAAATTTATAGTTTTTTTAACGGCGAAATGGATTAAACCTTTCCCATTTGCCAAAAAATTGTCATTTTGCTCCAATTATTCAACTTGTACAGACACATAATTGTACTATACAACACAAAAAACACCCCGATTTAAAGACAAAATGATTAAATTATGCAGGAATCAAAAAAGTATAGACTAACTAAATTTCTTTTTAAGCTGTATGGATACTATTACTGTTGATGTGTTAATTATTGGTGCGGGACCCTCTGGTTGCGTGGCAGCCTCTTACCTACAAAACAACGGAATTAACTGCAAAGTTGTTGAAAAAAACACCTTCCCCCGCTTTGTAATTGGCGAAAGCCTTTTACCCCGCTGTATGGATCATTTTGAAGAAACAGGGCTTCTAGACTGCTTAATGGAACAAGATTTTGAAGTGAAGTCTGGCGCGCGCTTCTTAAAGAATGGTATTGTCTGTAATTTTGATTTTGGTAAAAAATATACGCCCGGCTGGGATTATACCTGGCAGGTTCCACGTGCAGATTTTGACCATACGCTCGCCAAGGAAATAGTTAAAAAAGGTGTAGATCTTTCCTTTGGCCATGAAGTGACCAATGTGGAGTTTGTCTCCTCAGCTCCCCTCGGAGATGGCGATCACTCTCCTCAAGGTGTTGGCGATTCTATTACAACAGTAAAAGATGAAAATGGCGAAGTATATAAAATAAAAGCTAAATTCATAATTGACAGTAGCGGCTTTGGTAGGGTTTTACCAAGACTTTTAGACTTGGATATGCCATCTTCCCTAGATGCAAATTCTGCGATTTTTACGCATGTTAACGAACCCAATCGCCCCAAAGGCACCGAAGGAACCATTATTACTTTTGATGTAGTACGAGATGATGTTTGGCTTTGGGTTATCCCTTTTTCAAACGGCAATACCAGTATTGGGTTTGTAGGCCCCACGGAATTTATAGAATCGTTTAAAGGCACAAATACCGAAAAGATGAAGGAAATGCTAAAAATTTCAGATTATTATTACGATAGACTGAAAGAATTGGAGTTTCTTTTTGACCCATACATGATTAAAAATTATTCAAAAGCTGTAAAACAACTTTACGGAAAAGGCTACGCTCTCACCGGGAACAGCGCCGAGTTTTTGGATCCTGTATTTTCATCTGGCGTTACTTTTGCCACGGAATCTGGATTAAAAGCTGCAAAATTAATAACCAAAGAACTACAAGGCGAAAAAGTTGATTGGGAGGCCGATTATACCGGTTATATTATGAAAGGCGTTGACGTTTTTAGAACCTATGTTAAAGAGTGGTACACTGGCAATCTTCAGAAAATATTTTTCCACCGTCCTGAAAACCCTGTAATTAAAGAACAAATTTGTGCCGTACTCGCAGGTTATGTTTGGGATGAAACTAATCCGTTTGTAAAAAATCACGATCGTTTGGTAAAAACGGTGGCGAAGGTTATTGATATGGAGAGTGAGAAAGTGGGTAAATAGGCATACTTTATCGTGCTATGCGCTTGTAAATTAAAGGAATCGGCAAATTTTGTATAAACACAACAATTGGGTTTGATCCTAAAAAAGTCCCAACCTAAATAAAAATCAGGAGTGGAGGAGGGAAACGGTAAAAGCACAAAAGCTTCCAGCTTTTGTGCTTTTACCACCCACATTCACGTGGGCCAACTAAGTTTTGATTATTCAAAAAATAGCAGAAAATAAAAAATCCTAACCATTAATGATCAGGACTTTTTATTTGTTGGCCCACTAGGGCTTCCCGATGTTTCACTAGCGTTCCAATCGGGACAGGCTTCTCGCCCCATCGCCTTAATGCAAAAAAGAAAACTCAACCTCCAAAGGGAAATTGAGTTATCATTTACGTTGGCCCACTAGGGCTCGAACCTAGACTCTTCTGTACCAAAAACAGACGTGTTGCCAGTTACACCATGGGCCAATTCCAATAAATTAAGGCTTTCGCCTACCCAAGAAGAGAAACAATTTCTCGCTTAGGAGTGGCAAATTTAATACATATTTTGGCTTGCGCAAATTTTTTTCAAAAAAAATTTGTTGACGCCAGATTTATTAGCGCAATTTCTTTTATCGCAAGCTCTTAAAGCGCTCTCATAGTTATCGCTATGAGTAATTGAAATCTTCAAACAAAGCGTTTACAGAGAAGTCTTATTTCTGAAAAACAAATACTTTTCGACTAGTTACCGGTTAGTCTTTTCGTTTTTTTTCTAGCAATTGAAGCTATATTGGCACTTTAACCAAGCAATCGTGATGAAAACACAGGTTCTTTTACTGCATCATAATTTACATTAGAAAAAAATATCATAGCATATTGAACGTTACCCTATTTACGTATGTGAGGCTATATTTATTATTAGTAAATTCGTGCCATTAAAATTTAAATGTAATTATGGGTTCTTTCAACTTTAAAAAATGGAATAACATCACGGGCTGGCTTGTCTTCGCAATCGCCCTTACCACTTATTGGCTCACGGTAGAACCTACCGCTAGTTTTTGGGATGCCGGCGAATATATTACCACCTCAAGTAATCTAGAGGTTGGACACCCTCCCGGAGCTCCATTGTACCAATTACTGGGTGCGTTTTTCTCCATATTTGCACCAGATGCCACCTATATCGCACTAACCATAAACCTAATGTCCGTTTTTGCCAGTGCCTTTACCATCCTTTTTATGTTCTGGTCGCTCAGTATTTTATTGACCAACCTTATTTCTAAACATCAAGAAATCAATAAAACCAACGCAATGGCAATCCTTGCCAGCTCTGCAATTGGATCTTTAGCATTTACCTATACCGATAGCTTTTGGTTTAACGCCGTAGAGGCCGAAGTATATGCCATGGCAGCCTGCCTAATGGCTATTCTATTTTATACTGCCTTGCGCTGGGAACGCGACATGCTTAAACCCCGTGGCAACCGTTGGGTAATCCTAATCGCTTTTATTATTGGCCTCTCCTTTGGGGTGCATTTTATGGCGCTGCTAACTATTCCTGCCATTGGTTTTCTATACTTTTTTAAGCATTATAAAACCGTAACGGTAAAAAACTTTGTTGTTGCAAATATCGTTAGTGTAGCAATCCTCCTCTTTATTTTTATCTTCTTGCTGCCCATGACAATGAAATTCTTTAGTGCGGCGGAAGTATTTTTTGTCAACACCGTAGGAATGCCATTTAACAGCGGAACCATTATTGCCGGTCTCGTTTTTATCGGTTTATTTTACTATCTATTGCGTTATAGTCGTTCTAAAGGCTTTGTACACCTTAACACCTTGGTACTGTGCATACTCTTTATTTTTATTGGTTTCTCAAGTTGGCTGATGCTTCCTATTCGCGCGAATGCGGGAACGGTAATCAACGAAAACAACCCCAACAACGCACGGGAGCTTTTGGCTTATTACAACCGCGAGCAGTATCCGGCAACACACCTTTTCTACGGTCCTAATTTTACCGAAGCCTACGTAGGTCTGGATGAAAAAAACCCATATATAGACGAAAAACCGAACTACGAAAAAGACACCGCAAGTGGTAAGTATATAATTGTAAACAACTATAAAAACGCAGGACAGAACACCGATGATGCCCAAAAAGGTATTCTGCCTAGAATGTGGAGTACAGAGCACAATGCCAATTATATGGAATTCACAGGCGGACTCGATTTTTCGGTCAAAAGTGAATACCTCAACGAGCCTAGATTAGTAACAGAAGTCAATAAGTTTAAGCAAGCCTACAACCAAGGCATGGTTGATACGCAGGACTACGACAAGTTTTTAAAGAATTTTGGCCAATATCTAGATATTAAACGGCCATCGTTTCTTCAAAACATGCAGTTTATGTTCGAATACCAATTTGGATATATGTACTGGCGATATTTTATGTGGAATTTCACGGGAAGACAGGACGATGTGCAAGGAAAATACACCGACCTGCACGGCAATTGGCTTAGCGGTATTAATTTTATAGACGAACTTAGGCTAGGCACTCAAGAAAACCTGCCCAGTGATGTAAAAAACAATAAAGCCCGGAACACCTACTTTTTCCTTCCGCTTATCTTAGGAATTATAGGCTTGGTCTTTCACTTTAAAAACGACCAAAAGAGCTTTTGGGTGTTATTGGTACTCTACCTTTTTACGGGACTCGCCTTAAAAATATACCTTAACGAACGCCCCTTTGAACCGCGGGAAAGGGATTATGCCCTAGTGGGAAGCTTCTATGTTTTTGCTATATGGATTGGTTTTGGCGTCTATGCGCTTTTTGATCTGGCAAAGAATTACTTAAAACCAAAAATTGCATTGCCCATCGTTATGGTTGCAACCATTTTAGCCGGACCCATTTTACTGGCTTCCCAAAACTGGGACGACCACGACCGTAGCGGTAGATACACCGCCCAATCTATGGGTAAAATGTATTTGGATTCCTGCGAAGAAAACGCAATTCTCTTTACTATTGGAGACAATGACACCTTCGCACTCTGGTATGCACAAAATGTGGAAGGCTATCGTCAAGATGTTAGAATTGTAAACACCAGCTTATTCCAAACCGACTGGTATATTGACGATATGAAGAAGAAAGCCTTTACCAGCGATCCAATTCCTTCGCAATTAACCCATGAAAAATACCGAGGTGGAACGCGTGATTTCCTCATTTATCAGCAAACCAAAAGGGACACTATCGATATAAAAACCTGGATGAATTTTGTTGCCAATGACAGCCCGGCAACGCAAATGGAACTTCAAAATGGGCAAGTTATCAATACATTTCCTTCAAAAGTAATTCGCATTCCGGTAGATAAGGAAGCTGTACTTCGCAATGGTATTGTAACTGAAAAAGATGCCGATAAAATTGTGCCTTACATAGATATTACCCTTTCTGGCGATATTATTTATAAAAACCGCATGATGATGCTAGATATTATTGCCAATAATGATTGGGAACGCCCTATTTACTTTAGCGGCGGTAGTTTTGGCGATGATGATTATCTATGGATGAAGGACTATCTTCAACTAGATGGTGTGGTTTATAAACTCGTGCCAATAAAAACGCCAATAGACAAAAGAAGCCCATTTGATATGGGACGAATAAAGGCCGATAAAATGTATGATATTGTTATGAGTTGGGATTGGGGAAATAGCGGAAGTCCAGATATATATCACGACACCGAAACCCGTCGTAACGGAATAACATACCGAAGCAACTTGGCGCGTCTTGCCGAAGCCTTGATTAATGAAGGAAAAAATGAAAAGGCCGAAAAAATACTGGATCTGGCAATGGAAAAAATGCCGATAAAATACTACGAGTATTACTCACTTTTAGAGCCCTTTGTTATTGGTTATTACGAATTGGATAAAACTGAAAAAGCACGAAAGGTATATGATGATGTAACCGCAAAATATCAGGAAAAACTACTGTATTACAGTGGATTGAAATTTAACAGGCAACGACTTATTGCCGATGAAATTATAACCAATATGGAGCGGTATCGTAGCTTGGTGCAAGTAGCGGCTATTTATGATAGCGAAGAATTTGGACGTAGTGAAGCGAATGAGTTTAATGATTACTTAAAGTTGTTCCGCCATTTCTATTCCCCAGACGAAGCAATGGATTTAGACAATGACATCCAAAAAGATTCAGGATTTGAAATCCCTGTAGATTCTAGTCTTTTAAAACAAATGGAGCAGAAACCCACCAAGGAATCTGAACTAGAAACGCCTTTAAACTAGTACGATTGAAGCTAAAATTAGTAAAGATGCCCCGGTTTATTCAGCGGTTATACCCTGAACGGATCTGGGCATTTTCACGTAAAGACAATACCGTATATCTCACTTTTGACGACGGACCCATCCCTAATGTAACCCCATGGGTTTTGGAAGAACTAAAAAAGCACAATGCCAAGGCCACATTTTTCTGTATAGGCAACAACATCCAAAAGCACCCTGAAGTCTATAAACGCGTAATTGCCGAGGGACATTCGGTAGGCAACCACACTTTTAATCATTTAAACGGCTGGAAAACAGAACTATCGGTTTATATTGAGAACACCGAAAAAGCTAAAAAACAGTTAGAAATTGATAAGAGCTGGAAGTTGGATGCTGAAAGAAGCAGTTCAAAATTATTATTCCGACCACCTTATGGAAGAATCACTTCGGAACAAGCAAAAATGCTTCAGAAGAAAGGCTATAAAATCGTGATGTGGGACATTGTGAGCTATGATTTTGACACAACTATTTCAGCAGAAAAATGTCTTGAAAACGTTATAAAAAACATCAAACCAGGAAGTGTTGTTGTTTTTCACGATAGTGTAAAGGCAGAAAAAAACCTTAGCTATGTATTGCCCAAGGTTTTAGAGCATATATCGGAAAAAGGCTGGAAATGTGCCTCAATTCACAATTGAATCACACATATTCCTTAACCAACCCAACAAGTGTATCGGCATCTTGTTCTCCGCTTTGGCGCCATTTCATTTCGCCATTTTTGTAAATCATCAATGTTGGCAAATCCTTCACGCGCAAGGCATCTGCGAGTTCTTTATTTTTATCAACATCTATTTTTATAACCCGCGCATCCTCGCCAAGTGCCGCAGCTACATCGCGTAGCACTGGGTTCATGGCTTTGCAGGCCTCGTCCCATTCGGCATAAAAATCTAAAAGGACTGGGGTACGGGTTTCAATTAATTCTCCAAATTTTGACATACGTCTTTTGTTTGTAAGTTGAACGGTTATGTACATGAGCTGTGCATGATTTAGCACCAATCTTATCAAATAAAAACTGACTTTGTAACATCCTCATGATTTTTCAAGTGAGGAGAGACCAAGCCATAGCTTATCTACCTATACAATATTAGGCACTGGGCTTTACTCGGTTTGGTTTCCTCCGTTGCTCTCTAAAGTATGCAACAATTTCTTCTTTGGTCATTTTGGATAATTTAGCATCCAATTTGCCCTTAATTTCGCGAGCCATTTTAACGGCATCGAATTTTTTTTCTGCTTTAGCTTCCATAATCCATTAAGTCTCTTGGGGAACGTATCTCCAATGGTTTATATCCGTTTTTAATATTTATCGAATTGTAACCTCTAATTCTCTGAATATTAACAATGTGTTTATAATTCCAGCTAATGAGTAAATCCACTTGATTGATTGTCGCTAATGCAATATGAAGACAATCTGGATAACTGATCTTGCCAACTACATTCTCCGATATATATTCAGTAGCCAGCTCAACAGCATCATTTGTTTCTTCAACAAATTCCGTATCCTCATTTTCTATTTCACGAACTAATTTTCGAACTTTTTCGGGTGCTAATTCCAATTCTCCCTCAAGCATAGTTGAAAATATAATTGTGAATTCACTTTTATTTATCCGTTCAAATAGGGGTTTAGTAAACTCTTGAAATTCGTCATCAAAATATCCACCATAAACTGACGTGTCTAAATAAATCCGCTGTTTTTTCATTCTATAAATTTACAAAATTCAGCGAGATGGTCAATTTTAGCACGATTTTTCCTGCCTTGTACCAACAATTGTATGCACAAATATAATAAAATAAGTGCCCTATGTGTTTTCAATGCGGCAAAGAGCGGGATTTTTTAATTTTTCACTAAAATGAAATGGCATTTATTAAACCACATATCTTTAGTGAATTTCGCTACACTGCATTGGTTTCCCCCTTGGGAGTAATGAGGCTTTTCTTTTTAAGTTTAATAACTGTAATTTCTGGCCACATCCCCACGCGTCCGGGATAGCCCAAGTATCCAAAGCCGCGGTTTACGTTAATATACCTTCCAAATTCTTTATAAATCCCCGCCCAATATTTATATCTGTATTTAATAGGGCTCCATTTTAAAATACCCGGAATTTCAATACCAAACTGCATGCCGTGGGTATGGCCACTTAAGGTTAAATGGAAGTTACGCGGATCTTCCCTAACCACCGATTGCCAATGTGAAGGATCATGGCTCAATAAAACTTTAAAATCACTTTCAGAAACTCCTTCCATGGCCTTATCTAAATCTCCCGCCTTTTTAAATCCGTTTTCTCCCCAGTTTTCAACACCAACCAGCGCAATTTTCGCATCATTTTTATGTAAATATCTATTTTCATTCAACAAAAGATCCCAACCCATTTCTTTTTGAGTGTCTTTTAGCTTTTGAAGGTTTAAGGCTTGGCTTTCTTTAGTATCCCACTTTACATAATCGCCATAATCGTGATTTCCTAAAATTGAAAAAACACCATCAGATGCTTTCAGAGTTGAAAAAAGTTGTTTCCAATCATCTAACTCCTCGGCTACATTATTTACCAAATCGCCAGTAAAGACAATTACATCACTTTTCTGTTCATTTACCAAATTTATAGCGTATTCCACTTTTTCACGATTGTCGAAACTACCGCTGTGGATATCGCTTAATTGCGTAATGGTATAGCCGTCAAACTCGTCTGGCAGATCGTCAAATTCCAAGGAATATTTCAAAACTCTGTAATTATATCTGCCCTTAACCATTCCGTAGAGCAGAGAAGCAAAAGGTATGGCAGCAATTCCCAAGGCAATGGTGCTAACAAACTTTCGGCGCGAAGCCATAAACGGAACATCGCTACTTCCAGCAACTTTCATAAAAGTGCCCACGAAAAATCTACCAATATCTTCACTAAACATAAAAATTATAAGCAAGAGCTTGGGTACAAAAAAGGTGAGAAAAAGCCCAAAAGCATACATGGTATTTATGTCTAAGACCTTGCCCTTGCCCAAGGTGGTAATCTCGTACACCAAAACCCCTAAAATAGCAACCGACAGAAAAACATACACACCGTAAACCCAAGGGTTTTTGGTAAGTGTTTTTACCGCTTGAAAGGCGTAAATATCAACTAAAATATAAAGGACTATAAATATGAACCAGCGCATAGAGTAAGAAAAATTTTTAAAGGTAGGCCGTTTTAAAATACTAAAACTCAACTTCACTTTATTTTAACGGTTTTAGTATCTTGTGCATTCAACTTTTTACAATGTACAAGCCCTTATCCCTTCTTGTTATTTTATTGGCTTCTATCTGTTTTTCGCAAGCAGACGCTAAGCTGGAAACTCTTACCGATTTCGTAAATCCCTTTATCGGCACGGGTGGTCACGGCCATACATATCCCGGTGCTACAATGCCGTTTGGAATGATGCAATTGAGCCCCGATACTCGCCTAGATGGTTGGGACGGCTGTAGCGGTTATCATTACAGCGACGATTACATCTACGGATTCTCCCACACTCACCTTAGCGGCACCGGCGTGAGCGACTATGCCGATGTGTTGCTGATGCCTACGAATGCCATTATTTTTAACAATGGCGCAGATGGAAAAAAAGGCTATGGATCACAGTTTTCGCATGAAAACGAAAAAGCCTCGCCTGGATATTATGAAGTTCATTTGGACGACACCAATATTGATGTAGCACTGACAGTTTCAGAACGAAGCGGAATTCATCATTACACCTTTCCAAAGGATTCCAAACAAATTGTAATCTTAGATCTAGAACATCGCGATAAAGTACTGAGTTCGGAAGTAAAAACTATTTCAAAAACCGAAATTTCAGGGCATCGACATTCTGAAGCTTGGGCACTGGATCAACGCTTGTTTTATAATATTCAGTTTTCCCGACCTTATAAAAAAGTTACCTACTTAAACGATAGAACCGATGGCGAAAAAGTAATTGCAGCCTTTGAATTTGATGCTTCAGAAAGCAATGAACTCGATATAAAAATTGCAATTTCGGCCGTAGATGAAACTGGAGCTAAAAACAATTTGGAAGCTGAAATTGGGGAGAAATCTTTTCAACAGATAAAACAGGAAGCCCAAGCAGCTTGGGAAAATCAACTGAATAAAATCAATGTTTCGACTGAGCTTACCCTGAACGAAGCCGGAGGGCTCAACAACCAAGAAAGCATTGACAGAAAAACGATTTTTTACACGGCTCTTTACCACACTATGATCGCGCCGAACCTTTATCAAGATGTTGATGGACGTTATCGGGGAATGGATTTAAAAATTCACCAAGCAACGGATTTTACAAACTACACCGTTTTTTCACTTTGGGATACCTACCGCGCCACACATCCATTATATACTATCATTGAGCAAGAACGAACCACCGATTTTATAAACTCGCTTTTGGCAAAACACGACGAAGGCGGAATCCTGCCCATTTGGCCTTTGGCAGGAAATTACACGGGTTGCATGATTGGTTATCACGCCGTGCCCGTAATTGCTGACGCCTATTTAAAAGGTATTCGCGGTTTTGATGCCGAACGAGCCTTTACAGCAATGAAACACGCTGCAACCCAGGACCAATTAGGGTTAAAAAGTTATAAGGAATTTGGGTTTATTCCCGTGGAAGAAGAAAGTGAATCCGTTTCAAAAACGTTGGAATACGCCTATGACGATTGGACAATTGCCGAAATGGCCAAAGCCATGGGGAAAACAGAAGATTACAAAACCTATACTGAAAGAGCGCAATACTATAAAAACGTGTACGATCCCGAAACAAAATTTATGCGCGGTCGTTTCCGGAACACATGGTTTGCACCTTTTGATCCGTATGAGGTCAACTTTAACTATACCGAAGCAAACTCGTGGCAATACAGCTTTTACGCACCGCAAGATTTAACTGGTTTGATAAATTTGATGGGCGGCAAAAGTGCGTTTGAAACTCAACTGGATAAACTTTTTACCGCCGAAGTAGCAACCTCTGGCCGTCATCAAGTAGATATTACTGGTTTAATTGGGCAATACGCGCATGGCAATGAACCCAGCCATCATATGGCATATCTCTATAATTTCGTCAATAAACCAGCTAAAACACAAGCACGCGTTCATGAAATTTTAACTGCACAATATCAAAACAGTCCAGACGGAATATCCGGCAATGAAGATTGCGGGCAGATGAGCGCTTGGTATATTTTTAGCGCCTTAGGATTTTATCCTGTAACCCCCGCAAGCAATGAATACATAATCGGGACGCCGCTGTTTGAAAGTGCAAAAATCAATCTTGCCGATGGAAAAACCTTTGAGGTTATCGCAAACGATATTTCCGATAAAAATAAGTATATCGCTTCGGCAACTTTGAACAGAAAGTCATTAAACCGAAGTTTTATTTATCATTCTGAAGTTATCAACGGCGGAAAACTGGTTTTTAACATGACCGATAAACCGTCAACATGGGCTACAAAAGATGCTGACATTCCAAAAACCGAAATAACAGAAAATCTAATTGTTCCCGCACCTTTTATTGCAGAAGGCGATATCGCTTTTAAAAACAAGACTGAAGTTTCCTTAGGAGTTTCTGAATCAAAAAGTGAAATTTATTATTCGCTAGATAATTCAGAATATCAAAAATATGCAGCTCCTTTTACTATTTCTAAAGAAAGTGTTTTAAGAACTTATGCCAAAGAAGGAGCTCGCAAAAGCGAAATATTAACCACGCATTTCTATAAGATAGACCCAAACCTCAGCCTAAAACTCAAAACCGAATATGCAAACCAATACAATGGCGGCGGCAAGAACGCGTTGATAGACGGCATCCATGGCGCTAATGATTTTAGAACGGGCACTTGGCAGGGCTATCACGATATAGATTTAGATGCTACTGTAAATTTAGGTTCAAGAAAAGAGGTGAAATCAGTTTCTGTTGGATTCCTACAGGATCAACGCAGCTGGATTTTTTATCCAACTGAAGTTACCTGCTATGTTTCAGAAAATGGAAAAAACTTTACAGAACTATCCGTTAAAAAAATAGAATCTGAAAAACCATCGGAAAAAGTAGAAATCAAAACGATTAAATTTGATATAGGCAAGAACATTCAATTCATAAAAATAAAAGCAAAAAACCTCGGCGATTTACCAAAAGGACATCTAGGATATGGCGGAAAAGCTTGGATTTTTGTGGATGAGATTGAGGTTAATTGAGTCAAGACTAAACCCCAAAGGGTTTTGAAACAAGAAGCAAGACGGAAGAGAGCCACGACTAAACCTGAAACAAGAAACTTAAAACCAAAAACTAATTTTTCCATGAAACGCAGAAAATTTATACAAAACGCCACCCTTTCCAGCTTGGGAGTTGTAGTTGGCAGCTCAGTTTTCGCTTCGGAAGTTGAAGCGTCAACTGCTGAAGTTATAAATCCGAAATTTGAAGCAGCAGACTTCCCTCTGGTTATCGCTACTTGGAATGTAAAAGAAAGTACGGCCGAAGCTTGGCGCGTTCTACAGGAAGGAAAATCTGCCCTAGACGCCATAGAAAAAGGTTGTATGGTTGAAGAAGCCAATGCCGATGGGCAATCGGTAGGGCTTGGCGGCTTGCCAGATCGCGATGGAAACGTCACCTTGGATGCCTGCATTATGAACAAAGACGGCGATTATGGCGCGGTGGTTTATCTTCAGAATATACTCCACCCCATTTCCGTTGCACGAAAAGTTATGGAAGACACACCCCATGTAATTTTAGCGGGAAAAGGAGCTGAACAATTCGCTATTTCTGAAGGATTTAAACCCACAGACCTACTTACCGAAAGATCGAAAAAAGATTGGGAGGAGTGGAAAAAGACTTCAGAATACAAACCCATTATCAACATTGAAAACCACGATACTATTGGCATGCTCGCCATTGATAAAAATGGTGATATTTCTGGTGGCTGCACAACAAGTGGTTTGGCCTATAAAATGGCAGGCCGTGTAGGCGATTCCCCAATAATTGGTTCAGGGTTGTTTATTGACAATGAAATTGGTGGCGCCACGGCTACAGGAATGGGTGAAGAAGTTTTAAAAACCGTGGGTAGTTTCTTGATTGTGGAACTAATGCGACAAGGAAGAACACCCCAAGAAGCTTGCGAAGAAGCGATTGGACGAATTATTAAGAAGAATCCAGATTACAGCAATTTTCAGGTAGGTTACATCGCAGTGAACAAAAAAGGTGAAACTGGATATTATTCCATTCACGATGGTTTTTCCGTAACCAAATATCAAGGTGATAAAAACGAGAATATTCCTTCTGAATTTTATAATAAAAAATAAATTCTCTGTGTCCGCTGCGGCTCTGTGGTAAAATTTACACCACGGAGGCACAGAGAGCACAAAGCATATCATTAACAAACTTCCTATGACCGAAAAAAAATCTTTCCGCGCCGCCTTTATAACTGTAACCGTCCTGTTTTTTCTTTGGGGGTTTATCACCGTTCTTGTTGACAGCTTGGTCCCGCGGTTAAAAGACGTTTTCGAACTCAGTTATTTTCAGGCAGGATTGGTACAGTTTGCATTTTTTCTTGCCTATTTGGTTATTTCGGTCCCAGCGGGAGCACTGCTTTCTAAGATTGGGTATCAAAAAGGAATTATTGTTGGTTTGGTTACCATGGCCGTAGGATGCTTACTTTTTTACCCAGCCGCTTCCGAAAGGGTATTTTGGATATTTTTGGTTGCTTATTTTACTCTGGCAGGCGGTATTACGGTTTTACAAGTAGCCGCCAACCCGTATGTTTCCGTTTTGGGAAGTGAAGACGGCGCTTCCAGCAGACTGAATCTTTCGCAAGCCTTCAACTCGTTGGGAACTGCGATTGCTCCCTTGATTGGCGCTTCCTTTTTGCTGAGCGACACGATAAAGTCTTCTGAAGAAATTTCAGTTTTAACAGATATCGATAGAAATAACTATTACATTTCCGAAGCATCTGCCGTACAGACGCCGTTTCTATATATTGCAGGGTTTATTGGCCTTTTGGCTCTGCTCTTCGTATTTATAAAGCTCCCAACAATCTTGGAGAAAACGCCCGTGGGAGGTTATGGAAAGCTATTAAAAAATAAAATTGTGATGATGGGTGCGCTCGGGATTTTCGTTTACGTTGGTGCGGAAGTTGCCATTGGCAGCTATTTGGTAAATTATTTTACGAGCATGAACCTTTCTGAAATAATTTTGCAAAACGAAACCATGAATGCCATAGCTGCAGGCCTTCTAAACACAGATTTAAGCACTGTTGACGCCAAGGCCATTGTAGGTGCCTTTGTAGTGTTTTATTGGAGCGGGGCTATGGTAGGGCGGTTTATTGGCGCGTATTTAACCAAAATAATAGCTCCGCCTAAAGTGCTATCTGTTTTTGCACTTCTCGCGGTATTGATGTTGCTGGTTTCTATAAACACCACTGGGTTAGTGGCTATGTGGTCCATTCTTGCAGTAGGTCTTTTTAACTCCATCATGTTCCCTACCATTTTTGCGTTGACCATTGACGGTTTAGGCGATTTAAAGCCCCAGGCTTCTGGGTTGCTTTGTATGGCAATTGTTGGTGGAGCAATAATCCCTCCGGCATACGGATTTTTAACTGATAATCTCGGATTTAAAATAGCGCTATTCTTAGTGATTGCGTGTTATGGCTATATTCTTTTCTTCGGAATTATAAAAAGAAGAAGTAGTCTAGCGTCCTGAAACTAAAAACGGTTTTACAGCTTGAGAGCACGAAAAACTCCCTGTTTTTAAATTTTTGCAAACTCTTCCAATAGTGCCGGTCTATTGTCGTATTGCTCCATCAAGTCAGTTTTTAGTTCGTTTGCCTTTTCTGGGTTTCCCAAAATTTTTATATGCTTGATGTATTTGGCGGCACGCCGATAATATTTACGGCCTATATTATCTTTTAAATATTTTTGAACTCCCAACGCATAGCACGCTATCACTTCATTGCGATAGTCATTCAACAGATATTTTTCGTAATTATGAAGGTGCTCCAGCCCCACTTCTTTTTTGACGAAAACCAGAAGTTGCGGCCACATTTTTTCGGCTATCAAAATTTTCTCAACTAGTACCCTTTTGGCATATCCGCGGCTGTTGGTTATTTCTGCTAATAAACTCTCTATAAAATCTTTCCATTCATCTTTAGCAATCAATTTTCGGAGCTCTTCTAAATAATCCAATTCGTTGTGGAAATTGCTTATAAAAAGCGCTTTGGCATAATGAACGGCTTTTTCGGTGTTTTCTTTTTCTTTATAAACCTGATATAACCTTCTTTGCCAATCGTGCACGAGACCAGGTCTATCTTTGGTGTCCTGTGCTATTCCCTCCTCGGCCCAAGTAATGGCCTGTTGGTATTCCTTGGCTTTGATAGCTTGGTCAATAGCTTTCTTTCTGAAATTGTAATTATCTAAGTTTTCGAGCAAATACGAATACGCCTTCTGTTCTCCTTCTGATTTCCCAATAAGAAAATACATCAGGTTTTGAGCTTCACGGAATTCATAATCATACTCCTCTTTATCAACCGCAATTAAAAGAGATTTCAGGGTTACTATTTCTTTTGGATCCCGAACCAGTGACACCGCCATTCCCAGCATTCCCAAATGCCAGTCCCACCCTTTGAAAAGCTTTTTCTTATACGTCTTTAAGGAATATTCAAGAAAATGCTTCCTAAATTTTTCAGGAAGATCTTCTTCTCTCGAAAGTGTATTCAAAATCTCATACGCCCCATCTATGCAATATCCAATATCGCCATTGCTATCATCAGCAAAATCCAGTGCTTTAATCATTTCCTCAAGTATCGCTGCAGCCATATTAAAGGCATCGAGATGTTTGTTTTTCTGAAGGAATCCAGAAGCGGTATCCAAGAGTTCGGACACCAGAATGGAAGCTTCCCTTGCCCCTTGATAATCTAAATAGGAATGACGCCCCTTGGCCGCTCTTAAAAGACGTTTTACTTGGGCGTGGTAGAATTTTTTGTCCGTTTTTTGTGTAAGGTGGGCAAACCTTGCTAAAAAAAGCTCCCGAAACTCCCGATTCATTTCAGTTTGTTCCTTTAAAAAATCCGCTAATTCGTTAGGGGAAAGTTCCGCTAAAATTTCCGAAACCTGGTCTTGGATTGTCTTTCGTTTTTTACGTGGTTTTTTGGCCTTTGGCGCATCCAAACCGAGCTCCTCCTGTAAAACATACAAAAAAACGGCTACCATGTGTTTACAGATAGGGCCGTAATCATACGGACAGGTGCAAGAAGCATTCATAAAATGACGGTCTTCAATTGAAAATGTTATCCGATAATTGTCCGTTCCGGAAACAATGGCTTCAAAATTATGGTCGCTCAATTCCTCTACAGCATCCACATTGCCATTTTTAAAATAGGAATGACCTCGTTTCAGAATAGTTTCGTCTATATATTGTTCAAATTGGTCTATGGGTATCTTCATAGGTTTTAGAAGTTAGGAGCGTGTTAAATTGAATTTTAAAGGTTTAGGTCAATTTTTTCTAAAACTGCTTTTAATTCTGTAACATTATTTTGTCCGCAAACAGATTGATCTAAGTTCAAGTAATAAGTGCAAAATTAACATTTAAAACGCTTATTATAAAAGAAGTAGGGCTCTAAATAAGCAATTACCTTTCGCATTATCCACAAGCCAAATCTTTTGCTCCCGAAACATTGGGTTTAGCACTTACTTGCCCTATTTTTTTTATACAGTGTTACCTGCTGGCTTTTTATTCGAATGGCAATATTTCGTTTAATGAATTTGGTATTCCTTGTTCTCTATAAGGAGAAATAATATTTAGTTGAACAATATCGCGCTTCTTATTCCATAAAATTAAAGCTAGAAACGCAATTGTAACACTAACATTGACATTTATATCTCTTGGATTATTAATTTCTTTCCATTTTTCTTTTTGTTCATCATCATCAATTTCAACTATAGATGTATATAGTTTTATATTATTATCAATAATTTTTAAATCATTATCTTCAATTGATTCACTTGACAACTCTCTAAATTCAATACTTGGTAAATCTCTTTTATTTATTACGTAAAGAGTATCCTTAACTTGATATTCTGTGGAAGGTATTTTAATCAGAATATCTTTATAATTTGAAATTACATTCTCTAAATGTTGCGATAAATTTACTCCAACAATAACAAACTCGTTTTTATTAATTTTAAGTCTCTTTATGCCATCTAAAAGAGTTGCTTCTTCTAAGAGAAATCTTCTTGTTCTTGAAATTAAAAACGAATTAGGAATATATTTTTTAATAGTGCCATTTGCTATTTGGTTGGCTAAAACTCTATCGAAATTTAAGTTCGGAATGTCTTTGTCAGTAAAAGCTGATTTGGAGAACAATAATTTTGAACCTTGCAAGGTTAGTTTTAAATCATCTTTTTCAATTGTATTGTCTAGTGGAATGAAGATTTTATTATATTGTTTAAAAGCCTCGTTTATGATATCTTTAGTTTTTTGATTAAACGCCTCAATTTTTTCTTCGGATAAATGTGCATTTAGTTTTTCTGTCCCAATTCTATCTTTGATATTTTCCTTTAATGTTTGTAAAAAACAAAGGAAATTCGTTCTTTTCTCTTTGACAATATTCTCAAAACCAACAGCATTCATCAATAAACTATTATCAATAGTATCTGTTAAACACTTCTCGAAATATGAAACACCGTCATACCAATTATTCAATTCTAAAATATCTTCCGGAAGGGTTGGCTGTCCAGTAAAGTCCTGAAATGTATATATCTCGTTTTGTGCGAATTGTCTAATGAAAAGTAGGGTGATATAACAACAAATCCAATAATTAACTTGTCGTCTATTACCAAGATTATCTAATTCTGGAAAGTAATATTTTAAATCAATTGGAGTTTTTCGATTTTTAAACTCATTACGAAATTCTTCAAAAAAGATAAAGATTTCAGTCATTGTCTCTGGTAGGAGAGCATAACTAGGTGGTGATGATTGTGTATAATTAAATAGGTAATTAATAGTCGTATAGTTTTTTATATACATTAATAGTCCACCTAGAGCATAATGGAATTCTAAAAATATACGTCTTTCTTCATATCTTTTTTCAACTTCATTGATATTTATGATTTCTCCTTTTTCGAAGTCATAGTCTTCTCTAATAGCTTTTAATTTATAATCAAAATATTGATGTGCTGTAGACCAATAGGCCTTAACATATTTGTCAGTCCTACAAATCAAAGTCAAATTTCTCCATATCCAATAATATGTTGTTTCCGAGATTGTAATCTCTTCAAAGTCCTCTCCCAGAAGCCACCATCCACTTACTGCACGATGTTCGATTACAGGTAGCCTTACGATTTTTTGATTTATAACTTCAAAGCATAAGTTGTGAACAAATTCGTAAAGTTCGTATGGATATTCTAATGGTTTAGTCTTATCGTGATTTCGTCTTATTTTCGAAAATTCATTATAATAGAATTCAGTCAGAGTTTCCTGAATATGCTTATCTGGTTTATTTAAGGCATAATATGTAAGTTCATTAATTGTTTTTAGATGATAAGATTTTAAAGGACTAACTTCATCTAGTTTACGATATTTTCGAATTATCCTTTTTAGAAGAGTTGTTGACTTCCCATTATATAATACTACTTTATCAAGCCATATAAAAAATGATATAGTGAGTGCTAAAGTTGTAACTAAAACTAAAAGTTCAGCTGAATTACCTATAACCCAATCCAGCCAAAATATATCTGTAGAAAAAATAGGCCTTAAAGGAAATATTAATAACAGGAATAATGAAATTGTCAAATATAGTAGAATTTTAAAAAAAGAAAGTGAGTTGTATTTTTTAAAAAGCGCTCTTTGAGGAAATTCTACACTAAACAATTCGGAAAGATAATTTGAGGAATATTTATCTCCAATATTTGAGATTTTATCTACAATTATTGGATACGCAATACCTAGAATCGCAATGTCAACTGCAACACAAATCTCAATAATGTATTTTAGTTCCATATGTTTTTTTCAGCTTGCAGGCAACACTTATATATAACCAAGTTCTCCCCACCCTTCAGTTTAAAATTTTCAATACGTAACTGTTTCAATTAAACCTCCTTCTTTATTGAAGGTTTTCCAAACCCCTACTTTTTTAAAATTTTCTTTATTTCCTATTGTATAAACTTTGCCGTTTTTAAAGTAATCGATATACTTTCCGTTTGCTACGCCATTCTTAAACGCTCTTTCGCTGCGTAGCGTTCCGTCTTCATAATAATAGTTCCACAGGCCTTCTTTTTGTCCATCAAGGTTTTTGCCGACACTGCTTATGTTACCATTTTTAAAATATTCTACTTGTTTTCCATGGGGCCTATTATTCAAATAGTTTTCAATTAGATAAAGTTCACCAGTCTCGTAATACGTTTTCCATTCACCCGTTGCGTTTCCCTTATCGTCAAAATGTTTTACGTATTTAAGCTGCTTATTTTCTTTAAAGTAGCTTTTCCATGTTCCAACTTTTACTCCATCTTTTGAATTTCCCTCCATGTACAAAACTTGGGAGTAATCCATTTTTTGATAGCCGTTCAGTTCGCCTTTTAGATAATTTTTTATTGCGCGCTCTTCCCCGTTTTCATAATACGACACCCACTTTCCGGTTTTTTTATTGTCAATATATTGTCCTTCAATTTTGAGTTTTCCGGAAGGATAGAAATCCTTAAAAGGCTCTTCTGTACTGTCTTGAATAGGAGTTTGATGTTTTCTTACATCGTCTTCGTTAATTGTTTTACATTGAACTAAAAACACAGCAGTAAGCATACTTATAAAAAATAAATATATGTTACTGCTGCGCATTTTTAACCTGCTATTTTTAGTTTTTACCAATATAATATAGCCGAAACATCAACTTTCCAGCTTCTTATACTTAATAATTTCGTTTAAATAAGTTATTCCGAAAAAACCAATTCTCCTCTGCTCTCCATGTCTTTAAACTTGGTAACCAATTCAAGCGCATCGGGTATAACGTCGCTACACAAAATAATCAAGGAGCCTTTTTTGGCGTTTTTTACTGCATAGGTAATCGCCTCTTTTTCCGAAGGGATAATAGTTGTTTTTTTCTTTGGGTCTTTCTTTTTAATTCCGTCGCTAAGGAGTTTTATAAGCTCTTCTTCAGTACGACCACGAAGGCGTTTGTCTTGCCTGATTATAATTTCGTCAAACATTTCAGCGGCAATACTTCCTATTTCATTGGTATCTTCGTCTCTTCTATCACCTACTCCAGCAATAATCCCAACTTTTACCGTGGCTTCAAGATTGTTTGTAAAATTTTGTAGCGCGCGCATTCCTGCTGGGTTGTGGGCATAGTCTAATAAAATATTAAAGTTTTCAAACTCAAACATATTTAAGCGTCCCGGGGTTTGATTTGCAGATGGAATAAAGGTTTGCAGCGCCACTTTTATATCTTCCATACCTATACCCCTAATATTAGCAGCAATAACGGCCGGAAGCACATTCTGGATCATAAAAGTTGCCTTTCCACCGTAGGTTAATGGTATATCTTCGGCTTTCATAATTCTCATTTTCCAGGTTCCGCGACACAGGGTTATATATCCATTTTCATAGACCGCAGTAATACCACCTAACTTTTGAAGTGCTTTTATACGTGGATTATCCTCATCCATAGAGAACAATGCGAGGTTACAGTTTATATTCCGGCGCATATCAAACACCAAATCATCATCGGCGTTTAATATTGCATATCCATCGGGTAAAACGGTTTCAGGGATTACGCCTTTTACCTTTGCAAGTTGATCTATAGTATGGATTCCTTTTAAGCCCAAATGGTCT
Source organism: Aequorivita marina (assembly GCF_031631895.2). Taxonomy (NCBI): domain Bacteria; kingdom Pseudomonadati; phylum Bacteroidota; class Flavobacteriia; order Flavobacteriales; family Flavobacteriaceae; genus Aequorivita; species Aequorivita marina. The sequence continues at coordinate 86,499 of NZ_JAVMBW020000006.1, forward strand.
GCCGCCACGTTGGTTACAATACCTATATCACACTTCTTAAATCCGAGCCCTGCGCGTAAGAGCCCGCCACGGGCGCATTCCAGTACGGCAAAGTTTACCGTTGGATCTTTTAACACGAATTCGGCACTTGCGGGGCCTGTACAGTCGCCCGTCATCAATAATCTATTTTGGATGTAAACTCCATCACTGGTGGTATAACCTACCCTGTGGCCCTTCATTTTTGCAATATGAGCAATAAGCCGTGTAGTAGTGGTTTTTCCATTAGTCCCTGACACCGAAACAATTGGAATACGGCCTGTATCGCCATGAATAGGATACAACTTATCAACTACTGGTGCCGCCACATTTCGAGGCAAGCCCGTAGTTGGTGCTAAGTGCATTCTAAACCCTGGACCTGCATTTACTTCAAGCACCGCTCCATCAGTCTCCTCCAAGGTTTGACTGATGTCTGTGGTCATAATATCGATTCCACAGATATCCAAATCGATTATTTTTGAAATTCGTTCTGCCATTGAAACATTAGACGGATGGACAATATCTGTAACATCTTCGGCAGTACCACCCGTACTTAGGTTGGCAGTGTCTTTTAAAATTACAACTTCACCTTCGGGTGGCACAGAATCCTCGGTAAACCCTTTTTCTTTTAAAATGGTTTTGGTAAGGTTATTAATAGTTATCTTGGTAAGTACATTTTCATGGCCATAACCACGTCTAGGATCTTTGTTTACTTCTTCTACAAGTTCTGCAATGGTAGATTTTCCATCGCCCACAACATTTGCTGGGGTGCGTTTTGCAGCAGCTACCAACACATTGTTTATAACGAGCAGGCGGTAATCTTCACCTTGGATATATTTTTCGATAATTATTTTATGCGAAACCTCTTTTGCCTCTCTAAAAGCCACCAAGGCATCATCATAATTTTTCACGTTTACGGTAATTCCCCTTCCGTGGTTGCCATCAATAGGCTTAATTACCAATGGAAAGCCAACGTAGCGGCAGGCTTCCTCAAGACTCCTTTCGCGCGCAATAATATCGCCACGAGGCACAAGTACTTCGGCTTGCTCTAAAAGGTATTTTGTATCTTCCTTATCGCAAGCAAGTTCAACCCCAATACTGCTGGTTTCACTCGTTACGGTAGCTTGAATACGTTTTTGATTGGCGCCATAACCAAGTTGGCAAAGCGAATATTTATTTAGGCGAATCCAAGGAATACCACGACTTTCAGCTTCTTCAACGATAGAACCAGTGCTAGGGCCAAGACGTTCGCTTTCACGAATTTCACGCATACGTTGAATATCGGGTTCTAGGTCGTATTCTTCATTATCAATTAAAGCCTGACATATATCAACCGCTGCCTTTGCTGCATAACGACCTACATTTTCTTCAATATAACTGAAAACTACATTATAAACCCCAGTTTCGCCATAACCACGAGTTCTTCCAAAACCAGTATCCATATCGGCCAAGGTCTGTATTTCGAGCGCAATATGCTCTATAATATGCCCCATCCAAGTGCCGTCTTCAACCCGTTGAAAAAAACCACCAGCTTCCCCAACACTACATCGGTGACTGTACATGGTAGGAAACTTGGCCTGAAGCCTTTCACTAAAACCTTCTACTTTATTGGATGGGTAATCCTCCATTTCTTCTAGGTCCAGAACCATTACAATTAGTTTATGACGACGAACAGACCAATAGTTAGGTCCTCGCATAGCGTTGATTTCTCTAATTCGCATAAGTTGGTGTTTTTATTTGTTTGATATGAATTTGATAAATATATGATTATTTTTTCTAACAATTAGCGTATTTTTGCCCACAAATCAAATAAATCCATGAACGTAAAAGGAACCTTAATTCCCATTGGTGGAAATGAAGACAAAGGAAATGGTGAAAACGAACAGTACACCTTAGAGTATGTAGAAGATGGGATTCTCTCCCGAGTAGTGCGCGAAAGCGGCGGTGTTGACCCTACAATAATTGTAATTCCAACAGCATCGAGTATTCCGGTTGAAGTAAGCGAAAACTATCTAGATGCTTTTAACAAACTGGAATGTAACAATGTTCATGTTATGGACATTAGAAGCCGCGAAGATGCAGAAAAGCCAGAATTTTTGGAGTTGATGAAAAAAGCCGATTGCGTTATGTTTTCTGGTGGTGATCAATCTAGAATAGTGAAATATATTGGCGGAACCCTCTTACACGACATTATAAAAGACAAATACGAAAACGAAGATTTTGTAATTGCAGGAACCAGTGCCGGCGCTATGTGTATGAGTGAAGAAATGATTACCGGTGGAGGCGTGCAAGAAGCGTTTACCAAAGGTGCAACTAGAATGGGGAAAGGCATGAGCTTGATACCAAACTTTATTATCGATTCGCACTTTATACGTCGTGGACGTTTTGGACGATTGGCCGAAGCCGTATCAAAATTCCCTATGAAAGTTGGCATAGGCCTAGCAGAAGACACCGGAATGGTAATAAAAAACCGTAACGAATGTGAAGTAATTGGCTCAGGAATGGTCATTCTTTTTGATCCGCGCAGGCTAATACACAACAACCGCGATGCAGTACCAGAAGGCTCCCCTATGTCTATAACCAATTTAAAGACACATATTTTAGCCAACGGCGATAAACTAGATATTAAAGAAAAGCGCGTACATATTTCGCCTATCCATCTTGAAATGACCGATGCGGAAACGCTATGATCCAGTGGTCAGTACGCAGTGGTCAGTGGTCAGTGGTCAGTATTCAGTACGCATTGATCAGTAGTCAGTAAGTGTAATACCTGCAGGTTTCTCATTTTTAATCATGAGGAAACTGCAGGCTTTTCTTTTATAGAAGTTTCAATACTCAAGTAACTTATTTATAAATACGCACTTCCATTTTGCCTTCGGCCTGTCCGTCGTGGTGCGAAGTTTTAAATGCGCGATACATTCCTTCGGTATTAAAGGGCATTGCAATATTCCCTTCGGCATCAACGGCAATTAGGCCACCATCACCGCCAATTTCCAAAACCCGTTTGTTTATCACCTCAGCAGAAGCTTCTTCTAAAGACATTCCTTTGTATTCCATTAAACAGGAAACATCATACGCCACTACCCCACGGATAAAGAACTCACCACTACCCGTACAACTTACTGCACAGGTTTTGTTATTTGCATAATTTCCAGCACCAATCATTGGGCTATCACCAACGCGGCCCCAGCGTTTATTGGTCATTCCGCCTGTTGAAGTTGCAGCGGCAAGATTGCCATCTGCATCGCAGGCTACCGCTCCTACGGTTCCGAATTTACTGTCCTTTTTAACACTGTGATCCAACTGAAACGAATCGCTGTCTTTTATTTCCTGCCATTGCTGATAGCGAAGTTCGTCGTAAAAATATTCAGGCGATTCCAATTTATAATCCAAGGATTTAGCAAAACGCATTGCTCCATCTCCCGCCAAAAACACGTGATCGCTTTTATCCATGATATCTCGCGCCAAGGAAATAGGGTTTTTTATACCCGTAATCAGTGAAACCGCCCCTGCGTGCAAGGTGTTTCCGTCCATAATTGAAGCATCCATCTCATGGGTGCCATCATTGGTAAAAACACTTCCTTTCCCCGCGTTAAACAACGGTGAATCTTCTAAGTGCTTTACGGCAACTTCAACCGCATCCATCGCATTACCTTTGTTTTCCAGCACCTCGTACCCCTTTTCAACGGCGCTGCGTAGTGCCGCAGTGTACTGCGCTTCTTTTTCGGGCGTCATCAATCCTTTTACTAGTGTTCCGGCACCACCATGAATGGCTATTGAAAATTTTTTACTCATAATTCCTGCCCGCGAAGGCTATCTTTTGATTATTGAATCTTAATTTAAATTTCACAAAAGTACACTTTGGTTTTAAATATAGATGTAAAATGACCAAACAGGTTTCAAAAACCGGATAGCCCAAGATGGATTATTTCTTTTTCACAGAAAAGACCTTAATTGTGGGGGGTTATTTTTATTTTTGGACTTCAACGGAATTTATATTGAGCAAAGCCGTAATGCTCAGTCACCATTTTTAAATCATATTCTAATGACCACCCAAAAACGTCTTTTCCTTCTTGATGCTTACGCCCTTATTTTCCGTGGGTATTATGCGCTTATAAAAAACCCGACCATCAATTCTAAAGGTCAGGACACCTCAGCCATTTTGGGCTTTGTCAATTCACTTTTTGACGTTATTCGCCGCGAGCGCCCAGACCATCTTGCCGTGTGTTTTGATAAAGGCGGAAGTGCCGAGCGCACCGAGCTCTTTGAAGACTACAAAGCTAACCGCGATGCCACGCCAGATGTAATTAAACAATCCGTACCCATAATTCAGGAAATAATCAAAGCCATGCACATTCCCTGCATAGAACTTTCAGGTTTAGAGGCCGATGATATTATAGGTACGCTGGCAAAACAGGCAGAAAAAGAAAATTATCAGGTTTTTATGGTAACGCCAGATAAAGATTTCGCACAATTGGTTTCTGAAAATATCTTTATGTATCGCCCCGCTAGAATGGGCAACGCAATTGAAACTTGGGGCATTCCGGAAGTTCAAAAACGCTTTGGAGTTGAACGTCCCGAACAGGTAATTGACTATCTGGGGATGATGGGCGACGCCAGTGATAACATTCCCGGTTTACCAGGCGTAGGCGATAAAACAGCAAAAAAGTTTATTGCAAAATACGGTTCTATGGAAGCGCTACTGGATAATACCGATACCCTAAAAGGAAAGATGAAAGAGAAAGTAGAAGCAAATGCAGAACTCGGAAGGCTATCTAAAAAGCTTGCAACCATTATTACCGACTGCGATGTTACTTTTAATGAAAAGGACTTTGAGCTCTCCATGCCAGACGGCGAAAAAGTGCAACAAATTTTTGAAGACCTTGAGTTTAGAAGGCTAAAAGATCAATTCTTAAAATTATTTTCTTCAGAAAACATAAATTCAGATACAAAAGATCAAACCGCTTCTGCACCGAAAAAGGCCACAGATGACCAGAAAAAAACTGCTGGCAGCGGACAATTCTCACTTTTTGGCGGCGGAAACACTTCCGAAGAAATAACAGATTATAACTCGCGTACCACAATTGAAAATACCGAACATTTTTATCAAACGGTAAAAGAAGGCATGGGTACTAAACTTTTTATTCAGAATTTATTGAAGCAGAAAAGTGTCTGTTTTGATACCGAAACCACTGGTTTGAACCCTCTGGAAGCCGAATTGGTCGGGATAGCATTTTCATGGGAAAAAGGAAAAGGGTTTTATATTCCTTTCCCTGAAAATCGTGAAGAAGCACAACAACTTTTGGAAGAACTCCGTCCGTTTTTTGAAGATGAATCCATTCAGAAGATAGGTCAGAATTTGAAATACGATATAAAAGTGCTGGCAAAATACAATATTACCGTAAAGGGCAAATTGTTTGACACCATGCTTGCGCACTATCTTATAAACCCAGATATGCGCCATAATATGGATGTGTTGAGTGAAACTTACCTCAATTACACCCCCGTTCCCATCACGGAATTGATTGGGAAAGGTAAAAACCAACGCAGTATGCGCGAGGTTGAAGTTGATAAACAAACCGAGTACGCCGTTGAAGATGCCGATATTACTTTTCAGCTAAAAGAACATTTTGAAAAAGAACTGGGCGATGCCAACACCCAAAAATTATTCGATGAAATTGAAGTTCCCTTACTTCGCGTTTTGGCAGCAATGGAATTGGAAGGGATTAACTTAGATCAGGATTTTCTTAAAAGTCTGGCCGATGCCTTAGACAAGGATATTCTTCAGCTGGAAAAAGGAATTTACGAAGAGGCTGGTGAAACTTTTAACATTGCCTCTCCAAAACAATTGGGCGAGATTCTCTTCGGAAAAATGAAGCTGATCGACAAACCGAAAAAAACAAAAACAGGACAATACTCCACGGCGGAAGCTGTACTTTCCGCACTATCAAAAGACCACAAGATAATTCGCGATGTGCTTGAATACCGCGGATTGGCAAAGTTAAAAAGTACGTATGTTGATGCCCTACCAGAACAGGTTGAGCCAACAACAGGTCGCGTACACACCGATTATATGCAAACCGTTGCCGCAACGGGCCGATTGAGCAGCAACAACCCGAACCTTCAGAATATCCCGATCAGGACCGAGCGCGGACGACAGGTGCGAAAAGCCTTTGTGCCACGGAATGAAGATTACGTTTTAATGGCGGCGGATTATTCGCAGATTGAGCTTCGGATTATCGCGGCTTTAAGCGAAGAAGACAATATGATAGAAGCCTTTAAAAATGGCGAAGATATTCACGCTTCCACGGCCGCCAAGGTTTTTGACGTTCCGATAGAAGAAGTAACCCGCGAGCAAAGAAGCAACGCCAAAACCGTGAATTTCGGGATTATTTATGGCGTTTCGGCTTTTGGCCTAAGCAACCAAACCGACCTTTCCCGAACCGAAGCCAAGGAGTTGATAGACACCTATTATAAAACCTATCCAAAACTTCGGAATTATATAAGTGAACAAATAACTTTTGCCCGCGAACACGGCTATGTACAAACCGTTTTGGGAAGAAGACGCTATTTAAAAGACATTAACGGAAGCAACCAAATGGTTCGTGGCGCAGCAGAGCGAAACGCCGTAAACGCGCCAATACAAGGAAGTGCAGCAGACATCATCAAAGTTGCAATGATAAGCATCCATAAAAAACTGGAAGAAAAGGAATTTAAAAGCAAGATGCTGCTTCAGGTTCATGATGAACTGGTTTTTGATGTTTATAAACCCGAATTGCAAGATTTAAAAACCATGGTAAAACACGAAATGGAGAACGCTTACCAATTAATTGTACCATTGGACGTGGATCTGGGCGTTGGCGAAAATTGGCTGGAGGCGCATTAAACACCTTGATACGAAAATTCCAAAAAAACAAATCCCATCCCGATTGCTATCGGGACCAAAAAGTTGGTCATAACATTATTTTCGATATTTTTGATAAACGAAATCAATTTTCTTTCAAAGATTTGATACTCATTCAATCTCCAATGTCATGCAACCTGAAACTCTTAAAGGTTTCAATCTTGTGGGTGGCACCGCGTTGGCACTTCAAATTGGGCACCGCCTTTCTGTTGCTATTGATATGTTCGGAAGCTCTGAAATTAACGAACTGGAATTTGCCCAAGAACTTTCCAAATTTGGAAATCCTGTTGTCCTAAAAAAGAGTAAAAATATCATAATATATGCTGTCAATGGTTTAAAAGTAGATTTTGTAAATTACCATTATCCTCTTTTAAAAAATATTGAAACAGTTGATTCTATCCGTTTAGTTTCTTTGGAAGATATTGCAGCTATGAAGCTCAATGCCATTTCTGGACGGGGAAGCAAAAAAGATTTTATTGATCTGTATTTTCTTCTGCAAACCTTTTCTTTAAAAGAAATGATGGAATTCTATAATAAAAAATATGAAGATGGCTCCCATTTTCTGCTATTGAAAAGCTTGGTTTACTTTGAAGATGCCGAAAATGAGGAAATGCCCATTATGACCGAACCTTTAGAGTGGGGAAAAGTAAAAAATACCATTCTCACAGAGACTGTAATGTTGGAGTAAACAAGTTTTATTAAATATTTCAAAAGCATTCTTTTATAAAACATTTAATTTGTTTTATCCCCCATTTTAAAATCTTTCCATTTTAGAAATATTAATTTTTGATTGCAATTATATATATATTGTGCCCGAAAACCCAAATGAAATTTAGGATGAAAAAGACCATTACCCTTTTAGCATTATTATTTTCAGTATTTTCTTTTTACGCCCAAGACCCTAATATTCTTTGGCAGCGGACTATTGGCGGGAGTGAAGGAGATTTTTTATTAGCATCAAATAAAACGAGCGATGGAGGTTTTATTTTAGGAGGATTTTCGGAATCGGATATTTCTGGAGATAAAACTAACGCTAGTATTGGTCTCACTGATTTTTGGATAATAAAATTAGATAATGTACATAATATTGAATGGCAAAGAACAATAGGTGGTTTTTCGGATGATCGTCCATACTCAATTTCTCAAACTATTGATAATGGGTATATTATTGGAGGCATTTCTAATTCAAATATTTCTGGTGATAAAAGTGAAAATTGTTTAGGATTTACAGATTATTGGGTGGTGAAATTAGATGCATTTGGTGCAATAGAATGGGAAAACACTATTGGAGCTGGTGATGAAAATATTATAGACTATGAAATACTTGAATCCATATCCCAAACAAGTGACGGTGGTTACATGCTAACTGGTAGTTCCGATAATAATACATCTGGTGATAAAAGTGAAGATTCTAAAGGTAATGTAGATTTTTGGAGCATAAAGCTAAGCCCAACAGGAATTATTGAATGGGAAAAAACTATAGGAGGTTCTAACTTTGATGCTCCGCATGATATAATTCAAAGTAATGACGATGGGTTTATGTTAATAGGAAGTTCTAATTCCAACATCTCCGGTGATAAAACAGAAGACTCTCGGGGATCTCTAGACGTATGGATAATAAAATTAAATTCAACATTTAATATTGAATGGCAGAAAACAATTGGAGGAGCTGGCGGAGATGAAGGATATCGCATTAAGCAAACTGCCGATGGCGGATATATTTTAGGATGTAATTCAAATTCGGATATTTCTGGAGAAAAATCTGAAAATTCTTATGGCGATTTAGATTTTTGGATTTTAAAAATTGATAATGTAGGTAATATTGAATGGCAAAAAACAATTGGTGGTAATGATAGAGAACAAATAAAATCTATTTCACAAACAAATGATGGAGGATACATTATAGGAGGAATATCAAAGTCTAATCTTTCTGGCAACAAGACCGAAAATTCTCAGGGTGATGAAGACTTTTGGTTATTAAAAATCAATAATGTAGGGATAATTGAATGGCAAAACACGATAGGAGGAGCCAATTTTGATGGACTATATTCACTATTTCAAACTAATGATAATAGTTTTTTTCTAGGAGGATATTCAGCTTCAAATATTTCAGGCGATAAAACAGAAAACAGCAGAGGAGAAGCCGATTTCTGGATCATAAAACATGCCCAAACTTTAAGCCTTGAAGAAAACCCATTCAACACCGCAATAACCCTCTACCCCAACCCAACAACAAACACATTGCAACTTAACACCCAAGACAAAATAATTAACCAAATAAACATTTACACCATGACGGGCAGTAAAGTTTTGCAGTTGGATGTTGACAGTATTTCTCCAACCTTGGATGTTTCCAGCTTGGCTTCGGGGGTTTATTATATTCAATTTTATTCTGGAAAAAATGTAGCTTTAAAAAAGTTTGTAAAAAACTAATACAGAATTCAGAATTTTGAAAATCCATATCTTTATGCCATATTTCCCACACTTATGGAGAACAATCAAAAGCTCATGTCTAAAAAGAAGCCCGCGTATCCTATTTCGCCGGCGCTTTTAAAATACTTAACCCGTCACGGCCGCACCATTAAAATCCCAATTTATTACGACGATCTGTTGCGGTTTCAGGGCTCGGTAACGGTATATGACAAAAACGGGAAGGATACCTTGTGGGTAAGTGTTTATTATTCTGAATTTGAAACCGAAGAAATCAACCAGAGCTTAAAAAAAGTGTATTCCATTTTGCACTCTGATGGTGGCGATACCATTTTGCCATTCCTAAATATAGACCGTATAGATTTTTGCACTTTTGGTAATTCAAAACCCTTTAGAATAAAAGTGCGCAATATTCTAAACGACAATTACCTCTATTTCTACATTAAAAAAGCCGATGCCTCGCGTATTTACGGCCTGGAACTGGAAGATCTACTTTCGCCAAACCACATCAACTTTTTGGTTCGGAAAAACACGTTAATAGAGGAACACATTTCGGGCATTCCGGGAGACGATTTTATAAACAACCATTTAGAAGAATGCACTAAGCGCGATAAAGTAGAAATAGCCAAGGAATTTGTAAAGTTCAACGAACGCTGCTTCGTACGTTTACTAGGCGATATGCGCTCCTACAATTATGTTATGGTCCTTACCCACGATTTTGACCGAATTCAATATAGAATACGGGCCATAGATTTTGACCAACAATCTTACGAAGGCAATGCAAAAGTCTATAAGCCCCAGTTTTTAAAGGAAAACAACGAATTGGTTGAAATGACCATGGAACTACTCCACCAAACTTCCATAGACCAATATATAAGTGAAGAAAGATCCTTATTGGCAAAACGAGCCTCGAGCGAGAAAAAACGGTTAAAAGGCTTGATGTCCTGTATGAAAAACGACACTATTTCGCCACCAGAAAAAGTGGAGCAGTTACAAATGGATCTCTTCGCACTCACTGGCGATGTTAACTTTAAGAAAGCAGCTAATATGGGGCAGGTTCTGCAAAGTGCCTTAGAGTTTGTAATTCGTAATTATAAAAGTGAAAACCCTTATATTATAAGAAAGAAAAGAAGAGAGCAACGCGCACGCCAAAAACAAAAGAAGTAATGGATCTGGGAGCTATCTTCATTTTTACATTTTAAAATTATACTGTAAAGATTTTCACATTTTTACATTTTGGGGCATTGTGTTTTCTATCTTTATAGCCTTAATATTATCCTTTAAAAGTCCTTTTGATGAAAATACAAAAAGTTTTAGTCGCTAATCGTGGTGAAATTGCCATTAGAGTTTTACGTGCCTGTACCGAGATAAACCTTACCACAGTTGCAATTTACACGTATGAAGATCGCTATTCGCAACATCGCTACAAAGCAGATGAAGCCTACCAAGTTGGTGAAAACGACACCCCACTAAAACCTTATTTAGACGGAGACGCAATTATTGCCATTGCAAAAGCAAAAAATGTAGATGCCATTCATCCGGGATATGGATTTTTATCTGAAAACTCAGACTTTGCAAGAAACTGTGCAGCAAACGGAATTGTATTTATCGGTCCTGATCCTAAAGTAATGGATGCGCTTGGCGATAAGATTACTGCCAAGAAAATTGCAGAAGAATGTGATGTGCCAACTATTAAGAGCAATACGCAAAAGTTATCCTCTTTAAAAATTGCACTTTCTGAAGCTAATGCCATTGGCTATCCGGTAATGCTAAAAGCTGCCGCCGGTGGAGGCGGAAGGGGAATGCGGGTAATACGATCTGACGAAGACTTGCAGAATAACTTTGAATCTGCCAAAAATGAATCGCTAACCGCTTTTGGAGACGATACTATGTTTCTTGAAAAATATGTTGAGAACCCCAAGCATTTGGAAGTTCAAATTGTAGCTGATAACCACGGTACCATTCGGCATTTATTTGAACGTGATTGCTCGGTTCAACGCAGGCATCAAAAGGTTGTTGAAGTTGCACCTTCTTTTAATATTTCAGCACAGGTTAAAGAACTGCTCTATAAATACGCGGTTAAAATAGCTACAGAAGTAAAGTACAACAATGTTGGGACCGTAGAGTTTCTGGTAGATGCCGAAGACAACGTATTTTTTATTGAAGTGAATCCAAGGATTCAAGTGGAACATACCGTTACCGAAATGGTAACTGGAATAGACTTGATAAAAACTCAAATATTTATTGCTGGCGGCTATAAACTAAGTGACAAGCAGATAAAAATTTATGATCAGGACACTCTGGAAACCTATGGTTTTGCCATGCAGTGCCGGATTACAACTGAAGATCCAGAAAACAACTTCACCCCAGACTACGGCACCATAACTACGTATAGAAGCGCCGCGGGGATGGGAATTCGACTAGACGCTGGTAGCATTTATCAATCGTATAGCGTGAGTCCGTTTTTTGACTCTATGCTTGTAAAAGTTTCGGCACATGGAAGAACTTTAGACGGAGCCGGCCGGAAAATGGTGCGTGCCCTAAAAGAGTTTAGAATTCGCGGGGTAAAGACCAATATCCGTTTTCTTCAGAATGTAATACAACACGATACCTTTAAAAGTGGAGCAGCCACGGTTAACTTTATTGCCAATACCCCAGCACTTTTCGAATGGAAATTACCCCAGGATCGTACCTCAAAAATTGTAAATTATTTAGGTGAAGTAATTGTAAACGGAAACCCTGATGTAAAAAACATAGACAAAAACAAAGTATTCAGAACTCCAAAAATTCCAAAAGTTGAAGGAGTAAACGGTTATCCAAAAGGAACAAAAGACCTACTTACCGAAATGGGTCCAGAGAAATTCTGCGCATGGCTAAAAGACGAAAAAAAGATTCATTACACAGATACCACCTTTCGCGATGCCCACCAATCATTGTTAGCTACACGAATGCGAACTTACGATATGCTGCAAGTAGCCGAGAGTTTTGCCAAGAACCATCCCAATACATTTAGTATAGAAATGTGGGGCGGCGCCACTTTCGACGTCGGTTTACGGTTTTTACATGAAAGTCCGTGGACCCGTCTGCGCGAACTCCGGAAACTGATGCCGAACATTCTTTTTCAAATGCTTCTTCGCGGTTCTAATGGAGTGGGTTATAAAGCATACCCCGATAATTTAATCGAGAAGTTTATTGAAACCTCTTGGGAAAACGGAATTGATGTATTTAGAATATTCGATTCGTTAAACTGGGTAAAGGCCATGGAACCCAGCATCAATTATGTAAGAAATAAAACTGGCGGAATTGCAGAGGCAGCTATTAGCTACACTGGCGATATCCTTGACCCAAAAGAAACCAAATACACCTTAAAATACTACACCCAACTGGCAAAAGATCTTGAAAACGCTGGTGCTCACATGATTGCGATAAAAGACATGGCTGGTCTGTTAAAACCTTATGCCGCCAATGAATTAGTTTCGGCATTAAAAGACACTGTCAATATTCCGTTGCATTTGCACACACATGACACTTCATCTATACAATCTGCCACCTATTTAAAGGCTATTGAAGCTGGCGTAGATGTGGTTGATGTAGCTTTAGGAGGCCTATCTGGGCTTACCTCGCAACCCAACTTTAACTCGGTAGTTGAAATGATGCGAAACCAAGAGCGCGAACACCAATTTGATATCCCGACGCTCAATTCATTTTCAAATTATTGGGAAGATGTACGCGAAGTATATTATCCGTTCGAGTCTGGCCTAAAAGCAGGAACGGCCGAAGTTTATCAGCACGAAATTCCAGGAGGACAATATTCAAATTTACGGCCCCAGTCTGAAGCGCTCGGACTTGGCGATCGGTTTGGTGAAGTAAAGAAAATGTATGGTTTGGTTAATAAAATGTTTGGGAATCTTATAAAGGTTACTCCAAGTTCTAAAGTAGTTGGCGATATGGCTATTTTTATGGTTACCAACAACCTGTATCCTGACGATATTATGGAACGCGGCGAAGACATTTCGTTTCCCGAATCTGTCATCAATTTTTTTAAAGGAGATTTAGGGCAGCCATTGGGTGGATTCCCGAAGGAACTTCAGCGAATTATCCTTAAAAATCAAACTCCTTACACCGACCGGCCGAATGCCCATTTAGAGCCTATAGATTTTAAAACGGAATACGACGTGTTTAAAAAGAAATTTCAAAAAGGCTTTTCCCGCCCCATTGAATTTGAAGATTTCCTTTCCTATAGCCTATATCCACGAGTTTTTGAGGATGCTCACGAAAAATATAAGTTATACGGAAACACGGCTATTCTCGCTTCTACAAACTTCTTTTACGGCATGAAACTTCAGGAAGAAGCCATTATAGAGCTAGAGGAGGGTAAATCGGTTATTGTAAAGCTGCTCTCTGTGGGTATTCCAAATGAAGAAGGAATCCGGATTGTATTCTTTTCGGTAAATGGCGAAAACCGATTTGTTGAAATTAAAGACAAGTCTATTGAAGTTAAAAAGGAAGTCCATATTCAAGCTGACGAAGAAGATGTGAATCAATATGGCGCACCCTTGCAAGGAAGTCTTTATAAGGTTTTAGTAAAGAAAGGTCAAGAAATAAAGAAAAACGACCACCTTTTTATAATCGAGGCCATGAAAATGGAAACCACCATTACCGCCAATAATGCAGGAAAAGTTAAATCGGTTAGCTTAGAACCTGGAACAATGGTAATGAAAGGCGATTTGATATTGACACTTGAATAAGCTTATGATGAAATCCAACGACCTGCAAGGTATGAGCGAGGAACGAGCGATCCTTGTAGGTCTATTGAAATGAAATTGAAGCTTAATAACAGCTTGCAACACCAATAAAACGTAAATTTTTTCAACAACAAGATACTTTCTCATAGCTCTACCCGCTCACCGCTAATCTCTTCTTACTATTTTCATCCCACCGCTTGTTTTTCAAATAAATAACACTACATTTGCACCCCTCTTAGGCAAAATTATGTCTTAGGGTGAGAAAACAATGATTTATTAACGATTGACAAAGAACTAAATGGATACATTAAGTTACAAAACAGTATCTGCTAACAAAAACACCGTTGTAAAAGAATGGTTGGTAGTAGATGCGGACGGGCAAGCATTGGGTCGTCTTGCAAGCGAAGTTGCTAAATTACTTCGCGGTAAGCACAAACCAAGTTTCACCCCGCACGTAGATTGCGGTGATAACGTAATTGTTATCAACGCCGGAAACATAAACCTTTCCGGAAACAAATGGGCAGACAAAACCTACATTCGTCACACTGGATATCCTGGTGGACAACGTAGTCTTAACGCTACAGAATTGTACAAAAAAGACCCTGCAAGGCTTGTTGAAAAAGCTGTAAAAGGAATGCTCCCAAAAAATAAATTGGGCGCGGAAATGTTCAGAAACCTAAAAGTGTATGCAGATGCAAATCACGGACAGGAAGCACAGAAACCTAGAACTATTAACCTTAACGACAACAAGTAATGGAGACAATTCATAAAATAGGCAGAAGAAAAACCGCTGTTGCACGTGTTTACCTAAAAGAAGGTAAAGGAAACATCACGATCAACAAGCGCGAGTTGAACAACTACTTTACTACTGGAACCCTTCAGTATAAAGTAAAGCAAGCTTTAATGCTTACTGAAAACGAAGACACTTTCGATATTTCGGTTAACGTATTTGGCGGTGGAATTACTGGTCAGGCAGAAGCAATTCGCCTTGCTCTATCCCGCGCAATGTGCGAACTTAATGACGAAAACCGTGGAATCTTGAAGCCAGAAGGTTTATTAACAAGAGACCCAAGAATGGTAGAACGTAAGAAATTCGGTCAGAAGAAAGCTCGTAAGAAATTTCAATTCTCTAAGAGATAATTATTTAGTTATAGAGTTACTGAGTTATTTAGTCGGTTTTTTCAAACTACGCAAGTAATAACTCAGTAACCTAATAACTTTTTACCCAAGTTCATAATCAATATTAATTAAAAAAAGCTGTTATCTACACGCTTCGTAGCTTCAGGGAAGGAGAATTCTCTTTCGCCAAAGCTTCAGACGATGTAGAAGTTAGTTTAGCATCTAAACCAAAGCTCTGTTTTGTGCTCCCATAGCGTCAGCGAAGGAGTACCCATTAAAGAGCCGGTTGCTATCCTTTCACAGAACGTAAACTAAAACAAAAATGGCAGAAAAAGTAGTAGTAAAAGACTTACTAGAAGCTGGTGTGCATTTTGGCCACCTAACCCGCAAATGGAATCCGAACATGGCCCCGTATATCTATATGGAGCGTAACGGAATCCACATTATCAACCTTTACAAAACCGCTGCAAAAATTGAAGAAGCCAGTGAGGCTCTTAAGAAAATTGCAGCCAGTGGTCGCAAAATCCTTTTTGTAGCTACAAAAAAGCAAGCAAAAGACATAGTTGCTGAAAAAGCAAAGGCGGCAAACATGCCCTACATCACAGAAAGATGGCCAGGTGGTATGCTTACCAACTTTGTAACTATCCGTAAAGCGGTTAAAAAAATGTCTTCTATTGATAGAATGAAGAAAGACGGAACTTTCAACACGCTTTCCAAAAAGGAGCGTTTGGCAGTAGATCGTCTTCGTGCTAAATTGGAAAAAAACTTAGGTTCTATTTCAGATATGAGCCGTCTTCCCGCAGCACTTTTTGTTGTAGATACAACCCGTGAGCATATTGCAGTTGCCGAAGCACTAAAATTGAACATTCCAATTTTCGCAATGGTAGATACAAATAGTGACCCACGTATAATAGACTATATAATTCCATCTAATGACGATGCTTCAAAATCTATTGAGAGCATTATGAGCTTTGTTTCTGAAGCAGTTATCGAAGGTCTTGCTGAAAGAAAAGCAGGAGGAAAAGATAAGAATGACGAAGAAAACATGAAAAAGGCTGCTAAAAAAGATAAGCCGGCAAAGCCAGCTAAAAAAGCTGCTGAAGTTCCATCTACTGATAAAGAAGATGTAGAAGCGATGAAGGAAGCTAAGGAGCCTGTTCGTCAGAAGTCTAAGAAAGAAGTTCTTAAAGAAGAAGAATAATTTCGATTTTTAAAAATCTGAAAGTCGTTTGGTTCTTTTCTATATTGAAAATAAATTAAACGACTTTTTTTAATATTAAACCTAAAACTTTATACAAATGGCAAAAATAACAGCCGCAGAAGTAAACAAACTAAGACAAGCCACAGGTGCCGGAATGATGGACTGTAAAAAGGCTTTGGTTGAGGCAGAAGGAAATATGGAAGAGGCAATTGCTATCCTTAGAAAAAAAGGACAGAAAATTGCTGAAAAAAGAGCAGACCGCGATTCTAGTGAAGGGGTTGCCGCTGCAAAGATAAATAGCGACAGTACAAAAGGTGTTATCATTTCTTTAAACTGTGAAACGGACTTTGTTGCCAAAAACGACTCGTACGTTGAAATGGCAAACAAAATGGCCGAAATTGCTTTGGGTACATCTTCAAAAGATGAGTTTTTAGCTGCAGATTTTGACGGGATGACCGTTTCAGAAAAATTGACCGAACAAACTGGTGTAATTGGAGAGAAAATAGAAATCGGTGGTTTTGAAATCTTAGAAGCCCCATTTGTAGGTTCTTATGTTCACGTTAACAAAATTGCTGCCCTTACCGGTCTTTCAAAAGCAGTTGATAATGCAGACGAGTTAGCAAAAGACATTTCTATGCAAGTTGCTTCTATGGGAGCCACTACGCTATCTTATAAAGATTTTGACCCTGAATATGTTGCGTCGGAAACCGAAGCACGTATTGCAGAAATTGAAAAAGGGAATATTGAATTAGGACGTTTAGGGAAAACCAAAAAGAATGTTCCTCAATTTATTTCCAGATCACAATTGACCCCAGAAGTTTTGGCAAAAGCAGAAGCAGATGCAAAAGCTGAATTGGAAGCTGAAGGAAAACCGGAAAAAATCTGGGACCGTATCCTTCCTGGTAAAATGGAGCGTTTTATTAGTGACAACACTACATTGGACCATGAAAAAGCATTGCTTGACCAAAATTTCATTAAAGACGAAAAGAAAAACGTTGCCGAATACGTAAAAACATACGGCGATGTTGAAGTAGTTGGCTTTAAGAGAGTTTCTTTGGCTTAAGCTTTAAACACTATTATATATTAAAAAGAGGCTGAAATCAATCAGCCTCTTTTTTTTGTAAGCTTTGACAAAGTTCAAAACTTTGTCAAAGTTGATAGTTCTACGTTTTCCGACATCACTCCTATCACTCCTTTACAATCTTTTTTACCAGTTGTTTTCCTTCGAAAGAAATTACGGCCATATAAATTCCAAGAGTTAAATGGCTTAGATCCATTTCGGATTTTTCAGCTAAAGGTGTTACGTCTATAACCTTCCTTCCCATAAGGTCATAAATCTGGACGGCATCAATTTGAAAAGGAGCATCAAGGCTTATCCTGTTATTTGTAGGGTTTGGGTATAATTTTATTTCGGCCTGTTGTAAATCCTCAAGGCCAAGATTTGTATTTACCCCAAAAATAGTTTCATAAGTATTCCCCCCAAATTCGGCCGTGATAGTATAAACGCCGTCCATCCACGAACTCTCAACCGGAAAGTTCCATTCGGCCCAAGCTGCCGTGTAATCTGGCCAGGTAGAGTCAAAATTATAATCATAAAGAATGCTATCGTCCGGTTTGGTAACCGTAATATGTGTTCTGGCATCGGTTTGTAAATCGCGATAGAAAATTCGGAAACGTATTGTTTCATTTGGCAGAAAATTAAGCTCTTCGTACGTGTTCTCGGTAATTCCGCAATCGGTATCAAAATTGTCTGAATTGTGAGTAGAGAGCGTTAATATCTCTGGAATAAAATAATCCGGTTGTTCTGCCCACCAGGTTTCAGTATTCATACTGTTGCAAGGGCCTGCGTAAGGGTCTATTCTATCGCCATTAGCATCAAACACCTCAAAATGTAAATGGGGAATATCACTACTTCCAGAACTTCCCGCGCCACCTAAATATTCGCCTTGGGCCACGGAATCGCCTACATTTTTATTGGTAATCGCTCCACTTTTAAAATGCCAATACCAAGTTTGTGAACCATCGGCATGTTCTAGAATAATTCCATTCCAGTTCGGATTTCCATTGTTGGTACAGTTTCTATCAAAATTGCCATCTTCTTTTTGAATAATTACCCCAGGAGCTGCAGCGATAACCTCCATTACATCGTCGTCCATTTTCTTCCATGGATAGGGCCATACCACATAATCAGTACCACCGTGATTACCCGAAACCCAGTCGTAGGTGCGTTCACCACAGTTGTAATCCAGCAAATTACCGTTTGCAACCGGGTCGTGATCTACTTGATTAAACAAAGAATAGTACCCATAGTCTTCAAAGCCATCTTTTGGCCGAAGCGGCAAGGTAAATAGTGGATGTGTAGTGGTTCGTTGCTGAAAAGCATCTGGATTATTATCAAGAATTATCTGTCTGTTAGCTTTAATATCTTGTAATACCGCCTGCCTTTGTTCATCTGAAATACAAGTTGTTATATCCATAGTGATAGGATGAAACGAAACCGGGGTTGGCGGCAATTTACTTTCTTTATTTTGAGCCAAGGTCACGGTTGAAAATAGTAACAGTACATAAAATAGTTGTGATTTCATAATTATAAGGTTTTAAGGATTTATTGTGTGTTTCTTATATTAACATCGCAGCCCTATAAAGCATGTCATCAAAAAAAGCGTGAAAAATTCAAGTTCTTTTAAAGAATTTAGCACAAACTACTTTTATTGATTATCCTTAGCGCATCAAATATTTTAGTTATTTTTGAGCCAGCAAATCTCAATTATGCAATACAAAAGAATTCTTTTAAAACTTTCCGGCGAAGCCTTAATGGGTAATCAACAATATGGAATTGATCCACTTCGTATTAAGGAATACGCACAAGAAATAAAACAAATAACCCTAAAGGGAGTAGAAGTAGCCATTGTTATAGGCGGCGGAAACATTTTTAGAGGTTTAGCAGGAGCAAGTAGCGGAATGGACCGCGTTCAGGGCGACCACATGGGTATGCTCGCAACGGTCATTAACGGCTTGGCGCTGCAAAGTGCCTTAGAAAATGAAGACGTGCCTACCCGATTGCAAAGCGCAATTAACATCAATGAAGTTGCCGAACCTTTTATAAAAAGAAAAGCAATACGCCATTTAGAAAAAGGACGGGTGGTTATTTTTGGCGGTGGCACGGGCAACCCCTACTTTACTACCGATTCTGCAGCCGTTTTACGAGCCATTGAAATTCAGGCGGATGTTATCTTAAAAGGTACTCGCGTAGATGGCATTTACACCAGCGATCCTGAAAAAGATAACCTTGCTACAAAATTTGATTTTATCAGTTTTGAAGACGTACTACAAAAAGGCCTTAAAGTAATGGACACAACTGCGTTTACTTTAAGCCAGGAAAACGAGCTTCCAATTATTGTTTTTGATATGAATACCCAAGGAAACTTATTAAAAGTTGTTTCCGGAGAAAAAATTGGAACAAAAGTAAATTTGTAAGACCAAGCTCAAGTTGACGAATATTTTGTTTTATTTGTAATATTGTTATATTTAACCCATCATCCCTTGGCACAGTTAACAAGCAAAGTAGAAGTGCAATAAAAGGGTTGAATTTTAATTACTATGGAAGAAGAAATAGATTTCTTAATTGACAGCACAAAAGAAGCTATGGCAAATGCCATAAAACACCTTGAAAAACAACTGGCAAACATTCGTGCCGGAAAAGCATCACCTTCTATGGTTGGTAGTGTTATGGTAGATTATTACGGCAGCCCAACCCCATTGAGTCGAGTTGCCAATGTAAACACACCCGACGGCATGACCATTTCCATCCAACCTTGGGAAAAATCATTGATTCCTGAAATTGAGCGCGGTATTCACCTTGCAAATTTAGGCTTTAACCCTATGAACAATGGCGAAAGCGTAATTATTAATGTTCCGCCATTAACCGAGGAACGAAGGAGAGAGCTATCAAAACAGGCAAAAGCTGCCGCTGAAGAAGCTAAAATTGGCGTTCGAAACGATCGTAAAAACGCAAATAACGAACTCAAAGACTTAGATGTTTCAGAAGATCTTCAAAAAAGCCTAGAAAACGATATTCAGGAAATTACAGACCAACATATCAAGAAGATTGATGCAATATTGGCTCAAAAAGACAAGGAGATTATGACGGTTTAACCCAGACGTAATTCGCAATATAATAAAGCGGTTCAAATACCGCTTTATTATATTTTAAAGTCAATAACGTCAGCCTTTTCAATTCTATGCAAAAACTCTGCTTCCTCTTTTTATTTTTTAATGGGTTTTTGATCTATGCACAAGTTCCTGCAATAAAAACAGGAAAGGACACAATTTCAACAATCGAGCAGAAATTAGAGCATCCTCTTTCCACAGGTTACTTTCCCATAGCCTTTTTTGACGTTGATCTTAAAACCTTAATTAAATACAACAACTACGAAGGTTTTAGAATTGGAATAGGCGGCCTAACAAATGATAAGCTATTTGAAAAATATAAATTTGGAGGTTATGTAGCTTACGGCTTTAAAGACCGTGCGTTAAAATACAGTCTGGGCGGAAGCGCACGTGTAAATAAGGAAAAAAAAGCCTGGATAAGCCTTTATTATGCAGACGACATTAAGGAAATAGGAACGTCTGACTATCTTACCGATGCCCGCGTGTATTCTCTTTTTGAACCAAGACTAGTTAATATTACCCAGTTTTATAAATACAAAAAGTGGAATGCCAATATTGCCAGTGAGCTTTCGCCTAAAATACTTTCAGAATTTCGCATAGCTCACAGCCAAATTGAAAATGTTGAAAGCTATTATTTTATAAATGATGGCGTGCCTTTTAGAGACTATAGCCTGGCCGAAGCCACCCTCTCTTTCAGAATAAGCCCAAAAACAAATTTTTTCACGAACGAAGATGGCACCAAAGAATATTTTGACGGCTTCCCAAAAATAAGTGCACAAGTAACGCAAGGGCTTAAAGGCATTGCCAACAGCGATTTCAACTATACCAAATTCACCTTAAAGCTTGATTATTTTATAAAGCGCACAAATCTTTCCTCAACCAGTATTTTGCTGGAAGGCTCCTTGGCAACAGGCGATGTGCCTCTAACGCATCTATTTCACTCCTACCCCAACCAACCTAATAAGGCGAAGATAAGCGATCGCTTTTCGGTAGCTGGCGTACATAGTTTTGAAACCATGTATTTTGGCGAATTTTTTTCAGATAAATTAACAAGCCTTCAAATTAAACACAGTTTACGAAGATTTAAACTATCAGAAAACTGGAAACCCGAACTTGTTTTTGTTACGCGACATGCTTGGGGAGATATGGCCAATACAGACCGTCATTTTGGGATTCCTTTTAATACCTTAGATCAGCTATACAGCGAAAGCGGTCTGGAAATAAACAAAATTGTATTAGGCTTTGGCCTCAGTGCCGCCTATCGTTATGGATATTACCACTTGCCAAAGTTTGAAGATAATATTTCGTTCAAGTTTACTTTTAACTTGAAAATCTAGTTGTAAAACCTCAGTTTGCTTCCTTCCTTAAAACTAACATTTGCAATTACTCCTCTTGGCTGTAATCATCGTACAGGAAGTTATTATATGGAAAACGCGTAATATGTATTTCTTTCACTTTTTCATATAGCACTTTTCTGAATTCATCAAAATTTTCCTTGTTTAATGCCGAAATAAATATAGCGTCACCGTTTGACTTTGCCATCCAGGTTTGTTTCCATTCCTCTAAAGTGTTATGAGCTTCAGTCTTTTCGGTTATTAGATCATCGGCATCAATTTTTTCGGGATGATAGGCGTCAATTTTATTAAAAACCATTACCATTGGCTTGTCTACGCAATCAATTTCTTCTAAGGTTTTATTGACAGAATTAATATGGTCTTCAAATGAAGGGTGGCTAATATCAACCACATGCAGCAATAAATCGGCTTCGCGAACTTCATCTAACGTACTTTTAAAAGATTCAACCAAAGATGTAGGCAGCTTTCTAATAAAACCAACGGTATCGGTTAAAAGGAAAGGCAAGTTCCGCAATACAACTTTCCGAACGGTGGTATCTAAGGTAGCAAAAAGCTTATTTTCGGCAAAAACCTCACTTTTACTAACCGCATTCATCACGGTAGATTTCCCCACGTTTGTATAACCCACCAGTGCCACACGTACCAAAGCGCCGCGGTTACCCCTTTGCACTTCCATTTGGCGGTCTATTTTCTTCAATTTATCTTTTAGCAATGAGATTCTATCGCGAACAATCCGTCTATCGGTTTCAATTTCACGCTCACCAGGACCACGCATTCCAATTCCACCGCGCTGGCGTTCCAAGTGCGTCCACATACCGGCCAGTCTAGGCAATAGATATTCATACTGCGCCAATTCTACTTGCGTACGGGCATAACTGGTTTGGGCACGTTGCGCAAAAATGTCAAGAATCAAGTTGGTTCTATCTATTATTTTGCATTGAAGGATTTTTTCAATATTTTTTTGTTGTGCAGGAGAAAGTTCATCATCAAAAATGGCAACGCCAACCTCGTGTTCCTTCACATAATCTTTAACTTCGTCCAATTTTCCCGTTCCTATAAAAGTTTTAGGGTTTGGCACATCCATTTTTTGGGTAAATCGCTTTAAGACCTCACCCCCAGCCGTATAGGCCAAGAACTCCAATTCGTCTAAATACTCCGTTGATTTTTCCTCATCTTCATATTGTGTAATCAGCCCGATTAACACTGTATTTTCATAAGAAATGTTTGTTTGTTCAATCATATATTCTCATTAGGTTTAGCGCCTTGGTTAAATCTTAATACTATAAGGTAGCACAAAAGCCGCACAACTGCAAATGTACAAAACACAAGGAAAGGATTTTCTGTACTTTGGAAGCAATTAACATCGTTTTTCATTAAAACATTGCATCTAGGCCTTATCATCAAAAGAATTAGAATACAAAAATTAATAATTATAGCATTTTATAAGTATCACCAAGAGCAGAAGACTTGTCGTCTTTTTATAACTCAATAAATTAATTAAGCGCTGAGGTTCTTATTTTTCATAAAAATTGACTATTTTCGTGTTAAATAATAGTTAATGCACAAAAATTTACATTCACTACAAAAAAAACTTTATGAATAAAAAATTACCTCTCTATTTACAGAGTTGTCTTCAATTTTTTAAAGCCAACTTGAGAACGCAAGCTCTCGCGATTTTTAGTTTTTTCTTATTATCATTTTCTGCATTTGCGCAAGGACCTGGATGTCCTAACGTATTTGCTGGGGAGGATATTGAACTAGAACCAGGCGAACTTTGTACAGATATAACCGCGAGTTATCTGGAAACTGGAGAAACCACTAGTTATGCGGTTTCTTCCATCCCTTTCGACCCACCCTTCCCTTCTACAGGGGGTACACCGGTGTCAGTAAACACAGACGATGTATGGTCTGATGCAATTGACTTACCGTTTGACTTTTGCTTTTTTGGTGAAACCTATACCGAAATGGTAATTGGCTCGAACGCAGTAATTTCCTTCGATTTAGCGAATAACACTCCTGGAGGGTATTGCACTTGGTCGTTTGACGAATCTGTTCCAGATCCAGGGTTATTTTCAGCAGCAATCTTTGGACCCTTTATGGATGTAGATCCATCAATATCAGGTTCTGGCAATATAAATTGGACTGTTTTTGGGGAAGCACCATGCCGAACTATGGTAGTTAACTTTCCAGGGGTACCATATTATAGTTGTAACGACCTTTCCTTAACATCGCAAGTAGTTATTTACGAAACCACCAATGTGGTAGAAGTATATATAGAAGAAAGATCAGACCAATGTACTTGGAATGACGGAAACGCTGTTGTAGGTATCCAAAACGAAGGTGGTACCGAAGGCTTCACGCCTCCAGGAAGAAACACCGGAAACTGGAGTGCCTCAAACGAAGCTTGGCGCTTTACACCAGATGGTGATTCTAATGTAGATTTTTCATGGTTAGATGCTGATGGTACTTTTATCAGTGACGAGCGAACTATTAATGTTTGCCCAACTGAAGCCACAACCGTTTATACAGCTCAAGCTATCTACACCAACTGTAATGGCGATGTGGTAACTGAAACCGATGATATTACAGTTACAAAACCAGACTCCTTTACGGTAGATCTTGGAGAAGACCAAGAATTCTGTGATGTACCAAGTTATGAAATTACGGCAGAAATTACAGATGGTAACCCAGCTGAAGCCACATTCTTATGGAGCACAGGCGAAACTACCCAAAGTATAACCGTAACTACATCTGACACGTATTCAGTAGATGTTACTATTGGCGATGTTACTGTTACCGATTCCGTAGTTGTTATTTTTAACGAATTACCCCAAGTTGATTTGGGAGCTGACATTGAAACATGTTTTGCAGAACCTGAAATTCTTGACGCTGCTCCTTCAAATTACAACCCTGAAGATGCTACTTATGTATGGAGTCTAAATGGTG
Organism: Aequorivita marina; assembly: GCF_031631895.2. Classification (NCBI taxonomy): domain Bacteria; kingdom Pseudomonadati; phylum Bacteroidota; class Flavobacteriia; order Flavobacteriales; family Flavobacteriaceae; genus Aequorivita; species Aequorivita marina. Next base: position 111,384 of record NZ_JAVMBW020000006.1, read on the forward strand.
AGGTAATCGTAGAAGCGTCGGGCTCAACACTCACTGCCACAGATTATGGAATTTATAGTGTAGATGTTGATGTGGCCGGTTGCGCTACCAGTGACGAGATAGAAATTCTAGCTCAAGATGACCTTGTTGTTACTGTTGATGATGATTTCCAGACTTGTCCAAAAGAAGGGCATACACTAACTGCCAAAACCAGAGAAAGCGATGCTACGTATCAATGGTATCTAAATGGTGACCTTTTACCTGGTGAAACCAATAGTACGGTAGACATTATGATAGGTGAAGGAACAATGGGAGCCCAAACGTATTCTGTTGTAATTTCGTCTGGCGGATGTACAGGTACAGATTCAGTAGATGTAAGTCTATACGATCTTACAAATTGTGTTATCACCCAAGGAATTTCACCAAACGGCGATGGGTATAATGATTCTTTAGAACTTAGCTGGTTAAACGACCGAAGTGGAATCGTTAAGCTTAAAATCTACAACAGATATGGAACTTTGGTTTTTGACCAACGCAATTATAGCAACCAATGGAATGGCCAAACCAATAGAGACAACGAGCTCCCAACGGGAACCTATTTCTATGTTATTGATCTTAAAGAAGTAGATGCTGTTTATGGAGGACGAACTACCGGCTGGATTTACCTAAACCGGAAAGCAAACTAGACGCAAAACTTCTTTCTAACTATCAAAATAGATAAATATGAAATGCCCATTAACACAACTCAAAATAAAAACAAGATGAATTTTTTGGGCATTCCATCTTCCATTTTATAAAATATTTTCTACAGATGAAAAAACATATATATAGCTTAATAGTATTGATGGCAGTATTGCTATTTCAAGACGCTCAGGCTCAGCAAGACCCTCAATACACACAATACATGTACAATATGAATGTGGTAAATCCCGCCTATGCAGGATCAAAGGAAAGCCTTTCCTTTACCGCACTCTACAGAGATCAATGGTCAAGTTTTGATGGCCATCCTATTAGTTTCGCTTTCGCGGCACATTCACCCATTAGTGATAGAGTAGGTGTTGGTGTCTCAGCCATTAGAGATGAAGTGGGACCAGTACAAGAGACCAATGTTTATGCAGATTTCTCATATACTGTGCCCGTAAGTAATACCATAAAACTTGCGTTGGGGCTTAAGGCAGGAGCAACATTCCATAAGGTGGGACTCTCAGGCTTGGAACTACAAGATCCGAATGACCCGTTCCTTTCTGAAGATATAAACAATACCTACCCTAATGTTGGTGCTGGTGCTTTTTTATATGGCAACGCCTTTTATGTAGGTATATCGGTTCCTAACATGCTCAAATCGGTTCATTTAGACGAAAACGGTATCAAGTACGGCTCTGAGGTAAACCATTATTTTGCCACAGCTGGTTATATTTTTGATATCAATAAGAACCTAAGAATAAAGCCTTCTATTATGGCAAAAGGAGCTGGTGGCGCACCAACTTCGTACGACATGAACGTGAATGCTCTATTTTACAACACTTTTGAACTAGGAGTATCTTACAGACTTGAGCAAACATTTAGCGGCCTAATTGGCTTTCAGCTAACCGACAACATTAAAGTTGGTTATGCTTATGATCATGTTTCTGGAGGACTCTCAGCAATTGCACGAACTTCTCACGAAGTGTACTTTGCCTTTGATCTATACTTTAAACCAAGAGTATTACGTTCGCCAAGATTCTTCTAATAACAAAAAAAACTTCATATAATATGAACAAGATTTATACAATACTATTACTGATAGCAGTTAGTACCTCTATGGTAACTGCCCAAAATCGTAATACAAAAAAAGCCGATCAAAAATATGATCGCCTTCAATATACTGAAGCTACAGAGGCTTATAAAAAACTCTTAGATGAGGGTGAAAAAACTACCTATGTATATGTGCGTTTAGCGAATAGCTACTATTTTGTAAACGACACCAAGAATGCCGAAAAATATTATGTAAAGGCCATAAATGACGAAGGTATTACCTCTGAAACCGTTTATAATTATGCTCAAACCTTAAAAGCCAATGGCAAGTTTGAGGAATACAACAAATTTATGAGATTGTTTTCTAAAATGGTTCCTGACGATTCTCGTGCTGTGGCATTTATGGAAAACCCAAACTACCTTCCTAAAATTATGGATCGGGATGCTCAGAAATATTTTGTAACCAATCTTAAGGATTTAAATTCAAAGTATTCTGATTTCGGCGGAACTGTTGTAGGAAACGATTTCTATTTTAGCTCAGCAAGAAATATTACCGGAAAAGTTTACGGGTGGAACGAAGAACCCTATTTAGAGATTTATAAAGGTACCGTTTCTGCCAATGGCGAGGTAAAAAATGCGAAGCTTCTAAAAGGAGATGTAAACACAAAATACCATGAAAGTTCTGTGGCTATAACTGCAGATGGAAAGCGAATGTATTTTGACCGAAACGATTACTACGGTGGAAAATACAAGAAAAACTCGCAAGGTATAAACCAACTAAATATATACTACGCCGAAAATGTAAATGGTACTTGGAGCAACATCCAACCTGTACCTTTTAACGATAAGGAATATTCCAACAGCCACCCAGCGCTTAGCCCAGACGGAAAGACGCTATACTACTCAAGCAACCGTCCAGGAGGCATTGGAAATGCAGACTTGTATAAGGTAGAAATAAAAGAAGACGGTACCTTTGGAGTGCCTGAAAACTTAGGCAACACCATTAACACGGAAGGGAACGAAGGTTTTCCATTTGTAGATTCTGACGGTACCCTATATTTTAGTAGTGATGGACACTTGGGCATTGGCGGTTTAGACGTTTATTCAGCTAAAGCAGAAAACGATGCATTTGCAAAACCTGAAAACCTGGGTATAGGCGCCAATAGTAGCGCAGATGATTTTGCCTTTATCTACAACCCAGAAACTAAAATAGGTTATGTTTCTTCTGACAGGTTAGGCGGAAAAGGATCTGATGATATTTACTTGATTGGAAAAACAGACGCTGTGGAGCTTAATGTTTTGGTTGTAGATGCAAACACCAATCAACCGTTATCAGGGGCCCGTGTAGCTTTATACGACGATCGTGAGAATAAGCTAAAATCGCAAGATACAGATACAGAAGGAAAAACCATGTTAGCCATAGATGGTAGCCAAAATCATGTGGTGCAAGCATTTATGGACGGCTATGAAAGCAATTCGGAAACCGTTCCTTCAACCGATGAGAGTGAGGTGAACGTACGTATAGCACTTCGTCCAATTGATGAAATTGTTGAAGATGATATGGTAAAATTAAACCCTATCTTATTTGACTTTGACAAACACAACATCAAGCCACAAGCAGCTTTTGAATTAGATAAATTAGTACAACTAATGGAGAAAAATCCAGATATGGTAATCAAAGTAGAAGGTCATACAGATAACCGTGGCTCTGACGCTTACAACATGGATCTATCTAATAGACGTGCTAAAAGTACTGTACAGTATGTACTGTCTAAAGGAATTGCAAAAGACAGAATTAGTGGAGAAGGTTTCGGCGAAAGCAGACCAGCCATTGATTGTGCTCCAAATTGCACCAGAGAACAGCACCATAAAAACAGACGTTCAGACTTTATTGTGGTGAAGAAGTAGAGATAAACTTCTTAACGGTTTCAATTAAATAACCAACCGAAAACCTTCGCAGATTCGAGAAATCGATTATTGCGAAGGTTTTTTTAATTCAATGTTGTTCTCAAGGATTATCAACAACCGAAATATTATCTATTTGGTACGTCGTGTTGGTGCCACCGCTAGAAGATCCTAAATATTGAAAGGCGATATGAACTGTTTCTCCAACATAAGCCGACAGATTAATCGGCCCTGAAAATGTAAATTCGGGTCCATATCCATCGGTATGGCCTGTTGAAATAATGGCATTCAAACTAGTCCAGTCTGTAGTAGTAACATCACCCGTAAAGTTTGTAGTTAATTTAAGCATTAAGCCATCGCCATTGTAATACCCATCATTGGTATCAAAAGTTAATATTGGAGCAGAATTAGCCGGCAAAATCAACCCTGGAGTAACCATCCAAACTTCGCAAGGGTTTTCACCAGAGCTTCGCGCCGTTACTTGCGCATAATTGTTTAAATTAAATTCCAACACTTCATATACCGTAGCTCCACCATTTACATTAACGTTGGTCCAGCCTTCAATATCAACCGGAATGTCAGTACCCGAATTATGACCTTCAAAATCCTGTAAAAAAGGCAACTCAAGAATAGATCCCGTCCCACCTTGATTACAGCGTTCTCCATTCATTTCAACATCATCAATATCACGTATAAACAACTGCATATCGTTATTAAACCTACTCAATACCGCAATTAAAGAACCATTGCCTTCCGGAAGTAACAAACCTTTATAATCAGAATATCCGCTTGTTCTTAACATTATGGTTTCCGCTTCACAGTTTTCCAACTGCCTATTTACACTATAGGTATTGCTTGGGTTTCCATAATGTGCAACTCCTGCCAAACCATCAGGAAATTGAACATTTTCCAGTTTAATGAGGGTATTTAAAAGTTCAGGATTTGTATCGGGGTCGTTAACTTCAGATATCTCAACCGTGCTCGGAACAATCTCTACTTTTTCAGTAGAACGGAAAATTCGAGATTCAAAATCTTCAATATTGATACGTCCAACTTCATCACCATCTTGTATCCCAATTGTAGGGAGGCCAGCATATTCGCCTATATAAAGTCCATCAACCCTAAAATAAATTTTACGGCCTGGTTCATATTTAGTATAAAGATTGGTAGCCTCAGTGGAAAGAGCCACACCAGCAGTTGGGTTCTGGGGAGCATCTTGAATAACCAAAGATTTGTAGAAATTACCCGTTTCGTCATTAGAGACTACATAAGCCTCTAAGTACAAGGGCCTATTAGATCCATCTCCGGCTTCAATAATTTTAGGCTCATAGCCGCGATAAATATCCTTTACTGCAACCAGGTTCGTATTTACGTCAATATTTGGCTCCTCAACATTTATTTCAGGAATAGCATAATCGTCATCGTGAACACACGAAACAATTAGGATTCCTATAAAAAATAAAAAGCCAGTAAGTTTTATGTTACTTATATGCTTCATAGCTATAGCTTTAAAAGTTCTTCTTCAGTTAAAATCGGACGTATAGGTTTATATAATATGTGGTTCCGTAACCGTACCAGTATTTTGAACCAAACACGCGAGTATCATTTGCAGCGTCTTCTGAAAGTGTTCGATAATTAGCGTTTCTCCCCTGTTCAAAGCCGCCTGTTTTATACTTTTTGTCCAAAATATTACCGACCGTAGCAAAAAAACCAACGTAATAGCCTTTGATTCTCCATGACTTTCCACCCACAACATTTACCAATAGATAGTCGTCAAAACGTTCCTGTTTTAGCAGTTCTCTAGCCAATTGCGGGTTGTAATCATTAAACGGCATACCATCTGTATCTAAATAAAAATTCTCTGTTCGGGTTAGGGGTGAAATACTCACATACGCATGAGAAAAATAGTTTGCAGTGGTTCCAAACCACCAAAAACCTGGATCGCGATATTCAAACCCAAGTTGAAATGCTTGTTGCGGACCACCCGAAATATTATAATCTTTAAGAAATGATTTACCATAGAACTGAGGTTCGTCCAAATCATCAGAGGTTAGGTACAAATTCGGGTTATTGTCATAGATGTTTTCACCGTAAGCAGCCGCTGCTTTCAATTTTATGGCGGGCGTTACCTGAGCTTCAACCCCTAATTCTGCGCCTAGGTATTTTTTATCAATATCAGTAAGCACTTCTTGAACAAAAGCCGTTGAGGCCGAGCGCCCAGGAACCGAAATTCCGTCTGCATAATAAAACGAAATCTCAGAAGCATCTTGCATTAAGGTATAATAACCGGTTAATCTAGCCTTCACTATTGGGGTTCGGAAGATGTAGCTTCCATCCATATTAATGTATTTCTCTTCAGATAAGCCAATTACAGTGGCATTGTTTTGGCGCGAATTTGAAAAAGAATTTCGCAGACTTGGGGGATCTGTAAAATAGGCGGTATTAATATCTAGAATATGCCGTCCGGAAATTTTATAAGTAGCGCCAGCCTTTACACCGTAGGTTGTAAAATCCAGTTTTTCACTTTTACCGAAGGAATTATTATCTGCTGGATACGAACCATTTCTATACAATCCATTTCTTTGATAGGAAGTCTTTCCCAGCTTACCCGCCAAATAGAAATCTGTTGTTGCGTAAGAAAACTGCGCTTGTACAAATCCACTATAGTCTGTAGCATCAATATCAAAATGATATTTAAAGGTATCACCTTCCCCAACCACTCTATCGGGGTTGTTTAAATCGTTTTGAGCAGCATCACCGGCATTGAAAGAGTCAATGTCTAAATAACCGTTTCCGCCCAGCAAATCAATCATATAGGCGAAATTGGAAGACTTTAAATTTCGATAATTAAATGAAGTATTCAATAAAATATTTTCGTTTAGCTGCGACCGTAAAATAGAGTTTGCTGAAATTTTTGTATCGTCATTTCTGTCTTCATATAAATAATAGCGCGAAGTACCGCCGTATAAAATATTGGTTTCATAAAGCGCATGCCAATCTATTTGCCCATCGTTCACAAAAGTGGAATAGGCTTGGTACGCGCCCTCATAATTCGGATTAATGGAATTCCTCAAAAAGTAACTGGGCAGTTTTTTGTAATAGCTAGGATCTGGATTGGGGGCATTATCATAGCCTAAACGGCTGTTGCCAGTCTTTCCAAACTGATACGCCAAATTGGTGTTGAGCTCTGTATTTTTTGAAATATTCCAAAAATGATTAAGCATTACTATTGGCTCTTGTACTTGCTTAATCCTTGAATTGCGAATTTCCCCTTCTTGTTTCCCCCAGTATGAATTATAGCGCGTATTTTTAAGGTCGTACACTTCCTGCGTGTTAGGGGAAACTTTCCCCCTCCGATTTGGCGTATAAAAAGCAGTAAGGTTTAAACTATGGGTATCGTTAAACTTTCGTTCTACCGAAGCAAAAAACGAATTGGCGTCATACAGACTGCCTTCTTTATACCCCTCTTTACCATAACGCCTTGCCACCAATACGGAATACGCCCAACCGCCTAAAGACATCCCGCTATTATAAAAACCAACAAGCCTACCGCGGTAACTTCTATTACTAGAAGCGTATGAAACTCGACCACCTTCACGATATTGAGAGGCACGCATAATAATATTTGTTGTTCCGGCAAGATCCCCAAAACTGTAGTCATTGGCCGAAAGCCCCATGGTAAACATCTGATTGCGCTGCGCATCGTTAAGTCCACCCCAATTACTCCATAGCGGCCTACCGTTGTATAGTTTGTTCATTTCCAATCCGTTGATAAGCACTTTTCCATTTTCGGAATTATAGCCTCTTGGTCTAAAAAAAGTAGTGCTAAAATCATAGGCGGCTGCAGTAAGAAACACATCTTTAGAAGCCTGAAGCAAACCTGCCACGGTACTAGACGTGCCCTCATCGTTGTCTAGCTGTTCATCGGAAAGACTGATAACTCCAATTAATGATTCAACTTCTTGCAGATCTACTTCCATCAGGATGGACTTTAAGTTAATTGGAGCCTCATTCTGAATAGTAACAGGTATTTGTAAGCTAATATACCCCGTCTTCGAAATTTTTAGAATCTGTTCTCCCTGTGGTAAGTCTTGTTGAAAAAAGGAGAAGGCACCATAAGCATCGGTGCTGGAAGTGAAATTACTGTTTTTGATGCTGACGACAACATCTGGTAATGGTTCAATTGAATGCTTGTCATATACCTTGCCCGATATAATAGCATCTTGAGCATAGGCTGGAAACCCAACTAACAAAATAACATATATTACAACAACAGCACGTTTCATTTGTTTTTGTGGTTTTATACATTACTTTATTATTAATTTATTGGTAAATCTACATTATTTTAACCTATTAAGCTAATTTTCAGCTAAATACATTACATTTACCTTTATTTACAAAACCAAACATGAATTCTCTTCTTCATATTTTAGGCGCTTTCCTCCTTTCCATATTTACAATATATGGGCAGAATGGGCAGTCGTATAAAATAGTTACTGTTGCGTTTTATAATGTTGAAAATCTATTTGATTACGAAGATGATCCGCTTACTTTTGATGATGATCGTACTCCTGAAGGAAAAGACCGCTGGACCAAAACCATTTATGAAGCAAAAGTGAAGAACACCGCCAAAGTGATTGCAGATATCGGATTTGATGTTACGGGCAGTCCCCCAGGCTTGATTGGTGTTTGCGAAGTAGAAAACCGTCGTGTACTTGAAGATCTTGTAAATGAACCTGTACTCGTAAAGCAAGATTATGGTATTGTGCATTTTGACAGCCCAGACCGCCGCGGAATTGACGTAGCATTACTCTATCAAAAAAAGTTATTTACCCCAACCAACTACCAAGCGCATGAACTCCTTATATACCAGGATCATGACAAGTCAAAACGAATTTACACACGAGATCAACTTGTAGTAAGCGGTATGCTTGACGGGGAGAAAATACACCTTATCGTGAACCATTGGCCTTCCCGTTATGGCGGCGAAAAACGAAGCAGACCAAAAAGACTTAAAGCGGCAAAACTAAACAGACGGATAATCGACTCCCTATTTAGCGAAAATCCATATGCAAAAATAATAACTATGGGCGATATGAATGACGACCCTACCAGCCCAAGCATCAAGAAAGAACTAAAAACAATAAGGAGAAAGGAGAGCCTAAAGCTGAAACAATTGTACAATCCAATGGAGAACATGTATAAAAAAGGCATGGGCTCGTTAGCGTATCGCGATGCCTGGAATCTATTTGACCAGATTATACTATCAACCGCATTTAATAAAAAGGACTATACAACCTACCAATTTTACAAAGCCGGAATTTTCAACAAGAACTATTTAAAGACACCGCGTGGGAAATATAAGGGATATCCTTTCCGAAGCTTCGTCAATGGATATACCGGCGGCTATAGCGACCATTTTCCAGTATATGTATATTTAATAAAAGAAAAGGTTTCAGAATAATAGCGTCCTAAACGTTCACAAGGAAACCATTGAAAGCCTTTGTTTAATGGGGCTTTAGAGATAATATGAAGCTTAGGGGCTGTAATTCAGAATTCCTGTTTTTTGGCCTATCGAAAATTTATCGTAAAATTTGAAGTGAAGTTCCCGTAAAATTTTAGGCTGTTTGAGCCAGCAAAGATAATCATCAAAGCAATGGATTTAAAGGCGAGTTCCTA
>NZ_JAVMBW020000007.1:0-2500 GCF_031631895.2 Aequorivita marina
GGCTTGCCTTTATTGAGACCGGCGCACGGGTGAGTAACGCGTATGGAATCTGCCTTGTACAGGGGAATAGCCCAGGGAAACTTGGATTAATGCCCCATAGTATTACGAGACGGCATTGTTTTGTAATTAAAGATTTATCGGTACAAGATGACCATGCGTCCCATTAGCTTGATGGTAAGGTAACGGCTTACCATGGCTACGATGGGTAGGGGCCCTGAGAGGGGGATCCCCCACACTGGTACTGAGACACGGACCAGACTCCTACGGGAGGCAGCAGTGAGGAATATTGGACAATGGGCGAGAGCCTGATCCAGCCATGCCGCGTGCAGGAAGACGGCCCTATGGGTTGTAAACTGCTTTTACAGAGGAAGAAACACCCCCACGTGTGGGGGTTTGACGGTACTCTGCGAATAAGGATCGGCTAACTCCGTGCCAGCAGCCGCGGTAATACGGAGGATCCAAGCGTTATCCGGAATCATTGGGTTTAAAGGGTCCGTAGGCGGGCAGCTAAGTCAGTGGTGAAAGTCTGCAGCTCAACTGTAGAAATGCCATTGATACTGGTTGTCTTGAATGGTTGTGAAGTGGCTAGAATATGTGGTGTAGCGGTGAAATGCATAGATATCACATAGAATACCGATTGCGAAGGCAGGTCACTAACAACGCATTGACGCTGATGGACGAAAGCGTGGGGAGCGAACAGGATTAGATACCCTGGTAGTCCACGCCGTAAACGATGGATACTAGCTGTCCGGTGCACATTGGTGTGCTGGGTGGCCAAGCGAAAGTGATAAGTATCCCACCTGGGGAGTACGTTCGCAAGAATGAAACTCAAAGGAATTGACGGGGGCCCGCACAAGCGGTGGAGCATGTGGTTTAATTCGATGATACGCGAGGAACCTTACCAGGGCTTAAATGCAGTCTGACAGGGGTGGAAACACCCTTTTCTTCGGACAGATTGCAAGGTGCTGCATGGTTGTCGTCAGCTCGTGCCGTGAGGTGTCAGGTTAAGTCCTATAACGAGCGCAACCCCTGTGGTTAGTTGCCAGCGAGTAATGTCGGGAACTCTAGCCAGACTGCCGGTGCAAACCGTGAGGAAGGTGGGGATGACGTCAAATCATCACGGCCCTTACGTCCTGGGCCACACACGTGCTACAATGGCAGGTACAATGGGCAGCCACTGCGCAAGCAGGAGCGAATCCACAAAACCTGTCTCAGTTCGGATCGGGGTCTGCAACTCGACCCCGTGAAGCTGGAATCGCTAGTAATCGGATATCAGCCATGATCCGGTGAATACGTTCCCGGGCCTTGTACACACCGCCCGTCAAGCCATGGAAGCCGGAAGCACCTGAAGCCCGTCACCGCAAGGAGCGGACTAGGGTGAAGCTGGTAACTGGGGCTAAGTCGTAACAAGGTAGCCGTACCGGAAGGTGCGGCTGGAACACCTCCTTTCTAGAGAAAGACGACCGAAATTCAACAAAGAGACACTCTTATATTGAAAAACAACGGAGTCTTGCTTGGTTTAGCTGTCAATTTTATAATATAGATTAGATATATGAGATGTCAGATATGAGATGTGAGACCAAAAGCACCTAGTATTATGGTGGCTGGAGTCTAAAATCTCAAGTCTAAAATCTAATATCTATGAGACAGTCTCATAGCTCAGCTGGTTAGAGCGCTACACTGATAATGTAGAGGTCGGCAGTTCGAGTCTGCCTGAGACTACAAGATAGGAGAAGGTAAGTTCATTTGTTGAGCGCTACACTGTCCCGATAGTTATCGGGAGTAGAGGTCGGCAGTTCGAGTCTGCCTGAGACTACAATTTCAAGTTATGAGTTCAGAGTTTCTGAGTTTAGAGTTGAAAAAAGTTCATTAACACATATTGAAAGGAAATTTTAGAAGTTGAAGCGAGATTACTTCATTATTCGTAATTCTGAATTCACAATTCTGAATTTCAAGAAATGGGGAATTAGCTCAGCTGGCTAGAGCGCCTGCCTTGCACGCAGGAGGTCATCGGTTCGACTCCGATATTCTCCACCAAGAGTGGAAAGAAGATGGTTTAGGCCATCGGTTCGTCCCGATAGTTATCGGGACCGATATTCTCCACAACTTTTCCTACGGAAGTAGGGAACTCATCTTTAATAGGATGAAATGTTCATTACATATTGAAACAGAGTTTTAGCCATATTATGGGGCTAGAGCGTCCCGAACTAGCTTCGGGAAGTTAATCGGTTCGACTCCGATATTCTCCACCACGGACAACAATCGTTGTTTTTCATTAGCTGCCCGTTATCCGGGCCTGAGAGACACGAGGATCCAGACCGTTCATTGACATATTGGAAACAAAGAATACGAGAAAAGTAATAATACTTGTACACTTTTTATAGGTGTACGAAAATTTTGAATAACTCATTAAAGAGCAAAAAAGTACAATAAGCAAAATAAGAGCGTATGGGGAATGCCTAGGCTCTCAGAGGCGAAGAAGGACGTGATAAGCTGCGAA
>NZ_JAVMBW020000007.1:7500-145675 GCF_031631895.2 Aequorivita marina
GCTTTTCGTTTTATTGATGGATTAATATCGGATTTTAAGAGGATAAATAGAGACGATAAAGATAAAATTGCTGAAAACCTAGCCCATATTTTAGACAATATAAATTATTTACATCCTTTTAGAGATGGAAATGGTAGAGCACAAAGAGAGTTTATTAGAATGCTAGCTTTAGATAAAGAAATAGATTTAAACTTGAATCCACCTGACAATAAAGAGGTTTATGAAAGATATATGCAGGGCACAATAAATAGCGACACTAAAACACTGAAAGAATTAATCTTAGACCTAATCATCTGAGGTAAAGAACGAGGCACAACAATGCATAAAAAAAATAGGGCAAGTAAGTGCTAAACCCAATGGTTCAGGCATTTTTTCAAGGTCGCCAAATTTTTAAATTTGGCTTTTTAGAAAATTAAGATAAAAAGAAAATTAAAAAATTTGGCTAGGTGCTTAAACGAAAAAGATAGTGCTTTTCTACACGCAACGAGCCATATACTAACCGTTAACGGCAAGGTTGAACGAAATCACTAACATAAATTTAAACTATGAAAAAATCTTTTGAAGAACTACATGAAGTTGATGAATATGAAGAATACACTCGTAGTTATGATACACGATACATCGCCGAAATTCAACATTTAGGCTTAAAAACCTTTAGAGTCATAAAAGACCTAAAATCATATATCCTTGACATGAAAGTTGAAGAACAATTTCATAAATGGGATACTCAATGGGCAAAAAGTTTAGAAAAAAAGAAACTGCAAGAAGAAAAGGAAGCTAGCCTAAATCTTGCTAATGAAAGAACTACGGATGCAGAACAAGAGCAAGAACAAATTGAAAATGTATTGCTGCATACTCTTGATATTGATGATACAATTGATTGGGAAACTTTAATGGATAAAAAGAAGTTCAAAACTCCAAACCCGATAAACGATTTGGAAAATGAATTAGAAAAGATTAAAGTCCCCTTAAAATCTCCCTCAAATACAATACCCAAAGAGCCATTAATTAAAGATTTTCAACCTAAACTTTCAATCATTGATAAACTCTTTAATTCATTAGCTGAGAAAAAAAAGAAGCAAGCTAACCAACAGTTTCAGACTGAAAACGCAATTTGGGAAAAAGTAAAAACTGAGGTTGAGGAAGCAAACAACAAAATTGAATTGAGTTATAAAAATTCTTTTAAAACCTATGAAAACAAGAAGAAAAGAACCAGAACAAAATTTGAAAAATTAGAGAAAGATTGGAAACAAAGTGAAATTGATTTTTATGCTGCACAACAGAGAAGCAATTTAGAGATTGAGAAATTGAAATCCCAATATTCTGAACATCACCCGGAATCTGTAATTCAATATTGTGAACTAGTCTTAAACAACTCTCAATACCCGGACTTTATGTCTAAGGACTTTGAATTGGATTATAATAAGCAAAGTAAATTATTGCTTGTTGAATATGTTTTGCCCGCACCAGAACTATATCCAACCCTTAAAGAGGTAAAATATATTGCAACTAAGAAAGAGGTGAAAGAATATCATATTTCAGCAACCCAAGTTGCAAAAAAATATGATACTTTAATCTATAATATCACTTTAAGAACATTGCATGAATTATTCGAGGCAGACCAAGCAAATGCGATTGAGCTAATAGTTTTTAATGGTAGAGTAAAAGCAGTCAACAAAGCTACTGGTAAAATGGAGAACAATTGCATTGTATCTATTCAAGCAAAAAAGGATGAGTTCAATGATATTAACTTATCTCAAATTGAGCCTAAAGCTTGTTTTAAAAATCTTAAAGGAGTTGGTAGTAGTAAATTGAGCGGGATAACTGCAATTAAACCAATAGTTCTAATTAACAGAGACGATAAAAGGTTAGTATCCTCGTACGATTTTGCAGATACATTAGACGATAGTTCCAATATTGCGGCTATGGATTGGGAAGATTTTGAACATCTAATCCGAGAAGTCTTTGAAAAAGAATTTAGTTCTAACGGTGGAGAGGTAAAAGTTACACGAGCTAGTCGTGACGGAGGTGTTGACGCTATCGCATTTGACCCAGACCCGATTCGAGGAGGAAAAATAGTGATTCAAGCCAAAAGATATACAAATACCGTTGGTGTTTCCGCTGTCAGAGATTTGTACGGGACAGTAATGAACGAAGGTGCAACGAAAGGCATTTTGGTTACGACAGCAGACTATGGTCCGGATGCTTACGAATTTGCAAAGGATAAACCAATGACATTAATGAATGGTGCAAATCTTCTGTATTTACTGGAAAAATATGGACATAAAGCAAAAATTGACATTGCAGAAGCGAAAAGATTACAAAAAGAAAATCAATAAAACCCAGCCGTTAACAAAGTGTCATATGTAATGCGGGTTTCAGCAGTTTTTTGTACTGCGGTTCGTTGTTGCAACACCGCCAATTCGTCTATGACGATTGATGGAAAATTTGAAATATTGAATAAACGAATTGGCTACGTGCGGGTTTGAAAGTTATGTGCTTTCAATCCCGCACTACGCATAGCCGATACAATTACCCAGAAGCTAAATAAGAATTAAGTAATGAACAAACTAATAGTTAAATCCTACATTCAGGAATACAAAGACGAATTTGACCGAATAAATTCACAAGAACTTTATAAGTGGAAAGCGGTCAAACAATTCCAGGCTAATTGGAATATTGATTCGCCTGATTTTGCAAAAATGCTTGAGATTTCATTGAGCAAAACTGCAAATCTTTTAGATAGTTACAATACTTTTCCTTACCGAATGGTTTGTGAAAATGCGGAGCAATCGCCAGAAGTAGTACGTGGAATGTTCAAAAATTTATTCAATGAAGAAATTGATTTAACCGAGAGAGTTAAAACTTTTAGAGCGGACTTTAAAACACTAAACGAGAATAATTTTGACGGTAAAAATGATTATCAAGGTCAACGAGCGGTCGTTGTATATTTAACTTTAAGATTTCCAGAAAGATATTTCTTTTATAAATACGGGATGTTTAAATCGTTCGCGGAGATCATAAATTATCATTATGAACCAAAAAAAGGTAGTTATGAGAATATTGTTCAATTTCAAAGCCTCTGCGAATTAATAAAGCACGAACTTGAAAATGACCAAGAACTAATTAAATTGCACAAAGAGAGAATCGATGATGACTGCTATTATGATAAGAATTTAAAAATTCTAACCCAAGATTTCGTTTATGCAGTTGTTCGTCATTTAGAAATAAAAGAAATTACAAGTAAAGAGAAGTCAAACGGAACTTTAGAGTTGAGTCAATCTTCGACTACTGGCATTGAAGTTATTGAAACTGGCATAGATTTTAAACCAAGAACAATAAATCATGTTCAAAATAATATTGAAAACAAAAGAATTGGCGATTTAGGAGAGATTTGGGTTGTACATTATGAAAAGGAAAAATTAAGAAATTCTGGAAAACCAAGTTTGGCAAGTAAAGTTGAACATACAGCCAAGAATCTTGGCGACGGAGCTGGTTTTGATATCTTGTCATTTGACGAAAATGGCAATAAGAAATACATCGAAGTAAAGACAACAAAAGGTGCAGTAAACTCAACTTTTTATATTACAAGAAATGAATTGGAAAGAAGTTTGGTAGAAAAGGAGAACTATTATATTTATAGACTTTACGATTATGATGATGAAACTGACAACGGAAAATTATTAATATTAAATGGACAGTTAACGAACTTATGCAAAGTTCCATTGACCTATAAAGTCACGATGAGATAGCCTGTGGTCAACACCGCTAACAATTCCTCCCATGGCAAACAAGTGCACAACCCCATAACCCTCATTAAACCAACTTTAGACAAGCCGTTTTTAAGAGCGGTTTGTTTTTTAAATGATAGCGTAAACTTGTTTATTTAAGTGCGAACCTTACTTTTCTGCTTAATTACTATCGTATTAATTTTGCGCTGGCTCTGGACTGTGTCCAAAAAAATACATCTAATTAAAAATTGCTTTGATAATTGTATTTATTCCTTTAAAACAAAGAAAGATGGCTCCAGCTCCGGCTAGTATGCCGAAAGGGAGAAACACATAAAACATAAAAGTCTCCTTGTTTAGAAAGGAGAGCGTAAGTAAGTACGGACCTAAAAAAAGTAATGGCACCGCAAAAGCTAAGAACTTTATTCCTGTTTTTAGTAAGTCGAGATCTGTGTGGCCTTTCCCCATTTTATTAAGTTATGAGTTATGAGTTATGAATTATGAGTTATAACGTTGCGGACGGTTTTATGTTTTGCTAAAAGCGTCTGTGCTTCATCTTCCGAAATATTCAACTCAGTCATTATCATTCGCACACCGCGGTCAACGAGCTTGTTATTGCTGAGCTGCATATCAACCATTTTGTTTCCTTTTACTCTTCCCAACTGGATCATTGCAGCAGTTGAAATCATATTAAGAACTAATTTTTGAGCGGTGCCGGCTTTCATTCGTGAGCTACCAGTTACAAATTCGGGTCCTACGGTTACAACAATTGGCAGTATTGCGGTTGTAGCCAAAGGACTTCCCGCATTACAAGTAATACAACCCGTTGGAATATTGTTGCCATTGCAATATTTTAAGGCGCCAATAACATAGGGCGTTGTACCCGAGGCAGCAATCCCGATTACAATATCGTTTTTTGTGATACCTTCTTTTTGCAGATCTTTAACGCCTTGTTCTTCGGAATCTTCTGCAAATTCTACGGCGGTTCTAATGGCGCCATCTCCACCAGCGATTAAGGCGATGACTAGATCATGAGCTACCCCGAATGTTGGTGGACATTCACTGGCGTCAACAATTCCTAGCCGGCCGCTTGTGCCAGCGCCTATGTAAAACAGCCTTCCCCCGGCTTTTAATACTTCTACTACTTTTAAGGTGAGGTTTTCAATCTGCGGAAGCGATTTTTCCACCGAATAGGCAACGGTCTTATCTTCCTTATTGATGTTTTCAAGCAATTCTGAAACAGGCATCTTCTCCAGATGGTTGTATTTTGATTCAGATTCGGTGGTTTTATGAAATGTCATGGTGTAAATTTATAAAAAAAGTCCGTAGCCACTTTTGTCGGTTCCTGTGCTAAAACAAAAGATAATACTTCAGCATTACTCAACTGTATATCTAAGTGTTGATACTTCTGAAATTCTAAAGTAACCCAGCGGAAAATTATCAGGATCTGTTTCGTTTATAATATTACCGCGTACCGTTGCGGGTTGGGTTTCAAATGGACCGCCACCTTGGCCTCCAGTTTGTTGTAAAAGTACAAACATAAAGTTGTGATAGGCCTCGTTGATGCCGTATAAATTAAATTCAATTTCATCACCCGGTGCTAAATCTTCTACCAAGTAATAGCCGAAAATTCTGTTTCCATCAAAAAATTCATCGCTGTAAACGTCCAGAACATCGCCTCTAGTTGAAAGTCCTTCAAAAAAATAAAAATTGTCTTCCCCTGCTGGGTCGTTAAAAAATGCTTTTAACTCAATGTCTTCCCCAGAAAATCCGCCATCGTTACGCTGTTGTACAAAATCTAACGGAACAACGGAATATAACTGCTCTGTTGCGGTATAACGCTCCTCCTTATAATTTATCGTTAGCGTATAATCTGTGTTGGGTTGTGGCGAAAAATCACTTACATAAAAACCGTTTTCGGTATAAGTGAACGAATATACCGTGCCATTTTCAGCTTTTAGGCTGACTAGCGCATCGGTTACATCGGGAACATTATTGTCAAAAAAAGCCGCCGTAGTTGTTAGCCGAACCGAAGCAACTGAAGCTCCGTCTTCCCAAATATTCATGTTGGCTTCCACAACAAGTTTTGGCGGGGCTTCGTTTAGGTCAACATCAATTACATCTTGACATGAACCTAGAATTCCAAGGCAGAAAATCAATAGAAATAACTTTTTCATAGCTTAAAATTTAAAGTTGTAGGTTACCGACGGAATTATTCCGAATATAGAAAGGCGTACCGCTTCATTTTGACGAATGTCTGTATTTTCCCGAAACGAAATAGAAGCAGCATTTTTGCGGTTATAGGCGTTGTAAATACTAAAAACCCATTCTCCTTGCCAGCGTTTTTTACTTTCGGGTTTGGGAGTCCAAGTAGCGGAAAGGTCTAGACGATGAAACGCCGACAAACGGCTGCTGTT
The DNA here is from genome assembly GCF_031631895.2 of Aequorivita marina. NCBI lineage: Bacteria > Pseudomonadati > Bacteroidota > Flavobacteriia > Flavobacteriales > Flavobacteriaceae > Aequorivita > Aequorivita marina. Next base: position 13,646 of record NZ_JAVMBW020000007.1, read on the forward strand.
ACGGGCTTCATAAACGGGAACTACTAAACCATTGTATCTATATTGCCCGATGGGGTAGGTGGTTGGCTGCCCCGTTTGAAAGATAAAATTGGCACCAAACGACCATTTTTGTGAAAGTTCGTATTGCCCAGTTACCGAAATATCATGCGTTTTATCCCAAGGAGAATTGTACCAGGCGCCATTGTTGATTCCTGTTTCCAGCTCGGTTCTTCCAGGGGTGCGCTGTTCACTTTTAGATAGGGTATAAGCAATCCAGCCTTGTAGTTTCCCGGTGTTTTTTCTAAAGAGCACTTCCAGCCCGTAGGCACGTGCTTCGCCTTTTAGTAGAATCTGCTCCACGGCATTGTTGGCTATTAAATCGGCATCGTCAACATAATCCAGTCTGTTTTTTACCTTTTTATAAAACGTCTCCACTTCCAAAGAGTAATTGGGGAAGTTTCTAAAATATCCCAGTGCTACTTGATCTGCCAATTGTGGATCAATATACTTTCCACTTGGGGCATAAATATCGAAAGGAGTGGGAGAGGTGGTATTGCTAATTAAATGCACGTATTGCGCCATTCGGTTGTAGCTGGCCTTTATTGAAGCATCGTCATTTAGTAAATAGGAAACCGCAAATCGAGGCTCCAAATTGGCAAAAGATGAAATGGTTTCACTTCTATCAAAGGAAAGCGTGTCTATAGGCTTTGCCTTTTTGTAAATATCTAAATTGGGATCGTAAAGAATGGGGTTATCATTTTGGTATGCAAATAATTCGTCTTGCCCCAACCGGTTAAAAGTGGATAGCCGAAGCCCCGCCTGAATTGATATTTTATCTGAAACCTCTATTTCGGCATCTAAATAGGCCGCATTTTCCCAAGCGTATTTATCGGTTAGTTTAAAAGGATTAACACCAGACTCTTCCGTTGTTGGGGTTACGCTGCCGGGATTAAATTTGTAATAGATGCTGTTTATTCCGTAGCGCAAGTCAATATTGTCTGCAATGTAATGCGTAAAATCGTATTTTAAATTGAAGTTGCGAATGCCACTATCAAAATCAAATTCTACAAATTTCAGTTCTAAACCGTAATAATAGTCGGAGTAGATTAAGGAAAGGTTTGAGAATAGCCTATCGGTAAACAGGTGATTCCATCGTAGGTTGAGGGTTGTATTTCCGAAGTTATTTGCAAAAGTATCAGAGATTTCAAAAACGTCTCTTCCAAAATAACCCGAGAGGTACAGCCTATTATTGGCATTGATGTTATAACTGAGCTTGGTGTTTAGATCGTAAAAGTAAGCAATGTTGTCATTGTCAAAAAGGGGCAGAAATAAATGTGCATAACTGCTTCTTCCGCCAATTAAAAACGATGCTTTGTCTTTCTGAATAGGGCCTTCTAACAGTAAACGGCTCGCCACTAAACCAATGCCGCCGCTGGCGTGATATTCTCTTTTATTTCCATCTTTTTGATAAATATCTAACACAGAGGAAATACGGCCGCCATAGCGCGCTGGTATTCCACCTTTATAAAGCGTTAGGTCTTTGATGGCATCTGGGTTAAAAACCGAAAAGAAGCCAAATAAATGTGAGGAATTATAGAGCGTAGCTTCATCTAATAAAATTAAATTTTGATCTGCCGCTCCGCCACGTACGTTAAATCCACTTGCACCTTCGCCCGCGCTGGTAACACCCGGCAAAAGCGTGATGGACTTAATAACATCTGCTTCGCCTAAAACTACGGGTATTTTTTTTATGGTGCTTGCAGAGAGTGTATTGACGCTCATCTGCGAACTCCTGATATTGAGTTTCTCGCCATCTGCTTTTAGAACCACCTCGTCTAAGCTTTCGGTATCTGTAGTTAAGGCTAGATTTTGCTTTGTATCTTCGGAAAGTGAAACCTGTACGTTTTGGGTTGCAAAACCAATACTGCTGTAATACACTTCATAATCACCCTTTGGAAGTGTGATTGAATAATACCCATATTGATTGGTAACCGTACCTGTTTCCAAGGCCGGGATAATTACGTTTACCCCAAAAAGAGTTTCTCCCGTATCTGCTTCAGAAATGGTTCCGCTAAGGGTAAACTTTTCTTGCGAAAAAACCGAAACACTGGCTAAAAGGAGTAAAAAAAGAAGAATGTTCTTCAAAGGCGAGTTTTTAGGATAAAAAAAACCTCCAGCACATACTGAAGGTTTTTTTAAGGTTATAATACTTAGTTTAATTCAGCCTCTGCCGATAGGTTTGCGAGAATACCGTTTAAGGTGTTACTAGGGCGCATTGCCTCAGAAACCAGTTTTTCGGTAGGTTCGTAATATCCACCAATATCCATTTTATGGCCTTGGGCATCAATCAGCTCTTTGTTAATCTGGTCTTCATTCTCAGTTAGCTTTTCAGCAATTGGAGTAAAGGCCTTTTTAAGCTCCTGGTCTGTATCTTGTTCAGCGAGTGCCATTGCCCAATACATAGCCAAGTAAAAATGACTACCACGGTTGTCAATTTCTTTGGTGTGGCGCGATGGCGATTTACTGTTGTCAAGGTATTTTTCGGTTGCAATGTCTAGCGCATCTGCCAGAACAATTGCTTTTGGATTATTGTATTTTGTACCCAAGTGTTCTAAGGAAACAGCCAAGGCCAAAAATTCGCCCAAGGAATCCCAACGTAAATGGTTTTCTTCAATAAACTGTTCAACGTGTTTTGGAGCGGAACCACCGGCTCCGGTTTCAAACAGGCCACCGCCTTTCATCAAAGGAACGATAGAGAGCATTTTTGCACTCGTGCCCAATTCCAAAATAGGGAAGAGGTCTGTTAGGTAATCGCGCAACACATTCCCGGTTACCGAAATAGTATCTTTTCCTGCCTTTACGCGCTCTAAAGTATATTCAGTCGCTTTTTCAGGAGAAAGAATTTTAATGTCTAGCCCTTTTGTGTCGTGCTCGGGTAGGTACTGATTTACTTTCTTGATTAATTCGGCATCGTGGGCACGGTTTTCATCTAACCAAAATACGGCTGGAACTCCTGTTGCACGCGCTCTTTCAACGGCAAGCTTTACCCAATCTTGAATAGGTAGGTCTTTTACTTGGCACATTCTCCAAATATCACCTTTTTCAACATCGTGTTCAAGAACTACTTTTCCTGAAGCATCTAAAACTTCTACCTTTCCATCTGCCGAAATCTCAAAGGTTTTATCATGGCTACCGTATTCTTCAGCTTTTTGGGCCATTAGACCAACGTTTGGCACGGTACCCATAGTTGTAGGATCAAAGGCGCCGTGTTTTTTACAAAACGCAATTGTTTGTTCGTAAACCCCGGCATAGCTACTATCTGGAATAACCGCTTTTGTATCGTGGCTTTTTCCATCTGGCCCCCACATTTGGCCAGAATTACGGATCATTGCTGGCATAGAGGCGTCAATAATAACGTCACTAGGCACGTGAAGGTTTGTAATCCCCTTGTCGCTATTTACCATAGCGAGGTCTGGGTTTTTATCGATAATTGCCTGAATGTCTGAAAGAATTTCGTTTCTTTTTTCGGCAGATAAGTCTGAAAGCTTGTTTTCTAGATCGCCTAAACCGTTATTGGCATCTACTCCAAGTTCTTCAAAAGTGTCTGCATATTTTTCAAACAGCTCTTCAAAATATACTTTTACGGCATACCCAAATATAATAGGGTCGCTCACCTTCATCATAGTAGCCTTTAGGTGAACCGAAAAGAGTACTTTTTTATCAGCTGCATCTTTTACTTGTTCTTCAAGGAATGAAACCAAGGCTTTTTTGCTCAGTACTGTAGCATCAATAATTTCTCCCTTTAAAACCTTAAGATTTTCTTTAAGATTTGTTTTGCTACCATCTTTCTTTACCAAAACGATGTTTAAGGAATCGTCAGCAGCAAGGCTTAGCGACTTTTCGTTGTGAAAGAAGTCGCCGTGGTCCATTGTAGAAACATGGCTTTTGCTATCACTGCTCCATTCACCCATTCGGTGTGGGTTCTTTTTTGCGTAATTTTTTACGGCTTTTGGAGCACGGCGGTCACTGTTACCTTCACGAAGCACTGGGTTTACCGCACTACCTTTAACCTTATCGTATTTTGTTTTAATTTCCTTCTCCTTGTCGTTTTCAGGCTCAACCGGATAGTCTGGAATTGGAAAACCTTTCTTTTGAAGCTCTTCAATGGCTTCGTTTAATTGCGGTACGGAAGCACTGATGTTAGGTAGTTTGATGATGTTTGCTTCGGGTTTCTTAGCTAATTCACCCAGTTCCTTTAAATCGTCATTTACGCGCTGTTCTTCGGAAAGGGCTTCTGGAAAAACTGCCAAAATCCGTGCAGCCAATGAAATATCGCGACTTTCAAGCTTAATATCGGCAGGGGCGGTAAAAGCCTTTACAATAGGTAAAAAAGAATGGGTTGCCAAAGCTGGCGACTCATCTGTTTTAGTGTATATAATTTTGGAAGTCTTTGTCATGAAGAATATATTTTAGGAATGAAAAATTAAATTTTTAAGAAATGCAAATATAAGGATTTGGCGGGGGTTTTGAAAGGTAGTTAACAACTTTAAACCATGCCAAATTGAAGGGCATCAAGTTGTTGATTTTACAAACCCAAGATTGTGGTCATATTGAGTTGCTGACGGTTTATAACAATTTAAACAGGTAATTGCACCTCAACACTACATAAGGTTTGTGTTTGGTTATTATGGGTAAATTCCTTCGGAGTATTCCGCAGTAGATCAATAATTGAAATCACCAGCAGCTCCGGAGCGATTTAATTTTGATAAGCTTGAATATAACCCAAATGAAATGAAGGCTTTATTTAAAAAGAAACATATCTGCCTAGATTTAGAAGTTCAAAGGAGTTCATTTTTATTATAAATCGCCACCGCCTCCAAAATCTGTGACGGTTACGGTTACTGTTGCCGTATCGCAGCGTTGGGGGTCGCCAGTATCGCATACCTTATATCTAAATGTATCGGTGCCCGAAAACTGAGCGTCAGGAAGGTACGTTATCTCGCCATTGTCAGAATTTATACTGGTGGTACCGTTGGTAGCTTCCTTTTCTATGCGCACCGAAGTTTGATCTAGCGGATTATCTCCTGCGGCATCGTTTGACAAAACATCAATGACCACCGGAAAATCCATCTCGGTAGAAACGGCATCATCAATGGCATTTGGCGCGCCTCCTACGTTGTCTATTACTTCATCGTCACTTGAGCAACTAATACCCGTGGCTAAAGCCAATACTATAACTAAAATTTTTCTCATCACTTTTTTATTATAAAATACAATTTAATTTTTACAATTCGTCACTTTCTTCCTTCTGTCCGGTCATCATCAAATAGGCTTTTAAAAACGCGTCTATATCACCGTCTAAAACGGCATCGGTATTTCCGGTTTCATGATTGGTACGTACGTCTTTCACAAGATGATAAGGGTGTAGCACGTAATTGCGTATTTGTGAGCCCCATTCAATAGCCATTTTGTTGTCTTCAATTTCGGCACGTTGGGCGAGTCGTTTCCGCAGCTCAATTTCGTATAACTGGGATTTTAACATCTGCATGGCCTTTTCCCGGTTTTCCAACTGGCTTCGCGTTTCGCTATTATGAATAACAATTCCACTAGGCTCGTGGGTAAGAATTGCCTTGGTTTCAACTTTATTCACGTTTTGGCCTCCAGCCCCGCCGCTTCGTGCAAAGTCCCATGAAATGTCGGCTGGGTTAATTTCAATCTCAATGCTGTCATCTACCAAGGGGTACACATAAACGCTCACAAAGCTGGTGTGGCGCTTGGCATTACTGTCAAATGGTGAAATACGCACCAATCTATGCACGCCATTTTCACTTTTTAACCAGCCAAAAGCATATTCGCCATCAATCTCTAAGGTAACGGTTTTTATACCGGCAACATCTCCAGATTGAAAGTTGAGTTCTTTTACTTTAAACCCGTGCTTTTCTGCCCACATAAGGTACATTCGCATCAGCATCTGGGCCCAGTCGCAGCTTTCCGTTCCCCCAGCGCCTGCTGTAATCTGCAGAACTGCGCTCATATCGTCACCTTCTTCGCCCAACATATTTTTAAACTCCAATGACTCTACGGCATCTTCGGCTTTACCAAAGGCTGCGTTTACCTGTTCTGGAGTGCCTTCGCCATCCTTTTGAAACTCAAGTAAGATTTCGGCTTCCTCGGTTAGGGTCTGTGCGCGTTCATAATCTTCTACCCATTTCTTTTTATTTCGTAAAACCTTCATAAAAGCCTCGGCTTCTCGGGAATTGTTCCAAAAATTGGGGTCGAATGTTTTTTCTTCGTCGTTGGTAATCTCTATGCGCTTTCCGGCAATGTCAAAGATAGCGCCTTAAAGCATCTAACCGCACCTTAAGGTCTTTTATTTGGTCTGTTGAAGTCATATTAATGCCAAATTTTATTTGGAAGTTAAAGTTTACTATTTTAAAACCGTTGTTTCAGAATAGTTTCTGAGCAAAAATACTATTAACTTCGTGAGCCAAAAGATAAATTTCAGCTAATTTTATAGTTTTTAAAACGGTTCCAAAGCGAAAAAATTCGTCTTTATGAAAAAATTACTTTTAGTTCTTATATTAATTACTTCACAAATACTTGTAGCTCAAAACGATGAAGCTTATGTAACGGATCTTGTTGCCCAAAAAATAGCGGGTCTAAAACTACAGGGAAATGCTATGTTTTTTTCTCGAAAGGATTACTGCGAAGGCAACGTACAAATGTTTACTATGCCCGATGGAAGTTTTTGCACTTCAAAAGCTACTTATTATTCGGTGTATGTTTTTTGGCAAGAAGAAGGCGATGTTATTAAGGTCCAGAAGTTTGATAACTGCGGAAGCTTTAAGCCAATTACTATCAACGGCCAAAAAATACTGAAGTTTTTAAAATCGAATAGTGACGAGCTTTATTCACAGGAGGTTAAGCCCTATAAAAATGAAAAGTCTGAACAAGATGAATTTGCTAACATGGCAGTTAAATCTTGCACGAAGGAATACTATTTTAGTTTGAACGGGAAATCTTTTGAAAAAAGCTTTACCGAACTGGATCTGAACACAAGTTCAAAATATAAAAACGAAAATGCCGGCTATAACAAGGGTCTTGAATTGACTTCGCTTGATAAAGATATTACGAAGTTTATAGATAATTTTGAAAACAGAGGCCGGTTTATTCGCGAAAATTAAGGATAGAAATGAATATTGATTTAAGAAGTGATACGGTAACGCGGCCTACGCAAGAAATGATGCAAGCAATTGTGAATGCTGAAGTAGGGGATGATGTTTACAAAGAAGATACAACCACAAATAAATTGGAAGCGAAACTTGCCGCTATGTTTGGTATGGACACTGCGCTGTTTTTTCCATCGGGAAGCATGGCAAACCAAGCCGCGATAAAACTGCATACGCAGCCGGGGGAACAGCTTATTGCCGATAAATGGGCGCATGTTTATAACTATGAAGGAGGCGGAGTTTCTTTTAACAGCGGGGTTTCCTGTAGCTTGGTTGACGGAAATAGAGGAATGATTACCGCTAAACAAGTGGAAGAAAGCATTAATCCCCCCGATTTTTACCACAGCCCCCTAACGCGCTTGGTTTGTCTTGAAAACACAACCAATAAAGGAGGCGGCGCTTGCTATGATTTTTCTGAAATTAAGAAGATTCGTAAGGTTTGCGACACCCACGACTTGGGCCTTCATTTGGACGGTGCACGGATTTGGAATGCACTTGTGGCCAATAATGAAGACCCAAAGGACTACGGTAAAATTTTTGATACAATTTCGGTATGTTTAAGCAAAGGCTTGGGTACGCCAATGGGCAGTGTTTTGATTGGCAACCAAAAAATTATGGAAAAAGCAATGCGAGTTCGTAAAGTGTTGGGCGGCGGAATGCGGCAAATTGGCTTTATGGCTGCTGCGGGAGTATATGCCTTAGATCATCATTTAGAACGATTGGCCGAAGACCACAAAAAAGCTGCGGAAATTGCTTCAACCTTAGCAAAACAGTCTTACGTGAAAATGGTGGAGCCAACCGAGACCAATATTGTTATCTTTTACCTTTCGGAAGATGTTTCAGAAGAAAAATTCCTAAGCGATTTACAAAAACAAGACATTAAAATTAGTACTATGGGGCAAGGAAAACTGCGCATTGTTACCCATTTAGACTATACCGATGCCATGCACAACAAGTTTTTACAAACTCTTATTGATTATAAACTTTAGCCCTTTATTTTATGCAAAATATATCTGCCTCATACACCGATTTGTACCAATTAACAATGGCTCAGGTTTACTTTAAAACCAAACCAAAAGGTAGCGCGGTCTTTGATTATTACTTTAGAACCAATCCTTTTAAAGGTGGCTACACCATCTTTGCGGGGCTGGACAATGTGCTGGATATTATTGAAGATTTAAAATTTACAGATGCCGACGTTGCATATTTAAAAAGTCACGGGTTTGAAAGTGACTTCTTAGATTATCTTCGGAAATTTGAGTTTCACGGAACAATTACTTCAGTTATGGAAGGAGATATTGTTTTTCCGAATCGTCCTATTTTACAAGTAGAAGGCTCCATTTTGGAAGTACAGATTGTGGAGACGCTTTTGTTGAATATTCTTAACTTTCAAACTTTAATTGCTACAAAGGCAAACCGGGTGCGCCACAGTGCAGGCGATAAATTTTTGCTAGATATGGGGCTGCGCCGAGCCCATGCCACTGGAGGGTATTTTGCTACGCGCGCCGCTGCCATTGGTGGTTTTAACAGTACGAGCAATGTTAAGGCAGCCGAAGACTTTGATATTCCGTGCTCGGGAACCATGGCGCATTCTTTTATTCAGAGTTATGGAGACGAACTTCAGGCCTTTCGCGATTTTGCTCAATATAGACCAATAAATTGCGTGCTGTTAGTAGATACTTATAATACGCTTAAAAGTGGTATTCCCAATGCTATTAAAGTGGCAAAGGAAATGGAGGAGCGCGGCGATAAGCTTTTCGGAATTCGATTAGATAGTGGAGATTTGGCGTATCTGGCTAAAAAATCTCGAAAAATACTGGACGATGCAGGCTTGGATTATGTTAAAATTGTGGCTTCCAATCAATTGGATGAATATGTTATCAAAAGTTTGAACGAGCAAAGTGCGCCGATAGATGTTTATGGCGTGGGTACGAACCTGGTAACTGGAAAACCGGATGCAGCCATAGATGGCGTTTATAAGCTTTCAGAATACAATGGCGAGCCGCGAATTAAACTTTCAGAAAATATTATCAAGGTTTCCCTGCCTTCTAAAAAGCAAGTTTATCGGGTTTTTGATGAAAATGGAATGTTTTATGGCGCTGATGCCATAGGATTGGCTTCCGAAGAAAAAATTAGCCGTATGTTTCATGCTTACGATTCTAATAAAAGCCTAGATCTACACAATTTTACCCAGGAACCTTTGCTAAAAACGGTTATGGAAAATGGAAAGCGAACCACCCCAAAGCGGAGTATTGCTGAAATAGCTGCCTACACCAAATCGCAACTTAAACTATTGCCCGGGGAATATAAGCGTTTCCAAAATCCACATATTTATAAAATTGGGCTCAGTGAAAAGCTTAAATCGCAGCGCGACAGTTTAATTGCTGCACACAAATCTTAAATTATGAAAACACTAGTTGTTATAGATGTTCAAAACGATTTTATGCCTGGAGGCACACTAGCAGTGCCAAATGGCGATAAAATTGTGCCGGTGATTAATCGCATACAGGATAAATTTGATCTGGTTGTAGCCTCCCAAGACTGGCATCCGCAAAACCATGTGAGCTTTGCCTCTAATCACGATGGAAAATCTACTTTTGATGAGATTGAAGTCCAAGGTCAAAAGCAAACTTTATGGCCAGACCATTGCGTACAAGAAACAGAAGGAGCTGAGTTTCATACCAACTTAAACACCCATTCATGGGAAACCATTTTTAGGAAGGGGACAGATTGTAATATAGATAGTTATAGTGCATTTTATGACAATGGACATTTAAAAGCTACGGGCTTAACAGGCTATTTAAAGGAAAAAGGTGCATCGCAAGTGTTTTTTTGTGGGCTAGCTGCAGATATCTGTGTTTATTATTCGGCCATGGATGCTTTTAAAGAAGGCTTCGCTTGCTTTTTTATTGAAGACGCATCACAAGCATTAGATGGTGAGGCTTTTGAGGCACAAAAGAAAGAAATGGCTCATTTAGGAATCCAAATTATAACTTCCGATTATTTTTCTGAAGAAATTTAGACTAAGTCTATTTTGCAGGCGCTAAGACTTGAAGCGTGTTTTGAATAGGCTATTTTTCGTAAATTTATAGATTGTAACTCATTAGTGTCCGACAAAGATGTACGACCGCTTCGCTATAATGACTAACGACATACGACTAGAATTGTAAGAGCCTGATAATTTGGTTAATTTCGTTATACATATTTTTAAAATGTTTATCCTTTATTGGAATCTCAATAGCAAGGTGTTATATTTTAATGATATTCTAAAAGCTTACTATTGTTGAAGCAAGTGGTTTTTTTATTATTTTAATCGGACACTACTAATTGTAACTATTAAAAAAAACAGAAAATATGTCAGAACAAGTTCAACTTATACCCGGAAACTCCCTTATCACTAAAACCCCTGAAGAAGGCCGTCAATTAGCAGTAAAAATGTCGCGGTTGATTATTAAGGCTACTCAGCCAGATGCAGCCGTTCGCGAAAAATTACGCCCCGTTTATTCTGAAGATGCGGCAATGCTAATTGCAGTAGGGCAAGTGGTAGCAACAGAATTTGCCACTATTGCTGCGGCTAATAATTACTGGAAATAAAGCAAGAAATCACTTTTTAAGAAACGCTTATTTAACTTTAATCAATACCATCTTCTGGTAAAAAGGCTTAATAAGGTTTTCGGGCTTAAGGTTACGATAAACCGAACTTTTTCATCGTAATGCGGAAGGCTAGGCTCAAAACCTAAACTTGAGTAGATAGGAAAGTAGAGCTCAAAATAATCTGCAACTAGGTTTAAGCGGATACCGGTGTCAAACACGGCAGAGGTTCCGCGTGCCTTATTATGTACAAGTCCGGCATCACCATAGGCATAGATCCATTTCCAGATATTAGTGCTGGCATTTACCGTAGTTATCCAGCTATTTGCATAAGCAGGCTCTAATTGCGATTTAAATCCGCCTTCAGCAATAATCAACTGCTGGCTAAAAAGCCCTGAATCTTCACTTCTTCCGTAATAATTATGATCAAATAGATAATCGTTTGGACGGTCGAGGGCAAAACTGAAAAAATCTTCATCTTCCCGAGTGTCATTAAAGAGAAAAATTCCGGCAAAAAACCGCAGGTTAAGCTGTCTATTGCTTAAAAACAGCTTTCTATATTCAAGATCTACAGACAGCTTGCTAAATTTTGAAGAAATTTCATAATCTACAACACCTCTAAAATAGTTGATAAGGTTTGGGTTTGAATACACATATTGCATATTGTAAACACTGTAGTTTGGCTCTTGGTCTGGATTATTAGGGTCGTTGTCTCTATATACATTAACGTTTCGCAAGTTTATAAACTGCTTTTCATTATCGCGTAAATCATTATTTCTAAACGAAAAAGTGATGTAGGGCGTAAATCTTTTGTAAAAAAGTCCTCGATTATACGAGTAGTAATTTCCAGAAAAACCATAGCGCATGGCATAGAGTTTTTCTTGATTCATTTGTTGGGTGTAACTTATAGATGCGCTACCCACCAAGGTTTTAGACCGAAACCCAAACTGCGGCTCTAAACTGTAATGTACTGCTTTAGGAAGTACCGTTTTGTTGTATAGTCTAAGTCCGGTTGAAATGCCATCGTAAAGATTGTACTCAAAAATAGGCATAAAGAAAAACTGTGTATAATTGGGGTCTTCTACATCTTGGAATAACCGAAATTGAAGGGGCTTGTTTAAAATTCCATTAAGGTTCTTAAAGTTATTTCTACGATTGTATTCAGGAATGTCGCCTTCATAATTTAAAGCTAACTTTTCAATGTTATCAGCAGGAATCGTAATTGACGAAACACTGTCTATAGGTGCTGTCCAAGCTTTATAAACAATTTCGTTATTCTGAAGCCCATATAGAGAAACGGGAAGTTTATTTTTTCTATTATTCTTGATAAAAACCTGAAGGGAATCGCCCTGGTTTTCAACCTTTTTTATTTTGAAATCAATCGTGTTTCGCGTATCGGCAAAGTCTTCAAAAAACCAATTAATGGGAAGCTCGGTTTTACTGGCAAGAAAATTCTCAAAATCTGAAGACTGAATTTTTTTCAGTTTATTTGTGGCATAAAACTGTTTGAGGCTATTATTTAAAACGCCGTCGTTTAAGTAGCTGTTTAAATACTTTAATCCACTTCCTCCGTAATAGGCATTGGCAATATTCATGTTGTATTTTAACAACGAATCCTTTGAAGTGGTAAGGGATTGATGAATATTATTGCGGGCCATATTTAAATACAAAATAGGATACTGATCGTTAAACTCTAAGTCGGCCGCATGGGCCCACCGAATAACCCACCAATTGCTGAGGTTGCCAATAATTTTCATTTTGGGGTAATACGCATCTACGTATTCCATCATCAAATAAATTTGCAAGGCGTCCTGCAACCAATAATCCTTACGCGCATTAAGAATGAATGTGTTTTTTATATAGTGCCGCGTTATGGTTTTAAGCTGCTCCATATCATATTCAAAACCATCGGGAAACGGACTTATAAAACTGGGTAGCATGTTGAGACCATAAACGGGATTGGTTTTATAATCCGTTTCGCTAATTAGCATTTTGTCGAAGGGATAAGGCCCTAATTTTTCATTGAGAAATTGAACCGTTCTATCTATCACTAAAGCCTGTACGGGGGCGTTTACGTTGCTGTTTTGAATGTTTGTAACTACCGTGAGCTTATCGGTTTCAATAGTTTCAAAGGTCTTTCTTTTTTCAAGATGAAGTATGGCCTTAGTTCGGTCTTTTCCGTAAAGCTTAATGGTTTTTGTTCGCTCTAAATTAGTTTCCGAAACCACATCAAGTTCTGAGGTAAGGGAGTAGCTCTTCGGAAATTCAAACGATATGGAAAACTCCGAGGGGCTCATATACAGGTCGTCCGTATTCTTATTGCTATAAACCTGCCATTCGCCATCGTAAACTGCCGGTGCAATATACCAATATCGCAGTTTGTAGTTGTTTAGTTTATTTACGCCATAACGGGTAAATTTATCATCTGGAAGCTCAACCTTGTATTTTAAATTGAAAGTATAGCTCTCGCCAGGATTTAGTGGGGCTCTAGGTATTATTCTTAAAATATCTACTGCTTTTCCGCGTTGCCATTGCAAAGGTTGGTTTTGTTCGTTAAAAACGTTATCAATGACTGTTTTTCCGCGGTCTTCTTTTTTTTCAAAGTGAAATGAACTGTCGTAATTTTCGGCGAAGCGTTTGGCAAGCGGGGTAGTTTTAGCTGAAAAACTATTGGCCCAATCAAAAAAATAAATTTCCTGAAGTGTATCCTCGGAAGTATTCTTGTAAACAATTTGCTGTTCAATAGCTAAACTTTGCTGTGCGGCATTCAGTTTAGCATCTATGTTTATAGCATGCTGCGCTTTCGCTTGTAGGGCGAAACAAAAAAGAATGCTGTATAAAATACTTCGTACTATCAAGAAGTTTTTAGGAATTTAAAAGTCTGTGAAGTTGGGTAGCTGGTGGTAAGGTAATAAACTCCTTTGGAAAGTTGGCTTACGGCCAGCAAAAAATATTTTTAATTATCTGAAACCATAAAAAAATCCAGTCCGTAGTCATTTACGATATCGCTCAAAACCGCTTCACGATTGGGAGGCTTGACTGAAGGGTACTCCAATAAGTTATAACACTTGGTTTTTATAGTTCCCTGTGCGAATATGCTCAGGGAAACTATAAAAAAGACAAGAATTGCTATCACGTTAATCATCCTAGGCTTAGTTAAAAGTTAGGACTCAGGTTATATTCGTTATAAAACTCGTTTAAAATGGTCAATACTTCTTCTTCGGTATCTACCAAATGGACTAGGTCTAGATCTTCGGCATTTATATTATTGTTAGCCTCTAAGAGCGTTTCTTTTATCCATTCAAACAATCCACCCCAAAACTTTGTACCTACTAGTATAATAGGAAACTTGTCAATTTTATGGGTTTGTATAAGTGTTAAGGCTTCAAATAGCTCGTCAAGGGTTCCAAATCCGCCAGGCATTACCACAAAGCCTTGGGAGTATTTTACAAACATAACTTTACGTACAAAAAAGTAATCAAAATCAATACTTTTATCTGTGTCTATATACGGATTGTCATGCTGCTCAAAAGGCAAGGTGATGTTTAAACCTACTGAGGTTCCACCGGCCAGATGGGCACCTTTATTTCCGGCCTCCATAATTCCTGGGCCACCTCCGGTTATGACACCATAGCCATTTTCAGTAATTTTTTTAGCAATATTTTCTGCTAGCTTATAATATTTATGGTCTGGTTTAGTTCTGGCAGAACCAAAAATTGAAACGCAGGGGCCAATCCTGCTCATTTTTTCATATCCGTGTACAAACTCGCCCATGATTTTAAAGATTGCCCATGAGTCGTTTGTCTTCACTTGATTCCAGTTTTTTGGTACTTGTTCGTCTCTCATTCTATTTATTTCATTATTTACAGTTTAAAATCCTAAACTATGGAAATTCCAAATTGGGATTTTATATTATCATTTCTGCTAATTTAATTCTTTTTTAAGAAAGCCAGCCGTATAACTGTTTTTGTTCTCGGCAATTTCTTCGGGAGTGCCCAATGCCATTATTTTTCCGCCATTTTTTCCGCCTTCGGGGCCAATATCTATAATGTAGTCAACTGTTTTAATTACATCTAGGTTGTGCTCAATAATCAGTACGGTATTGCCTTTGTTTACAAGCTTGTTCAATACGAGCATCAAGACGCGAATATCTTCAAAATGAAGACCGGTAGTTGGTTCATCTAGAATATAAAATGTGTTGCCGGTATCGCGTTTGGATAATTCGGTAGCTAGTTTAATGCGTTGTGCTTCTCCGCCAGATAGCGTTGTAGATTGCTGCCCAAGTGTTATATAGCCCAATCCAACATCTTTTATGGTTTTTATTTTTCTGTGGATTTTTGGAATGTTCTCAAAAAACTCATCAGCTTCATTTATGGTCATAGCCAATACATCGTAAATTGATTTTCCTTTGTACCGAATCTCTAAAGTTTCACGATTAAAGCGTTTTCCCTGACAGGTTTCACATTCAACATTAACATCTGGAAGAAAATTCATTTCAATAACACGTAACCCAGCGCCTTTGCAAGTGTCACATCTACCACCAACTACGTTAAAACTAAACCGACCTGGCTTATAACCACGAATCATCGCTTCGGGTGTTTTGGCAAATAGATTTCGTATTTCTGAAAAAACACCAGTGTAGGTGGCAGGATTACTCCGCGGTGTCCGGCCAATAGGCGATTGGTTTATATCTATTACCTTGTCAAGGTTTTTAAGCCCCAGAATCTTTTTATAGGGCATGGGTTTTTTTACACCGTTGAAAAAGTGAGCATTTAGAATAGGGTAGAGGGTTTCATTGATCAATGTTGATTTTCCGCTCCCCGATACGCCGGTGACCCCAATCATTTTACCCAAGGGGAATTTAACCGAAACATCCTTTAGATTATTGCCAGTGGCACCTTTTAAAGTTAATGTTTTACCGTTTCCTGCTCTTCGGGTTTTTGGGATTTCTATTTTTTTGCTGCCGTTTAAATATGCTGCGGTAAGCGTGTTGTGCTGTTCAATTTCTTTTGGTGTTCCTTCAGAAACAATCTCTCCACCGTGCTTTCCTGCTGCTGGGCCAATGTCTATCACATAATCGGCGCTTTCAATCATGTCTTTGTCGTGTTCCACTACAATAACCGAATTCCCGATGTTTTTTAATTGCTTTAATGAGTTTATCAATCGCTCGTTGTCGCGCTGGTGAAGCCCTATACTGGGTTCATCTAAAATATACAACACACCTACTAATTGCGAACCAATTTGTGTAGCCAACCGAATACGCTGCGCCTCACCACCGGAAAGTGATTTTGAACTTCGGTCTAAAGCTAAATATGTAAGCCCTACGTCTATTAGGAAATCAATGCGAGAACGGACTTCTTTTATAATTTCAGAAGCTATCTGCTGTTGGGTTTCAGATAGATCTTTCGCTAGGTTTTTAAACCATTCTGCCAATTCTACGATATCCATCTGGGCGAGTTCGGCAATGTTTTTATCGTTAACTTTAAAATAAAGCGATTCTTTTCTCAAGCGAGTGCCTTCACATTCAGGGCAAGGAATTTTATCCATATACTCCTTGGCCCAGCGTTTTAAAGATCTAGATTCGTTGGCATCGTAGGTGTTTTGAATAAAGGTGGCTACCCCTTCAAAATCAATTTTATAACTTCTAGTAATGCCCAGGGTTTTAGACTCTAAGTCAAATTTTTCATTTCCGCCGTAAAAGATAACCTGTTTTGCTTCCTTCGGAATACTTTCAAACGAATCAGTCATTTTAAACTTAAACCGTTCTGCAATAAGCTCCAATTGCTTAAATATCCAGTTTTTCTTCTGTGGTCCATGTGCTGCCAAAGCTCCTTGCTTAATGGATAGCTTTGGATCTGGAACCAGCTTTTCTAGATTTACCTCATAAAGTTGCCCTAGGCCTTTACAGTTTTGGCACATTCCTTTAGGCGAATTGAATGAAAAGTTGTTTGGCTCTGGATTGGGATATGAAATTCCTGACGACGGACACATCAGCGACCTACTGAAATACCGGGCTTCATTGGTGTCGTTGTCTAACACCATTAAAATATCATCGCCGTGGTACATTGCTGTATTAATTGTCTCGGAAATACGCTTGTCGTTATCGCTCCCTTTTTCGGGTTTGTCGGAGTTTTTAGGGAGTGGCGGTACTTTTAACCGGTCTATAACAATCTCGATATCGTGGGTTTTGTACCGATCTATTTTCATGCCCTTTACAATATCGCGTACTTCTCCGTCAACACGTACCTTTAAAAAACCTTGTTTGGCAATTTGCTCAAAAAGCTCGCGATAATGTCCTTTTCTGGAACGGATGACGGGCGCCAGAATACTCACTTTTTTTTCAGCAAATTCTTCAAGAATCAGCTGTTTTATCTGTTCGTCGCTGTAGCTTACCATTTTTAGCCCTGTGTTATAACTATAGGCATCACTGGCGCGGGCGTAGAGCAAACGAAGGAAATCATAAATTTCGGTGATGGTGCCAACGGTAGAACGCGGACTTTTACTCGTGGTTTTTTGCTCAATAGCAATTACTGGCGAAAGACCATCAATTTTGTCAACATCGGGTCGTTCTAGGCTTCCTAAAAATTGGCGAGCGTAGGCCGAAAAGGTTTCAATATAACGGCGTTGTCCTTCGGCATAAATGGTGTCAAAAGCCAAGGAAGACTTTCCGCTGCCTGAAAGTCCAGTAATTACTACCAGTTTTTCTCGTGGAATACGAACGTCAATGTTCTTTAAGTTGTGGACGCGGGCACCCAGAACTTCAATAAAATCTTCGTTTTTAGACATAGCGTGCAAAGGTACTCAATTGATTGGAAATTAAGGTGTGCATACTCTGGTGAGGGTGTTAATTTTTGTAGTAAGAATCAATATTGACTAGTTAAAGAAATTATATTTGCTCGTGCCGAAACGGGCAGTTCGGGTGGTCGTTTGCGGTTGTGTTAAAGCTATGGCGAGAAGCGGATGACGTGACGTATTCGCTCAAGGAATAAAAAACCAAGATTGTGTGCTAACAGACAGAAGCTTGGACATCTGGATTTCTTATTGAAAACATTTTCTCTCTAAATGTTTAAAAAGGAAGTCGGTTTCGTTTTGATTTGGCTACAAGTTTATGGATTAAACAAAAACGCTGTGGCTAATGCGAAAAATTGGCACACAGAATTAAACATACATGAAATTTGACTATTTTTGTTATATGAAAATAAATGACAAAAATATCAATCGGATTATAAAGCTTTGTGAACAATACAGGGTTAAAACATTTTCTGCTTTTGGTTCAGTAACTAGAAATGATTTTAGTAATGAATCTGATATTGATTTTGTTGTGGATTTTGATGAAACTGATCCATTTGAGTACACTAATTTATATTTTCAACTAAAAGATAATTTAGAGAAAATATTAAAACGTCAAATCGACTTAATTGAATATAGAGCCATTAAAAATAAGTATTTCAGAAAGGAAATTGATGAAACTAAGGTTTTGATTTATGGACAATAGAATTAACTCTTGGCTTGAAGATGTTGAAAGGTCAATTGATGAGATTTTTGACTTTCTACCAGAAAATCGTAATTTTTTTGAATATCAAAAAGATTTAAAAACAAAAAAAGCCATAGAACGAAATATAGAAATTATAGGCGAGGCAATTAATAGAGTTTTGAAATATGAACACTCTGAAATTGAGATTGTTAATGCTCAAAAAAATAATTGGAACTAGGAATCGAATTGCTTACGAATATGACAGTATTTCTGATGAAGTGATTTGGACTATAATAATAAAAGAACTTCCTGAATTAAAAAAAGAAATCAACGAATTGAAAGATAAACACTAGCACCAACATTTTGTGTGCTTAAAAGTTTGGTTATAGCCTGCTTGCGAATTCCGATAACTCTCGGGGACTTACGGATCTTCTATCCGGTATTAATCTGTTAATTTTCATGCCTATTTACGTCATTAATCATACACAAAACCGTAGTGGTTTGAAAATACCTTATCGTTGGTTATTGCTAAATAATCAAAATTTAAAATCCAATGGCAGTGTCATCGCCACGACTGTCTGCTCCGCCTTCCAGCTTTCCGTCAGGAAGTACATAGATAGCGTCCACCTTTCCGATAATTGGATCGGCTGTTTTGTTTTCGGGATAACCTTTTTGTTTGAGGCCTTCAATCAAGTCTCTTGAAAAACGATCGGCTTCATACCGAATATTATCGGGTAACCATTGGTGGTGAAACCGGGGTGCATCAACGGCTTCTTGCATATTCATATTAAATTCATACACATTCAGAATGGTTTGGGCTACGGAGGTTATAATAGTAGAACCGCCGGGAGTGCCCACTACCATAGATAGCGCGCCGTCTTTTTCAACAATGGTTGGCGTCATTGAGCTCAACATACGTTTTTGGGGCGCAATGGCATTTGCTTCGCCACCCACGAGGCCATACACATTTGGTACACCGGGTTTGGCACTGAAATCGTCCATTTCGTTGTTTAAAAAGAAACCTAAGTCGTTTACATATAATTTTGAACCGTATTCTGAATTTAAGGTTGTTGTAACCGAGACCGCATTTCCGAAGGAATCTACAATTGAATAATGCGTAGTCTGCATACTCTCATGACCTGCAATAACCCCAGGTTTTATTTCGGTGGAAGGCGTTGCGGCGTCAAAACTGAAACTGTCCATTCTTCGGCTTAAATACGCCTCTGAAAGCAACGAATCTACAGGAATGTTTACAAAATCGGGATCGCCTAGGTAAAAGCTTCTGTCGGCATAGGCCCTGCGTTCTGCTTCTGCGAGAACCTGGATGTATTTCTCGGTATTATGGCCGTAATCTGAAACAGGGTAAGGTTCTATCATATTAAAAATCTGTGCTAAGCAAATGCCACCGCTAGAAGGAGGTGCCATTGAGATAACCTTTAAATCCTTATAATTAAAAACTATGGGTTCGCGCCATTTTGCTTCGTAAGCTTCCAAATCTTCCAAGGTAATAATACCGCCTCTTTCCTTTAGAAAGGAAACCAGTTTTTTACCACTTTCGCCCCCGTATAGCTCTGAAAGTCCGTTTTTGGAAATTCTAGTTAAGGTATTTGCCAATGCCAGGTTTTTTAATGTATCTCCTGCATTATAGGTTTCGGTATATATTGAGTTTTGACCATTCACCTCCTCAAAAACAGGAATGAAATGGGTTAGTCTTTTTGCTTGCTTTTCAGTAATTACGAAACCGCTCTTAGCTAGGTTGATAACAGGTCTTAAAATAACCTCCATAGGTAAGCTTCCAAATTTTTCATGAACAGCAAACATTCCAGCTACCGTTCCAGGAACACCAACTGCAAGCCCGCCTACCGAGCTTTTGTCAGAAATAAAATTACCTTCTTCGTCCAGATACATGTTTTTTGTAGCAGCTAACGGCGCTTTTTCGCGATAGTCTAAAGATCCAATTTCGCCATATTGGCTTCTATAGACCATAAACCCGCCACCGCCCAAATTGCCTGCGTACGGAAAGGAAACCGCTAGGGCCATTTCGGTTGCTATCATGGCATCAAATGCATTACCGCCATTTTTAATGATTTCTGTACCAATTTTAGAAGCTTCGGCACGGGCAGAAACAACCATAGCACTGTCTGCAACAACCGGATTAACGATTACTTCAACCTCTTTGGGGCTTGGGGCCACTTGCGTATCTGGTTTTTCTTTGCAAGAAAATAGTAGTAAGGGAATTAAAATAAGTGCGTATAATTTCATAATTCGCTGCGTTTTATTTTGGAAAAAGTTATTAGTTCGTCAAAAAAAGAAGTGAATTCTGCTTCAAATTCATCGTAGTATTCTTCAAGCTCCCTTACCGCCAAATTCATTTTAGAAACTCCTTTGGTTCGTACGTTCATTTGTGCCAATACTTTGCCTATGCCTTCAACAGTGGCGTAACTGAGCAACCAGTTGTCTGCAACCATGTACGGCATCATTTTTTGGATTCTAGGAGGCAAATCGGTAAAATTCTTCCGAAGCAAGGCATAGAAATCTTCAACATACTCATCAAGGGGCTGATCGCAGTATTTAGACCAATTTTTGGCTAAAAAATGATCGTAAAGTATATCTACAATTACGCCGCTGTAATGGCTGTAGTTTTCGTGGAGCCTTGCCGTGCTTTGGTGTACCGTGGGGTGTGCATCTGTAAAAGTATCAATGGCGCGGTGTAGTAAAATGCCTTTGGCAACTTTGGGCGGGTAACTTTGATAGCGTTTGCCTTTGATGCCATCTGCTATAAAATTACCGATTATTACTTCTTCCTCATTGCCAGAAAGATAGATGTGGGCTAAAAAATTCATCCTACAATTTACAATTTTGTCCGAAAGGTATCTATTATTATTAAGGTATCTTTGCCTAAAAGTTGAAAATATGACATTGATAAAATCTATATCAGGAATTCGCGGAACCATTGGTGGTGCGCAAGGCGAAAACTTAACCCCAATAGATGCTGTAAAATATGCCGCAGCTTATGGCGCTTGGGTAAAACAACAACGCAATAAAGAAACCCATAGAGTAGTGGTGGGGCGCGATGCTCGGATTTCGGGCGAAATGATCCAGCAACTTGTTATGAACACCCTTGTGGGAATGGGAATTACAGTTATTGACCTAAACCTCTCTACTACACCAACTGTTGAAATGGCCGTTGTTATGGAGCATGCCGATGGCGGAATAATTTTAACCGCAAGTCATAACCCCAAACAATGGAACGCATTAAAATTGCTAAATAATAAAGGGGAGTTTTTAAATGCTGCCGAAGGACAAAAGATTTTGGACCTTGCTGGAGCGGGCGATATCGATTTTGCCGAGGTTGACCATCTTGGCGAAATTCATAAAAATGACGCCTATATAGATATGCACATTGATGAAATTCTCGATTTGCCTTTAGTAAATGTTGAAGCCATTAAATCTTGTGGTTTTAAAGTTGTGGTTGATGGCGTAAATTCCACAGGTGGAATTGCCATACCGCTACTATTGGAAGCACTGGGCGTTGAACCAGTAAAGCTTTATTGTACGCCAAATGGTGAGTTTCCTCATAATCCAGAGCCGTTAAAAGAACACTTGGGCGATTTGATGAAAATGGTAGTGGAAGACCATGCAGATTTTGGAATTGTAGTTGACCCAGATGTTGACAGACTGGCTTTTGTTGATGAAAAAGGCGAAATGTTTGGTGAAGAATACACCCTGGTAGCCGTGGCAGATTACGTGTTACAACACACTCCTGGCAATACGGTCTCTAATATGTCGTCTTCTCGAGCCTTGCGCGATGTTACCGAAAAACACGGCAAAACATACACTGCGAGTGCTGTAGGCGAAGTGAATGTAGTGGAAAAAATGAAAGCCACCAAGGCAGTTATTGGCGGTGAGGGCAATGGTGGAATAATTTATCCAGAATTGCACTACGGAAGAGACAGCTTGGTAGGCGTTGCTTTGTTTTTAAGCTTTTTGGCACAGGAAAGAATTGCGGTGAGCGAAATCAGAAAAAAGTACACTGCCTATTTTATGAGTAAAAAGAAAATTCAATTAACCCCACAATTAGATGTTGATGGTATTCTAAAAGCAATGGAAGCTAAATACGCCTCGGAAGACATTAATACTATTGATGGTGTAAAAATTGATTTTGCAGAAAACTGGGTTCATCTTCGAAAATCGAATACTGAGCCTATCATTAGAATTTATACGGAAGCAAAAAGCCAAGAAGAGGCAGATGCATTGGCAGACAAGATTATTGGGGAAATTAAAGGTATTGCTGAGGTTTAGTTTTAAACTATCTGGGTGTTTTGTTGTGAGGCACGGGCGGGATGTCCGTGCTAACCAGCGTTACTTTCTAAGTTTCCAGCGTTTATGCGACCAGAGGTAGTACTCCGGCTTTTCACGAATTTGGTCTTCTAAAGTGTCAAAGAACAGGCGTGTTATCTGAAAATTAGGATAGTCTTTAGGCTTGTCGGCCAAAGGAACAAAAGTAGCGGTATAATAGCCTCGCTTTACTTTTTCTACCTTGAGATAGAGTACTGAAAAATCCATTTTTTTAGCCAATTCCTCAGTGCCTGTAAACACGGGGACGTCAATACCCATAAAGTTATCGCGGTGTTTAAAAGCACCCATTTTCGGGGTTTGATCAGAAAGGATATAGGTAAGTGTCTTAATGCCCTTTTTCCATTTTCTAAAAAGAACGGTGACTATTTTTTTATTACTAACAATAATGCCACCAAAATGTTCGCGTGTCTTTTTAATTAAGGCATCAAACTGTTTGCTATCCAAGGGTTTATAAACGGCGTGGGCCTGATGCTTCATCAGCTTATTTAAAATGCCGCTCCATTCCCAGTTGCCGTAATGCCCAGCCATTAATAGGATGCTTCGGTCATTTTCATAATAAGAATCAAGTATTTCGGCATTGGTAACTACAAAACGTTTGCGTATTTCCTTTTCCGAAATGGTAAACGCCTTTATAGTTTCAAAAATAACGTCGCATAAGTGTTTAAAGAAGCCTTTTGCAATTCGGTCTCTTTCCTGTTGCGTTTTTTCCGGAAAGGCTAAGGCCAAGTTGTCCTTAACTACTTTTTTGCGGTAACCCACAATATAATAGACCAAAAAATAGAGTGCACTGGATTTAAAGTACAAAATACCCATTGGTAATTTGGACAGCAACCAAAGAATTGGATATGCCAGTATATAAAGAAGTTTTTGCATAGCAATAATTACCGCAAAACTACTCAAATTATTTGTTGCAAGACTATCCAAAAGCACGAATTGAAGCTATAAATATCAAAACGATTACTTTTAAAAGTTGATATGACGTTGCTTTGGCACTATTATGGCTTTGTTTTTTTTATCCATACGTATAAATAAACCTATAAGGTCATTACATCGATTTATAGTTTCTTATTTTCTATTTTTACAATTCTAATGTAAACCCATTTAATTTCTTCTTATAAATGCAAAACCTTCATATTGCGACTATAATTATTATCGCCGCCAACGTTATTATTTCCTTAAAAGGCTTTAACGACACTTCATTTTTTGAAAAGTATAAATTCAATATTGCCGGAATTCGTCGCGGGGAACAGATACGAATGTTCAGTTCGGCTTTTTTACATGCAGACTTTTCGCATTTGTTGTTTAATATGCTTACGCTTTACTTTTTTGCGAATGTGGTTATTGCAAGTTTAGGGGTAACCTATTTTGTGATTATTTATGTTGGCAGTCTGCTGGCGGGTAATCTTTTGTCTTATTACTTTCATAGCAATGAGCCGCATTATAGCGCGATAGGGGCAAGTGGCGCAGTGATGGGGATATTGTATGCTGCCATTTTGTTTTTCCCAAACATGGGACTTTATTTATTTTTTATACCAATTGCTATTCCCGCTTGGCTTTTTGGAATGGCATATTTGTTGTATTCCATTTACGGCATGAAAAAACGATTGGGAAATGTTGGTCATGATGCCCATATTGGTGGGGCAGTTGGAGGTTATATATTAACGCTCGCTTTTGCACCTTCTTTGTTTCAAACCAGCTTGTGGATTGTTGTGTTATTGGCGATTCCCTTGATTATTTTATTTGTGCTGCACAAACTCGGGAAGCTTTAATACAGACTACAGACTAGGTTTTTTAACGCTATGGCTTGCAACGGGATGTGTATGACATAAAAACCTCAAATTTTATATTATGAAAAGAATACAAACATTTTTAATTTTAGCAATTACCACAACTACTATGATGGCACAAAACACCGCAACTCCAAGTGTATCTGTAACGGGAGAAGGGATTGTTCGCGTAGTCCCCGATGAAGTAACCATCAACATTCGCGTTGAAAACACGGGAGAGGATACTAAGACCATAAAGAAACAGAATGATAAAACGGTGAAAGAGGTATTGAAATTTTTGCAATCAATGCGTATTGACGAAAAAGACGTACGAACAAAATATATGAACCTCAGTAAAAATTACGATTATAACACCAAATCCTATACTTTTGCTGCCAATCAATCACTATCAGTAAAATTGCGCGACTTAAACAAGTATGAAGAAGTGGTGGAGGGTTTACTTGAAACTGGGATAAACCGCATTGATGGCCTCGACTTTTCATCGTCAAACAAAGCGGCACTGGAAAGCCAGGCGCGCAAAAAAGCAATTGAAAATGCACAGCTCAAAGCGAAAGAATATGCTAGCGCTTTAAATCAGACTATTGGAAAGGCTGTTTCTATAAGTGAATTTAGCAGCTCGCCGGGTCCACGACCAATGTATAGAATGGCAGCTATGAGCGACTCTTCTGGCAGTGGAGACCAATCCATCGCACTTGGCGAAATGGAAATTAAAACAACGGTAAATGTAAGTTTCCTGTTGAATTAATTTTGAACTCAAATAAAAAAGCCTCGGTTTATTTTTAAACCGAGGCTTTTTTATAAATTTTCTCAATCTCACATCTCACATCTATTCACCGCCCAATAGGGAAGCTATCTTAGCTTCAAGAGCAGCACCGCGAAGATCTTTGTCTATAATTACACCATTTTCATCTAATAAAAAGGTAGCTGGAATAGAACGTACATTGTAGCTTTTTGCAATTGGATCTTGCCAAAATTTTAGGTTAGATACGTGGTGCCAGTCCATATTATCGTCTTTTATAGCTTGTATCCATTTGTCTTTTTGGTTGGCCTTATCTAGTGAAACACTGATTATATTTAAACCTTTGTCGTGATATTTGTTATAAACTTTTACCACATTAGGGTTTTCAACGCGGCATGGTTTACACCAAGAAGCCCAAAAGTCAATAATTGTATATTTTCCCATGGCATCTTTTAAAGACATGGTTTCACCGGTTGGCGTTGGTGCGCTAAAGTCTGGAGCCGCATTGCCTACATCAGATTTTTTAATTGAATCTAAACTAGTTTTTAATTCTTTGGCAATATCTGAAGAAAGAATTTCAGAATCCATTTTTTCAAGTAATTCGGATGCTTCTGAAGGGGTGATTTCCTGTCTGCTAGCCATTTCAGAAATAAGCATTACCGAAAACATGGATTTGTTATTCTCCCTTAAAAAATTCTTTTTGTATTCGGTTTCCTCATTCATAAGGTTTAGATTGCCGCTTTGTAATTCAGCAATTGCAGCCGTATCGTTATTTTCTTTAGCGGTACGATAGCTTTCCATTCGCTCCTGCTTTCTTTTATTGAATTTTCCCATTTGCTCTACAAACCCAATATAGGCCGCATTTTGAGCGCCACCGCGAATTCGAGAGGCTTGAATGCTATCTTTGTATATCTTTGCGGTTAAATCTTCATTTTCAGGAAAAAACAATAAGGAGGCATTAACGTCGCCTATCCTCAAAAAGTTTAAAGGTGTGGTATCGTTACTTGGATATTCAGTAGAAAATTTCTCTTCTTTAACAACCAGGGTGTCAATTGGTTTGGGTTGTTGGTTTTCAAGTGTGTAGATAACTACTTCAGTACCATCTGCAAAGCCAATAGCCTCGCCTTCTAGCTTATAACCATCGCTTTTCTCATTACAAGATATTATTGTTAATGTAAGGATTGCAGCAAAAATGAGTCTCATATATTAGTCTTTTAAATTTTGGCAAAAGTAGCCGTTTAATATTTGAAAGTAGAAAACACCTGTGTATTTTTGTTATTTATTAACATATAAGCTTGTCATTAAGCTGTACATTTATAGGTTTGCTGTTTTAAACTATGAAAGAAGAAAAAAACGAATTTCCATTAAAAATAGAAGTAGGCTTCAAAAAAGTTTTTGATGCTTACCGGGAAGAAATTGCGAATGGCGGGGTTGACAATAACCGGTATTCTGAAATCTTTGCTATAGAGACAGACTATCCCATCTTATCCTCGGGAATTTCAGATTTTGATAATCTTGAGAAGTATAACGAGCAAATCGACAAAGTGTTGTCACCATTATTTCCTTCAGCCTTACAAAGCAACGAAATAAAACTTGCTACTTTGCCCTATCAAGACACCGCTTTTAAAAGTACCAAGCGGTATAAAAACATAATGAAAGCGGCTGGGAAAGATTTTTCCCTAGATATTATCGACTTTGATAATGATGAATTCTATATTATGGGCTGCAGCTTTGTATTAAATCAATATTACGGAGAAAAAATAGATTTTAGGCGTTCGTATTATTACAACATCCCAGATTCTCAAGGAATGATTAGGAGCTATACCCTGCTGTATAATGCCGATTTTGTTTCCATTGAAAAAACAGCCGATGCTCCTGATATTACTGAAAAAGACCTGAATGAGCTGTTAGAGAATTTTGATGATATTTCAGTTTGGAAAGAAAAATTTCCGCCGAATAGCTGGATATTTAAGGGCTTTGTTATTGCTACCCTTTTGGATGCAACTATGAATGTTTCCATTTCAGATTTTAAGACAAACTTATTGCGTCTTGAAAAAAATGGCGATTTCTACGATACGAACTTTACTAATATTTTCCGCTCAATTTTTAATTTAAACAGTCTTGAAATTGGCTTTACAGATTACAACGCAGAATCGGAAGCTTTTGAGCGTGTTTTGTTTGAAGAAGTAGATAGTTACCTTTTAAATAAAGAAACTTCTTTGCCTTGTAAAGAAGCCTTGTGCAATGCTTCATATTACACCCTTTTTAGTGAAAAGGAATTTTATTGCATAACCGATGCAGCGCGTTACCATGCCTTATATCCTGATAATCCTGTTTATAAAAAAATGCTGGATCAAGGTGTGAAAAGTGCCATTTTTGCCTCAATTATATATGAAAACAGGGTTTTAGGGGTTTTAGAACTCGTGTCACCCGAAGCGAATGTCCTCAATACAATTAATGCTAATAAATTGCGAGACATAATGCCTTTTGTAATTGACACCGTGGTGCGTTCTAAGCGAAACCTTGAAAATGAATTGGAATTGATTATCCAAGAAGAATGTACGGCTTTGCACCCCAGCGTGCATTGGAAGTTTAGGAGAGAGGCCAAATTGTATTTGAATGCAAGTAACGAAGGAAAACAGACAGTTTTTCGTGAAGTTATTTTTGAAGATGTTTTTCCGCTCTACGGACAAACTGATATTAAAGGCTCTTCTGAGGCCCGAAATGAAGCTACCAAAAAAGATCTTAGGCTTCAACTAACTTATATAGACCGTGTTCTTGATGATTTTATGAAGCATAGATCGCTTCCTATTTTAGAACAGATGAAATTCAATATAAATGAATTTCTAGAAGCTATTTCGGAAAATCTTAAAGTAGATGCTGAAAGAAAAATTTTGGATTTTTTGTCTTCTGATATAATTCCATTTTTTAAGCATATTCGGGAACGAAGCAAGACGTATGAAAAATTGGTAGATGATTATGATGCCTTGATAGATTCTGATACTGGTTTTGTTTATAAGCACCGAAAAGACTATGACGAAAGCGTGATGCTCATCAATAAAAAGCTCGCTTCAGTTTTAGATAGAAAACAGCAGGAAGCCCAAGCCATGTACCCGCATTATTTTGAACGGTTTAAGACGGATGGTGTAGAGCACAACCTATATATGGGAGAAAGCATTACCAAGGAACGGTCTTTTAATAAGATCTATTTAAACAACTTAAAACTGTGGCAGTTGCAGGTGGTTTGGGAGATGGAAAATAGCTATTTCCACCTTAAAGACGCGCTACCAATAAATCTAGATGTAGCTTCTATGATCCTTGCTTTTAATGGCTCGTTGTCTTTGCGCTTTAGAATGGATGAAAAGCGCTTTGATGTAGATGGCACTTATAATGCCCGTTATGAAGTTGTAAAAAAACGAGTTGATAAGGCGAATATAAAAGGTACTGAAGAGCGTATTACCCAACCCGGAAAAATTTCAATTATATACTCTCAAAAGGAAGATGAAGAAGAGTACTTGAAGTACATATCATTTCTACAGCATAAAAAAATGTTTGGAGAAGAAGTAGAAAAGCTAGAACTGGAAGATTTACAGGGCGTTACCGGACTAAAAGCGTTGCGCGTAAATATACTTTATTCTAAAAAAAATGGGGAAACCAAAAAGTATTATAACTATGACGACCTTTTGGCTGAGCTTTAAACTTACATTTCCAAATAAAAGAAAATAGCAAAAGCTAACAACGAAATTATGGTTCCTGCAACAAATATGGTGTAGGTGAGTCGTAAAATTCTATACTTTCTATCCAATACTTTTCCTAGAAAATATAAATCTTTTGTCAGCGATTTGTAAACGTAGTCTCTGTCTTTTAGCAGCTCGTCTATAGCCCATTCAAATTGTTCGAGTTCCATTTTATGAAAGTTCCCGAAAAAGGTTAGGTTCACGCTTTTGTTAGCAACATCTTCTTTTGTAAACTCACCTCTGGTAACGTTAGGGCGAGTTGCAATAACGGCTAATATCATTGTGATAGCACTAAAAAGTATAAAAATAGCGGTGGGTACAATTAAATAGTTGTTGTTGTCCAGTTTTGAAATTAAATTGGACAGCACCAACGATATGATAATTGCGTTTACGGATAACATAATATTGGCTTTTGTATCTGCGATATCGCTTAGCTTCATGTGGTTTCTGAGTGCCGTTCTATAAAAGGTCTGTATGCCACGCTCTGGGCTGTCATTTTTGTATTTCGCTTTTAACTTGGCTTTGGTCTCTTCTTTGCCAATTTTTTCGTTTCTTTTTTTACGATCTTTAAGCAGTTTCCCAAGATTTTCTTCTTTTACGGGCTGCCAATGCTTGAGGGCGTATTCAGTATAAAACTGATGGTCTTCAACAAGCATTTTAATATTTTCGTTCAACCACTCAGCAGAACTAAAATTGTGTACGTTCTGAAAAAGGTATTCTTGTCTTAAAAACTCACTTGCCTCTTCAAAATACTCCTTTCCAAAATGTGAAGAATCTGCATCTCGGATTATTTTTTCAAGCTCGGTTTTTGGAACAGTGTTTTTAAACTTTGTGGCGAGAATACATTTATTTACACCATCAATAATATCCTGTTCAACATTTTGTTTTTTCAAAAACTCAGTTGCAATTTTTACGCCTTCCGCTTCATGGTTTTTACGAGAAACGGTATATCCCGTGTCATGCAATAAAGCAGCTAAACGTAGTATGGTCGCATCTTTAACATCAATTTGTGAGTTTTCAAGGATTTCGTTTATACTTTTATAAACACGCTTAGAGTGGGTATAGTTATGATATACAAAGGTGTTTGGAAGCTCATCTTTAAAGAGTTGAAAGATAAAATTATCAGCAGCTTGCACAATGTCGCTCATAGTAAAATTTTAGATATCCAAATTACTAAAAAATCAACCGCCAATTATCTATATGAATAAAATTAACATCTTTATAACTTTTGTGTTAGCCGTTATCCTCTCTGCCTGCGCAACCTATAAGCCGCAATATAGAACTACAAAAGAAGATTCTTCAAAACTGGTTTCAACAGCCGAAGTGGATAAAACTTTTTACCTGATAGGAAATGCTGGAAATGATGGGCCTGAGGCTTCAAAAGCTATCAAGGCTCTTCAAAACTATATTTCAGAAAACAATACGGAGAACAGTTATCTGCTGTTTTTAGGAAATAGTTTTTATCCCGCTGGAATGCAACCTAAAGACGAGGAGGCGAGCCAAAAAGCAAAAAACTCTATGCAGTTGCAATTGGATGCTGTGGCAGATTTTAAAGGCGAAGTCATCGTGCTTCCCGGAAATCGCGATTGGAAAAGTGGGGTAGATGGGCTTGAACTTGAAGAAGATTTTTTAAAAGCGCGTTTTGATGATGCCGATGTTCTACAGCCTAACAATGGTTGTGGTTTGGAAGGTATTGATATCAATGATGATATTTATTTGCTGGCTTTAGATACCCAATGGTTTTTGGAAGATTGGGATGCGTACCCCAAAATGAATAAAAAGTGTGAAATTAAAACCCGCGATAAGTTTTTTATTGAAATTGAAAGCGAGTTAAAGAAAAATGCCACCAAGACCATATTGATTGCAATGTATCATCCCATGATTACCTACGGGGAGCATGGTGGTAAATATCCGGCAATCCATAAAGACTTTTTGAGTACGTTTATAAAACAAGTGAAAATTCAAGGTGCAATCGCTAAACAAGATCGTTACAACGAGCGGTATAACGAGCTTATGAACCGGTTAAAAGTATTGACCAAAGACCTGGATAGGCTTATTTTTGTTTCAGGCTTAGACCAATCTTTACAGTATAATGAAAACGGTGGTGTAAAACAGATTGTATCGGGGTCAGGCGTTGGGGCAACAGCAGCGGCACTTGGGCAGTATGGACAATTTGTTGCTGGTCAAGAAGGTTTTGCAAGGTTGGATGTTGAAAAAAACGGTTCTTCTGAAGTCCAATTTTATAAAGCCAATGAAGATGGTTCATCAGAATTACTTTTTCAAAAGGAAATAATTCCAGCCGAAGAAAGCTTTGATTTTTCAACCCTTCACGAAAACTTTCCCGAAACGGTAAAGGCAAGTATTTACAGCGAAGAAATGGTGGAAAAAACAGGTTTTTATAAAGCCCTATGGGGTCAACATTACCGAAAAACTTACGGTACCAAAGTTACTGCCAAAACAGTGCGTATAGACACACTTTACGGCGGCTTGCACGTGGTTCGGGCAGGAGGCGGCCATCAAACCCGCTCCCTAAGGCTGGAGGATGCAGATGGTAGAACCTATAATATGCGCGGGATGAAGAAAAGTGCGGTGCAATTTCTTCAAAATGTGATTATTAAGAATAAAGAAATAGAAAGTGATTTCGAAAATACGATTCCTGAAGATCTCATACTCGATTTTTATACAGCAGCATATCCGTATGGTGCGTTCACTATTCCAAAACTTGCAACTGCAGCCAATGTTCTACATACCAAGCCTAAACTCTTCTATGTACCGAAACAAAAAGCCCTGGGGAAGTTTAATAAAACCTATGGCGATGAATTATACATGATTGTAGAGCGTCCGGATGAAACATTTAAAGGTGAGATTTTTGATTATCCAGACAATGTGGAAAGTACCGATGATCTTTTGGAAAAATTGCATAAGGATGAAAAATATGAGCTAAACGAAAAAGCCTATATCAGAGCCCGGATTTTTGATATGTTGGTTGGCGATTGGGATCGGCATAACGATCAGTGGCGCTTTACCCAGCATGATAATGAGGATGGTACAGTGAGTTTTGAACCTATTCCGCGGGATCGAGACCAGGTATATTCAAAATTTGATGGAGGTCTTTTTAATGTAGCACGTAGCTTATTTAATACTGCTAGGCAATTTCAGGTTTATGGCCCTGAGCTAAAACACACCAAATGGTTCAATTCTGCTGGAATTAAATTGGATCATGCTTTAATTCAAAACCAAGGAAGAGAAGTCTGGCTTGAAGAAGCAGAAGTAATTAAAAACGTCATTACGGACGCCGTGGTTGAAAGTGCTTTTAAGGATCTTCCTCTCGAAGCCCAAGATAAAACGGCTGCCGATATAAAGAAAAATCTAAAGGGAAGAAGAGATAACATCGTTCAAATTGCCGAGGAATATTACGATTACTTCGCTAGGCTGCAGACGGTAATAGGCACCAATAAAGATGATTATTTTGAAATTACCCGCCTGCCCGATGGAAAAACCAATATTAAAGCCTACAGAATAAAAGGGGGTGAAAAGGCCGATATTATGGTAGATCGTACTTTTTATGCAAATGAAACTAAGGAAATTTGGGTTTACGGATTAGATGACGATGATGTTTTTGAAGTTAAAGGCGACGGTAAAAACCCTATCTTCATTCGGATTATCGGCGGGCAGAATAACGATGTCTATAAAATAGCCAATGGTAAAAAAATTAAGGTCTATGATCAGAAAAGCAAGAAGAATACTATAGAACAAAAAGCCGGTGCAAGATTTCGGTTTACTGATAATTATGACCTAAATACTTATGATTATAAAAAACAAATTCAATCTGTAAATTTATTACTTCCTTCATTTGGCTATAATCCCGATGACGGGTTTAAATTAGGAATTTCAAATGCGTTTACGGTAAATGGCTTTCAGCGCAATCCTTTTTCACAACAACATAGATTGGCCTTGGGGTATTATTTTGCCACTACTAGTTTTATCGCAAAATATGAAGGAGAATTTGCCAACATATTTGGAGATTGGAACTTTTTGATAGGTGGGTATTTTAAGAACCCAAATTTTTCTGAAAACTATTTTGGCTTCGGAAATGAAACCATTAACCCAGATTATGTATTTGATGCGGGAAAAGATTACAATCGCGTACGCATTGGAGGTTATGGAGGCTCTATCGGTATTAAAAAAGATTCGCCTTACGGAAGTGTTTTCGAATTTAAAGCGCGTTTTGAAGGCATTAAGGTGCAAGCTACCGAAGATCGGTTTGTTACGGAAACTAAGGCTAACCTGACAGGTTTGGATGAAACCAAGTACTTTGCAACACTAGAGGGAAAATATCAATATGAAAGTTATGACAATAAAGTGAACCCAACCCGCGGTATGGATTTTACCTTGGTAGCGGGGGGCACTCAGAATATTCAAGAGCGTGAGGCAATTTTTGGATATGTAAAACCCAAAATAGTTTTTTATAATGCGCTTACCAGAAACCGGAAGCTCGTTTTAAAAACCGATGTACGTGGGCAATTTAATATTGGAAATAACTTTGAGTTTTATCAAGGCGCGCAATTGGGCAGTGATTCTGGGTTACGTGGATATAGAAAAGAACGTTTTACGGGACGCACCGCTGCCGTTGGAGGTGCAGACTTGCGATACAGCTTTAATAAATTCCGTACCGCTATAACGCCGCTTCAAATTGGAATTTTTGGAGGTTATGATTTGGGTAGAGTATGGATGTCAAATGACACATCAAACGTTTGGCATAATTCCTATGGAGGTGGAATTTGGGTTAACTCCGCCGATTTGATTAGTGGTACTTTCAATCTATTTACCGGAGATGAAGGACTGCGTTTTACCTTTGGCGTAAAGGTTTCCATGTAACTGTTTTCAAAAGTTAGATTATATTTGGAGAGCGACTTCAATTCTCAATTATTTCCCTTACAATAGTAGTGAACCTGAGTTATGATATTTAAAAAATATTTCTTCTTTATTTTAATAGTTTTCTTGGTCTCCTCCTGCGCCACTTTTGCACCGCAGTTTAAAGATATGGATGCCAAACCAGTATATCCAACCCATAAAAATGTTGAAAAAACCTTTTATTTGGTCGGTGATGCAGGGCTTTCGCCAATGGGCGGAATGAGTGATGCGCTGGCTACATTTAAGGAATTTTTAGAAACAGAGCAGACTTCTGGAAACTACACCATCTTTTTAGGCGATAATATCTATCCTGCAGGTATGGATCCGAAAGACCATCCTCGGCGGAAGCAATCTGAAAACATGATTGACGCCCAATACAAAGCAGTTAAAGACTATGATGGACAGACCATTTTCCTTCCGGGAAATCATGAATGGTATAATGATGGAGTGTTAGGAGTTGCTAGGGAAGAGGCTTATGTGGAATCTAAATTCCCAGGTCAAGATGCTTTTAAACCGAGTAATGCTTGTCCGTTGGAAAGTTTAAATGTTTCAGAAAACATCCAATTGATTATTATAGATACGCAATGGTTTTTGGAGGACTGGAATAAAAACCCAAGTATTAATCAAAAATGCGACATCAAAACCCGTGAGAAGTTCTTTATAGATCTTAAATTGGAGCTGGAAAAAAATCAAAATAAAACAATTGTCTTTGCCATGCACCACCCTATGTTTACCAATGGCAACCACGGCGGTTATTTTGCATTGGAAAAACATTTATATCCATTTCAAAAAAAGATACCCTTACCAATCTTGTCATCTTTGGTGGTTCAGATACGTTCGCAGGGTGGAGTGTCTGTTCAAGACCGATATAATGAGCTGTATAATAACTTTATGAATAAGTTGCAAGAGCTTGCAAAGCACAACCAACGCTTGGTTTTTGTTTCGGGCCACGATCATAACTTACAGTATATAGAGAAAGATGGATTTTCTCAAATTGTTTCCGGTGCAGGCTCTAAGGAATCGTATGCAGCAACAGGTAAGGATGGTTTTTTTAGTACTGGCGCACAAGGATTTGCCGTTCTTGATGTGTTTAAAGATGGATCGTCATGGGTGCGGTATTATGTAAAAGGCGAAGGTTTTAAGCCCGATTTAATTTTTCAGAAGGAAGTGATTCCCGCACCAAAACATTTAGATGTTTCGCAATATCCCAAAACATTTCCGAAGCAATATACTACGTCTATTTATAAACAAGACAGTATTAGTCAGGCCTTATTTTTTAATACGGTATGGGGAGCGAAGTATAAAAATGCCTACGCACAGCCAGTTAAGGCAAAAACGGCAACTTTAGATACACTTTATGGCGGACTAAAAGTGGTAAATGAAAATAAGGCTGCCGACTATAATTCGTTGCTCTTAACCGATAAAAAAGGAAAGCGTTACAGTATGAGGCCCATGGGCAAGAAAGCGCTTCAAGTTTCAAGGCAGTTGGTTTTTGAGGATAATACAAACGAGCCTTCTAAAACCGAAAGCACTGAGATTCCCACTATAAAAGGGCAAGAATTTAACTTTTATACAGCCACCCATCCTTATGCGGTATTGGCAATTCCTGAAATGGCGAGAGCTTTGGATATTTTCTATACCCAGCCAAGGCTTTATTATGTGCCGAAACAAAAATCGCTTGGTAATTATAACGAAACCTATGGTAATGAACTCTATTTAATTTCGGAAGAACCTAGTGAAAAAAGTGAAGGAGAAGGTTTTTTTAACTATCCAGATGAGGTTCAGACTACGGATGATATTTTAATAGAACTTAGAAAAACGGGCAATGTATTTGTGGACGAGGAGAATTATATTAAATCTCGACTTTTTGACATGCTTATAGGAAACTGGGATAGGGGACAAGATCATTGGCGCTGGGCAGAATTCAAAGATGGTGGAAATACACATGCGTATGTGCCAATCCCCACCAATCGGGACAATGCGTTTTCGAGTTTTGAGGGGAATATTCTGGATGTAACCCGCTCTTTATTTAGCGGAACCAAACAAAGCCATGTTTATGGTGAAGACCTCAATGACCTAAAATGGTTTAATAAAGAGGGAATTGTTCTAGATAGAGCTTTGTTGGCAAACTCGGGCAGAGAACAATGGAAATATCTTGCACGCATCTTGCAAGACCGTATTACCGATGCGGTAATAGAAAGCGCTTTTAACGCGATTCCTGAAGCGGTACAAGATGAAGCTCTGGAAGATATAAAGCAGAAATTGAAAGCCAGAAAAGCAAACTTAGTTGAAATTGCTGATAGTTATTTCACGTATTTGTCAACACTACAGACTATTGTAGGGACGGATTATAACGACCGTTTTGAAATTACCAGACTGCCTGATGGAAAAACCCAAGTAAGAAGTTTTAATACCATAAACGGAATAGCCTCTGATACGCTTATAGACCGTACATTTTCATCAAAAGATACAAGGGAGGTTTGGGTATATGGTCTTTCGGGTAGCGACACCTTTGTTGTGGATGGGACTGAAAACGATTTAATCTATATTAGGCTAATTGGAGGGCAGGATAGCGATGTTTACAATTTGAATCAGGGACGAAGGGTAAAAGTTTATGACTTCGAAAAGAAAACGGATAGCATTTTAAACGGAAATAGAAGAAACTTCCGTTTTACAAATGTCTATAGCCTCAATGCTTATGATTACCGAAAGCAAATTGAACATTCTCAAGGTATTGTTTCGGCTATTGGATATAACCCAGACGATGGTTTTCGTGCAGCGGTTCAATACGTTTATAGCGTAGATGGTTACCAACGCAATCCGTTTTCGCAAAAACACAGTTTTAATGCAGCTTATTTTTCAGATCGAAATAGTTTTGAAATCGGCTATAGTGGCGAATTTGCCAATATTATAAACAACTTAAACCTTAATGTTGGTGGTCGCTTTACCAGTCCCAACTTTACAAGAAACTTTTTTGGCTATGGTAACGAAACAAAAAATTTTCAAGCGGAAAGAGGATATCGATACAATAGAATAGAAGTCCAGCAAATCTCTGCAAATGTTGGATTATTGCGAAACAGTAACTTTGGTAGCTTCTTTAAGCTTCAAGCCTCTTTTGACGCTTTTAAGGCGAATAAACTGCCCAACAATTTTATTTCTGACACAAATATTTGGAGCACGGACCAAAGCGTGTATTACGGCACATTGGAAGGAGTATATAACTATAGAAGCTATGACAATACTATTGATCCGAGTATTGGGATGATGTTTGATTTGAATGCTGGGATAACCGATAATCTTGAGCGTATGGATGAGGTTTTTGGGTTTATAAAGACCCGAATAGGATTTTATAACGCATTGGTAAACAGCAAAAAGTTGATCTTAAAAACAAACTTGAGTTATGAAGTTAATCTAGGGGAAAATTATCAGTTTTATCAGGCACCCAGTTTAGGAGGTGATAATGGCCTACGCGGCTATAGAGAGCAACGCTTTACTGGTAAATCTTATTTAGTAGGGAGTGCCGATTTACGCTATAGCTTACCTTCCTTTAATATTGGTTTGCGACCATTTAAGATGGGAGTATATGCAGGCGCCGACCTTGGCAGGGTTTGGTTAAGGCAAAACGTATCAGAAAAATGGCATAACTCTTATGGCGGTGGATTCTGGATTCATGGCGTAGGTGGATTGAATGCGAATGTGAGTATGTTTAGTTCTAAAGAAAGTAATCGTTTCGTTTTTGGCCTGGGCTTCGATTTTTAATTTAGTCCTTTTCTTATAATCATAAACCCCATATCTTTTAAGTAGGTCATTTTTGTATGGAATATACCGCAATAAAAAACTGGGAAGAATTGAAGTTACTTTCAAATCATTCCCAGCTTTACAGTTTTATTGGCATGCCTTACATGCTATAGAAGTCTGATTTATTTTTCAACTTCAGGATGGCTTGCGCCTTCTTTCATTGACCAAGCATCTAACATCCAGCTTACTTTTTCAATGTGGGCAATAAAGCCACCAATCATATCAATTGTTCCTTCGTCGTTTGCGTCATCTGCTATGTCAACTACTTTTCGCATTTGTTTTAGCAGTTTTCCATGGTCGTCTAGAAGTATCTTTACCATTTCCATATCTTTGGTATCTTCAGGAGACTCTTTGATGCTACTCATTTTTAGGTAATCGGTGAAATTACTGGTTGGTTGAAAGCGAAGTGTTAAAATACGTTCGGCAATTTCATCTACCTTTAACTTGGCATCATCATACATTTCTTCAAATTTCACATGAAGTTCGAAGAAGTTATGGCCAACCACATTCCAGTGGAAGTTTCTTAGTTTTTGGTAATAAAGGTGATAATCTGCTAAAAGCACATTAAGTTCTTTAGCGGTATCTGTTG
The DNA here is from genome assembly GCF_031631895.2 of Aequorivita marina. Classification (NCBI taxonomy): domain Bacteria; kingdom Pseudomonadati; phylum Bacteroidota; class Flavobacteriia; order Flavobacteriales; family Flavobacteriaceae; genus Aequorivita; species Aequorivita marina. Next base: position 51,842 of record NZ_JAVMBW020000007.1, read on the forward strand.
TTTTCTTTTTATCTAGGTTTAAATAGCCCATATTGCTTGTTTTTTTAGGTTCACTCAAAGATAGCAATTGCTCTTCTGAAGCGCAATTATAAGGGAGGGTTTAGCCTTTTTTTAACTTGACAGGAAGCTGTTGAACTTTCTCTTATTGAGGCTTTGAAGAATTTAATGTCGTTGATTGAGAATTAAAAAGAAAACCAATTATAAACCAATAAATATACTACGAAAATCAAGATTTGATTTTACTTATGAATTTAGAAGGAGTTTCACCTAAAACTTGTTTAAAACAGGAAGAAAATTTACTATGAGATGAGAAGCCGCTTTCCTTGGCTAAATAGCTTATTTTATAATTTAGATATTCGGGGTCGGTTTTAAGTTTTTGAACAATAAATTTAATGCGTAGTTCATTGATGTAGTTATTGTAGTTGGTAACATCTTTAAGTCGTAGAATTTTCCGCAAGTATTTTTCATTCGTATTTAAATAGCCCACTAAGGTTGAAAACGACATTTCTTTATCTAAAAATACGTTTGAAGATTCAAATTTGTTAAGCTTGCGCATAAGTTCCTGCTCAATCTTTTGAGAAAGGTTTATTTCTACCTCTTTAGGTTTACTTACAATATCACGTTGTTTTGGCTTATTACGCTTTTTAACTGCAAAATAAACCCCTGTAGAAGTAAGGATAATAAAAACACTTGTTATAAATATAACATTGCTTGTCCATCCACTTTCACTTGAAATGGACACCTCTTTTTTCTCGATGATAGGATACTCTGCCATTGCATTAATCATAGACTTATCATGCCGTATAATTATACTCGCTAAACTATCCTGCTTTTTTACATAGCTTGTAAATTGTTCAGAATCATTCGTCTTTTTATAATACTCTTTTAGGCTTTTATATACTTTATTCTTAAATGAATTACTATTGCTAGCTTCTGCAATGCTTAAAGCTTTTTGAAGGTATACATCTGTACTGTCTAAGATATTTTTATTTAAGTAAATACTTCCCAATCCTTGATAAAGACGTCCGGTGTATATGGTGTTTTTTGTGTTCCATTTATCCAAATAACGATTTGCTAGATGATACGTTTCCCGAGCTTTATCTAAGTGATTGAGGTTAAAATAACAATCGCCAAGTAATTGATAACATCTACCTAAAATTGCAGCAGCTTCAGGCATTGTTGATGCCCATAATTTATAATCAGAAGTCGCTTTTAGAAGTATATCTCTTGCTTTTTGAAAATCATAATTTGCCATGGCCATTTCTGCTTCACCTTTACTATGTGTAGCCTGAAATTTGTGCTGCCAATATTCATTTTTAATTTTAGGAATTAAATTTTCAGCTTCCTTAAGCATTGCATTACCCCTTTGGTAAAACCCTAAAGAGCGATATAATTCTCCTTTGTAGTAAAGCGCCCAAACAAGAACATCGTTAATGTTGTTCTCTTTAGCTGTTTTTATAGCCTTATCAATATGGTTTAATGCCGAAATGGGGTCTCGCTTCTTACCCAAAATTCCAGCCATTAGCATTAGGCTCCTTGCCTGTTCTCGAGGAACTTTAGCGCTTTGATATAACGAGTCTGCTACACGAAATGCTTTATCTGAATCTTTTATGGCTAGGTTATAATAAACATAATAAAGCGTGTCATCAAAATTTTTATGAATCTGTGCGGTAGGTTTAGGGAATGCTCCTTTGTCTTGAACAATACCTGCTGCCTGCAGTATATTAAAGTGCATACAGCAATAACAAAATAATATGGTAGCAACTAAATTTTTGATGACAATAGGTGGTTTGTTTTTGATGTGATGATTAATAAAATTGGTACTGGCAATTGAATGTTATTTTAGTAGAATGAGTCTAAAACTGAATGTTTGAGAAAAAGTCAGTTTACAATCGAGAGAAATCATGGGGTGTCATAGAACTTGATTAAAAGAGAATCAACTTTCGTCTCGTTGTGGCAGGAAATAGGCATTGATATAAAACCTTTGTTAAAGCATATAAGCTCAGTTATAAAATAAACGTAAAAACTAATGACCTACTCCAATTTTGGAAGTTGGACTGTATAACGTTTTGAATATGTAGAAGTAAAGTAATATTTGTTTCATTATGTCTAATAAGAATTAAAGGTTTATAAACACTTTCAAAGATATAAAAACTAATAATATTGCCTGATTAAAGTCACAGGTTTTATAAGAGTAGCACACACCTGCTTTTCAAGCTTACTCAAAAATAAAAGTTAAATAGTTGTATGTAGCTAACCAATCGTTTAGTTTTGCCCTGTAATCAAAAATAATGGCAAGAAAAAAAGGATATAACGAAGAGGCAGTTGTTGAAAAAGCTATGAATGTATTTTGGCAAAATGGCTATGAGGCAACTTCGATGCAAATGCTTGAAAAAGAAATGGGCATCAATAAGTTCTCTATATATTCAAGTTTTGGAAGTAAGCACGGCCTGTTTCTGGAAAGCATAAAATGCTACAATGCCAAGTCAAAAATTATTTTTGAAAAATTAGAGAAATCTTCAAATGGCGTTGAAGGTATTAAACAGTTTTTCTATGATTCAATTAATGTTCGCAAAGAAATAGGAAATGGAAAAGGCTGCCTGGTAACCAATACTTACAATGAGTTTTCTGAGAGCGATGATCAGTTAATCAAAGATCAGATGAAAAAGTTTATGGAAAACATCAAAAAAATATTTATTAAAAAATTATCTGCAGATACCGGCAAAGACAAAGAAACTGTACTCAAACAAGCTAACTTTCTGTTACTGGCAAAACACGGTTTAGCAGCAGCTTGCAGAGTCAATAATGAGAAAGAAATAGAAGATTATATTGAAATGACCTTTCAAGGTTTATAAACATTTTTTTTGCCTCAAATCTAAACGATTGTTTAGATATTTATTAATCACTAAAACAATAAAAATTATGACAACATTAAAAGTTCACAACATCGAAACTGCACCAGAAGAGAGTAAAGGCTTATTAGAGCAATCTCAAAAATCAAATGGGATGATACCCAATTTACATGGCGTATTGGCAGGTGCTCCAAAAATTCTTGAGGCTTACCAAACCTTGCATGAATTGTTTACAGAATCATCATTTAACAATGAAGAATTAACCGTGGTGTGGCAAGCCATCAATGTAGAGCATGAATGCCATTACTGTGTTCCTGCACATACAGGTATTGCCAAAATGATGAAAGTAGATGACGACATCACAGAAGCACTACGTAATGAAACTCCATTGGAAGATGCAAAACTAGAAGCCTTAAGGACAATGACATTAAGCATTGTCCGTAATCGTGGGAATGTTTCACAAGAAGATTTAGATGCTTTTTATGCAGCGGGTTATGGTGAAGCGCAAGTATTGGAAATTATTTTGGGATTGTCTCAAAAAACAATCAGCAACTATGTCAACCATATTGCAAACACCTCTGTTGATGAGCCTTTCCAGAAATTTACTTGGAAAAAATAAAAATGTAGCCTAATAAACTATAGGCGAATAATTGTAAACCTTTCTCCTTTTTTGAGGAAGGTTTACTAATTTTTTAAGAAGACATCCTATGATCAAAGTATCCGTCATGTATCCGAACGCTAAAGATGTAGCATTTGATGCAGAATATTACAAAAATACGCACCTACCAATGGTTTCAAAATTAGTTGGTAGTGCTTTAAAAGACTTAGAGTTAGATCTAGGTGTGGCGAGCCGAGTTCCCAAAGAACCTGCGCCTTACGTCGCCATAGCTCATTTAAAATTTGATAGTATAGCCTCGTTTCAGGAGTCATTTGGGCCTCATCAAGAAACGCTCGCTGCAGATTTAGAAAACTATAGCAACGTCAAAGCCGAACTGCAAATAAGCGAACTGATAAAATTTTAAAACAGAAATTGAAAGCTAATTCGAGATGATGGAAGTGAAAAACGAAACAATAAAACAAATAGCAGAAAAGAGCTTTAACGCAGTTTTTAGAACGACTACGGACGCGCCTGGTTTTATGCATCTTGTTTTTAGTGAAGAACTTACTCCGTATCAATTCAGGTCAATTTTGACAGAATTAAAGAAAGAATTATCGGCTCTTACGGTTTCAAAATTTAATAAAAAGCTAGACTATCATTGGTTAGTTCGTTTTGATCAGCAAGTAAATACCCCTTTTCACGTTGATAATGCAGCAGATCAATCTATATTGATGTTAGGGTACGAACCCAGTGAGGTAGAAAGTGAATTACAAATTGCAGATTACCACGCTTATGCTGAAACCTGTACAACACCTGAAGACTATTACAACAAATTTACACCTGTTTATAAGGATGAAGAGCGCTTCCTAAAACCTTTTACTTCAATCATAAAGACTGTTGACAGCTATAAATATTCCGTTGTGATAATGAATAATAGCAGTCCAAAACCGAATGTAGATACGTTAGGCGTTTTTCATAAAGCACATATTTTAAATAAGGATTTAAGCAAAAGCAGGATTGTTAACTCTATGGTTTTAAATGTTGTTGCAACAGATAAAGTCACTGAAGATGAAAAAAAAGAAAACCACTTTCTAAACAATAATCTAATTAGTAAATAACACGATAATTGATGTGGAAATAAATACAAACTCAATTAAAAAATAAAATTATGACTGATAAATTAAAAATTGATATTGTTTCAGATGTTGTATGTCCTTGGTGTACCATTGGCTACCAACGCCTGGAGAAAGCCATTTCAGAACTGGGAATTGAAGACCAAATAGAAATAGAATGGCAACCCTTTGAGCTCAACCCAAATATGCCAGCCGAAGGTCAAAACATCATCGAGCACATTTCAGAAAAATACGGTTCTACCTTAGAACAACAAAAACAATCGCAACAGCAAATGACGAAAGCTGGTGCAGAATTAGGTTTTAAATTCGATTATTTTGATGAAATGCGTATGGCAAACACCTTTGAAGCTCACATTTTATTGGAGTATGCTAAAGATTTCAACAAGCAAACCGAATTAAAAATGGCATTGACTAAAGCTTTTTTTAGCGACAGAAAAGATGTGTCTAAAAGAGATGTTTTAAAAGAAACACTTTTAAGCGTTGGCTTAAATGCTGAAGAAGGATTAGCCAGATTAGACAATGAAGACGCCCGAAGTGAAGTCCGCACAAAACAAGAATATTGGAAAAATTTAGGAGTTAACTCGGTGCCCACCATTGTGTTTAACAGAAAAAGTGCCGTAACAGGCGCACAACCCGTAGATACATTTAAACAAGTGCTTTCAGAATTGATTGCTGAATGAAAACGGTTTTTGCTAACAAATAAAAACCAGAAACCAGTTTAATTGAAAAAAAAATGAACAACAGAAGAAAATTTATAAAAAACCTTGGTTTAATAGGAACAACAGGACTATTGATGCCAAACCTAGTAGTAGGAAATTCACCAGAAAACACACAGATAATGACAAATAAAACAAGACCGAAAATACTATTTTTTGATGTTAATGAAACCTTGCTGGATCTCACCGATATGAAACAAGTAGTAAGTGAGGCTTTAAATGGCAGAGACGATTTACTGTCGTTATGGTTTACAACAATGTTACAATATTCACTAGTAACAACGGCAAGTGGACAATACGAGCATTTTGGAAACATTGGCGCAGCCGCCTTACAAATGGTAGCCGCAAACAATGGTATTGAAATGTCTGAAGACGATGCGCGCAAAACAGTGGTAAATTCCCTACGCGGATTACCTGCACATCCAGAAGTAAAACAAGCTTTGGCCCAATTAAAGATTGATGGCTATAAGTTAGTTTCCTTCACAAACTCTTCCAATGAAGGGGTGAAAAAGCAATTTGAAAGTGCTGGTTTGATGCAGTATTTTGATGATCGATTAAGTGTAGAAGACATCGGAAAGTTTAAACCATTTAGAGAAACCTATGAATGGGCAGCACGTAAAATGGGAATAAAACCTAATGAAGCAATGCTAGTTGCAGCTCACGGATGGGATGTAGCGGGTGCACTTTGGGCAGGCTGGAGAGCGGCATTTATAAACAGACCGGGACAACAAATTTTCCCTTTAGCTCCACAGACAGAAATTAATGAAATAGATTTGAAAAAAATTGCCAATATATTGGGAACCTATAAGTAAGCTGAATTTTATACATTATTTTATTAGTGTCCGATTAAAATATTTGAAAAATCAATTACCTGTGTACTATTAGGCTCTTGAAGCTCTTTTGTTAATTTACACCATGCTATTGAATTCACAACTCGGGTTTAATAAAAAAGAGTGATGTTTAATCAACCGAGCTAATTGTCAATCTATTCAGAATCAAGTCTTACGCCTGCCTGCCAATGCACGTCAGGCAGGTCTTACGTCATTTACGCAGCGACCTTAAGTCTTAGTCGGACACGAATAATATTATTTAAATTTAATCTCTTATGTGGAACTAATTAGTTGAATAATATAAAAAAAATGTTGGGCAAGTCTCTAAAATTCAGTGTTTTGAAGTCGATAAGTAAAGCCAATATCCATGTCTAATTTTACGATAAATTTTCGATAGGCCAAAAAACAGGTGTTTTTAATTATAAACCCTTAAGCTTCATATTATCTCTAAAGCCAATTAAATAAAGGCTTTTAAGGGTTAAATTATAAACGTTTAGGAAGCTTTTGAAATAGAATTCTTATTTTAAAATTGAAAACAACCAGTAAGAATTACATCTCTTCAAAAACTAAATTTTTTGGAAGCTTTTAAGGGTTGTAACTACCTGGTAGACACTTCTCCATTAAAAGGACGCAAACTTTTAGCAACTATAATTCAGAATTGAATCAATAATTAAGAATTTGCCATAAACCTTGGATTGCGTATGATTTATTAAATAACAATTACAAGTTGCACAAACTCTTTATTTCATCTAGAACTCTATTTTTTCGTAGGGTAGAGAGTCCAATTTCATCCAATAAATGAGACGATTCGTAAAGGTCTTTGGTCAAGATTACTTGATTTTCAATAATTTTATTTTTCTCGTGCTTTTTTAAAGTTGTTAAAGTGGTAATTGGGTAGAGCGCATATTTATCCACATTTTGTTTTAACCCATTTTCTTCAGGATAATCCCAACCCATTAAATGTAAACCTACACATTCGCCGTACTTTATAGCATCAGTTGTAAAGCGCGTATTGGTTATTAACCAACCTTGTTTTAAATGCGAGTTTTTTGATGCGTCGCTATTCCATTTTCTTTGTATATCTAAAAACCTTGAATTGATATACAGAGGTACTTTTACGCTGCTGGTATTTCGAAAATCCGTATGAAATTTACACTCCACAGCATAAGTCTTGCCGTCTTTTTCTGCTAATACATCTACTTCGTGGCTTACACATTCACCTTCAAGAATAACGCTTACTTGGGTCTTGTAACCGTAATGGCTAAGCAAAGAACCAATTAACCGTTCAAAAGGAAAGCCGGTAGGTCCAAGGTCTAAAATAGCTCGTTTTAAGCTGTATTTTGATGCTGTGGTACGGTTCCGCTTTTTTAAAATTGAAAATGCTTTCTTGTATATTACTTTGGAGGGTATTCCGTCGTAAAGTGTTGGGATAATATTTTTTGTAACTTCTTTTATTTCGCTTTCCGAAGCATTGCTTCGCCGAAGTGATGTTTTGAGCTTTTCAATATCAAATTCTTCTAGATCGCCATTAAACTTTTTTATCGTGATACTTTTGTTTCCCATAGTTTTCTAATGAGTATTTATTTTGTGAGCTGTCGTGCTTTTATTTTTTAGTTGATGCTATTTGTCTAGCGTTCAGTGTTAGTTCTTTTCTTGTCAAAATTAATTGATAAAAGCCCTGCGAAAACCAAGGTAAATAGTATTCTAAATATTAAAACGGCAACGGTACGCGTTTCATAAGGGCCACCCGAATGAATATGTAAATATAACAGCGTTAGTGCGTAAACTAGAAGCAGGGCTGCCGACAACATAGCCCAGGAGGCCCATTTTTTTGAATGTAAAAATCCATAGACGGCGAGTAGGTATATAAATGCCACCGTCAAATTTGTTTTTACTACAAATGGCACATAATTTCCTTGGTTTGCACGAATGCCAAACCAATCAAAAAGAACGCTACTGCCCATAAAAATGATGACTAAAGCGAAAGCAATTAATATGATTGCAATAATGTATTTGTAGGTTTTGTTATTTTTCATGGTCAATAGGTTTAAAATTCGATTCGGTTTTTACTGTACCAACACTTTGGGTGATATCTTTAATCAGTGCACTTTTTTATAACTCCACACGGCCAAAACATTCATTATTACTGCGTAAATAAGGGTTTTTATAAGCTGTGGAAGAATATCCATAAAGCCAGAACCTTTTAACAGCACCATCCGTACGATTTCTACAAAGTATTTTATAGGATTGAATTCAGTAATAAGTTGCGCCCACTTTGGCATGCTTTCAATTGGGGTGAATAGGCCGCTCATTAAAATAAATATAACCATAAAAAACCAGGCTACAAACATTGCTTGCTGTTGGGTGTCGGTAAAGTTAGAAATAAACAAACCCATCCCTAAAATCACCAAAATATAAATGGAAGTATAGAGGTATAACAATAAGATGCTACCAATCATAGGTGTGTCAAAAATTAGTTTAGCCAAGATTAAACCTATGCTTAGCAAGCCCATTCCAATTACCCAAAACGGAAATAATTTACCGATAATAAATTGGCTTTTCCGAATGGGCGTAACGTTAATTTGTTCCAAGGTACCAATTTCTTTTTCCCTTACAATATTCATCCCTGAAAGAAAGAGGGTGATCATGGTGACCAATAGCACCAAAATACCGGGCACCATAAAAGTTTTATAATCTAAACTGATGTTGTACCAAAAGGAAGGAATGCCTTCAATGCTTACAGGTTGTAAATTATTCTGTGAAGGATCCATGTATTTCGATCGAACTTCTTTATTAAAACTTTGCACAATTTCATTTACGTAGCCGCTTTCAACACCTGCAGCAGCGCCATCAATTGCATTAACGGTAATACCTAATTCAGCAGTTTTCTCTTTTATTAAATCGCGTTCAAAATGACTGGGAATTTCCAAAATCACATCTACTTCGCCAGACAACATGGCTGAACTTGCTTTTTTATGGGAAGGATAAACAGCGAGAACATCAAAATAGGAGGAAGCTTTAAACTGCTCAACAAGCGTGCGAGAGGTGGAAGTGTGGTCAGAATCTAAATAAGCAAACTTTATGTTTTTTACTTCGTAAGTTGCGGCATTGGAAAGAATGATTAACTGAAGAATCGGCAAAATAAAGATAATTGGCAGCATACCTTTATTTCTAAAGATCTGCCTAAATTCTTTTTGTATGATGTAGCCAATAGTTTTCATTATTCCAGCCTGATTTTATACTTTTTGACACTTAAACCAATAAAAAACACCGTCATTGCTACCAATATCAAGGTTTCTTTCCACACATAAGCCAAGCCAACTCCTTTGAGCATAATACCCTTAATGATAATTATAAACCACTTGGCAGGAATGATATTACTGATAACTTGAAGCGGTACTGGCATACTGGAAATAGGGAATATAAACCCTGAGAGCAAGATTACCGGTAACATTAAGCCCATTAATGAAATCATCATTGCAGATTGTTGAGTTTCTGCAATTGTTGAAATTAGAATCCCCAAGGCTAAGGAAGTAATGATAAATAAGACGCTTTCAATTCCCAATAAAAATAGACTTCCCTCAACGGGCATTTTAAATATAAAAATACTTAAGAGTACGATGATTACGGCGTTTATGATAGAGAGGAAGATATAGGGAACTACTTTTCCGATAATTACTTGAAAGGGTTTTAGCGGTGAAACCAATAGAATTTCCATGGTGCCCAATTCTTTTTCGCGAGTGATAGAAATTGAAGTCATCATAGCTGAAACCAACATTAAAATAATGGTCATCACGCCGGGGACAAACATAAACACACTTTTCAATTCAGGGTTATACACCATTCGGGTTTCGGGAATTACCAAATATTCCAATTGAATAGTTTTATTTTTGGATTGTTGATAATTCTGCAAAATGGCATTGATATAATTGGTTATTGCATTCGCCGTATTGGGATTTGTGGCGTCGGTTATTATTTGAACCTTGGCATTTCGTTCTTTGATGAGGTTGCGGTCAAAGTCATTTCCAAAGTTTAAAACTGCTTTTATTTCCCCTTTTTTAAATACAGATTCAATTTCTGCTTCGCGCGTGATTACTTGTTTTACGGTGAAGTATTTCGAATTTGAAATTTTATTGATCAACGCTTCAGTTGTAACGTCATTTGAATGATCTAAAATGGCAATATCTACATTGCTGATTTCATTGGTAATAGCAAAACCAAAAAGCATTATTTGAGCAATTGGCATTCCAAACAGGATAAACAGCGACCGCCTATCCCGAAAGATATGGTAGAATTCTTTTCGTATAAAACCTATGAATCGTTTCATTTTACCAAGTGATTAGATCTCACAGTTTTCAAAGACTTGTGGGGTCTGGATTACGCGCTTATTCAATGTTTCTGGCCAATTTCAAAAACACAGCATTCATGGAATCAACCCTAAATTGTTCTTTTAACTTTTTTGGAGTGTCTAGGGCTTCTATTTTTCCTTCAACCATAATAGATACTCGATCGCAGTATTCTGCTTCATCCATATAGTGGGTGGTCACGAAAATGGTGGTGCCTTGGTCGGCGGCTTTATAGATCATTTCCCAGAACTGCCGTCGGGTAATTGGATCTACTCCTCCCGTGGGTTCATCTAAAAAAACAATTTTCGGGTCGTGAAAAAGAGCTACGGAAAAGGCTAGTTTCTGTTTCCATCCCAAAGGAAGGTCGCCTACCAATTTATTGGAGATATCTTCCAATCCGAGTTCAATAATCAATTGTTTTCGTTTTTCGCGAATTTTTGAACGCGACAAACCGTAGATTCCACCAAAAAAAGTAATATTCTCTTTTACCGTTAAATCGTCATATAGAGCAAATTTTTGGCTCATATAACCAATGTTTTTCTTTATGGATTCTGGTTGAGTGTACACATTGTAACCCACCACTTCCGCTTTTCCAGAGGTGGGGTGAGAAATACCAATCAACATTTTTATTGCCGTTGTTTTTCCCGCGCCATTTGCGCCTAAAAAGCCAAATATCTCACCTTTTTTTACTTCAAAACTAATGGCATTTACTGCTTTAAAATCACCAAAAGCTTTGGTTAAACCCTTAACTTCTATGACGTATCCTTCTTTCATGTTTAGCTTTATTTTTTTGCTAATTCCATAAAGGCATCTTCAATATCGGCTTGGGTAGGGGCTATTGAAATGTCATTGAGATCAGTTGTTGATAAATAGGATGTTAAGTCTTCTGTTTCAAAAGAATCTCTTTTGTCAGTGTAGTGTACAAATTCTCCAAATGGAAATACGCTGTATGTATGCTCATATTTCTGAAGGGCCAATATCAATTTGTACATATTGCTTGCCTTTACATTATAAATAGTCTTGGGAAATTTGTTTACAATTGCTTTGGGCGTGTCTATATCTAATATTTCACCATCTTGGATTAGCGCTATTCTGTCGCAAAGCGCAGCCTCATCCATATAGGGTGTTGATACCAAAATTGTAATATTCTTTTTTTGCAATCTCTTGAGCATTTCCCAAAATTCCTTACGTGAAACTGGGTCTACACCCGTTGTGGGCTCATCTAAAAAAAGCACTTTTGGTTTGTGAATCAAGGCACAACAGAGCGCTAGTTTTTGTTTCATTCCTCCCGAAAGCTTTCCTGCACGACGGTCTTTGAAAGGTTTTATCTGTACGTAGATATCCTCAATTAAACCGTAGTTTTCTTCAATGGTAGTTCCAAAAATAGTAGCGAAAAAAGTCAGATTTTCTTCCACCGTTAAATCTTGATATAACGAAAATCGACCTGGCATGTAGCCCACAGATTTTCTGATGGCTTTATAATCTTTAACAACATCAAATCCTGCTACTGTTGCATTTCCCTTATTTGGAAGTAAGAGCGTGGTTAAAACCCTGAAAATGGTTGTTTTCCCTGCGCCATCGGGCCCAATAAGCCCGAATAATTCTCCAGGCGCCACAGCAAACGAAATGTCGTGGACCGCTTGTACCTTTTTATAAGATTTACTGATTTTGCGCAGGGAAATACCCATCCATCTGTTATTTATTTAATAAAGAAGAGTACATCCAAACTTCTTTTTCTTGTTGCTGAATATAATCGCTCATCAGTGCTACCGTGCCTTCGTCATTTGCATCAGCTGCCATATTTAGAATTTCTCTTTGCATTGAAATGATAACAGAATACGAATCAAGAATATTTGAAACTGCTTCTAAACCATCAGAAACGCTTTTGCTTTCGGTTATAAGCGATACGGAAATGTATTTTGAATAGGTGTGTTCTGGTGAGTGCCCTAACGTTAAAATACGTTCAGCTACTTCATCAATTTTCACTTTTAAATCATTGTATAGTTCTTCAAATTTCACGTGGAGTTCAAAAAATTTATCTCCTTTAATATTCCAGTGAAATCCTCTTGAATTTTGATAAAAGATGGAGTAATTAGCCAATAACTTGTTGAGTTTTTCAGCATTTAGTTTTGACTTCTTTATATCTAAACCAATTTCATTTAAATTTTTCATGATACTAATTTTAATTTTTGACTATTGAAAATACTCGTAATACCCCTTAAGGTTGTCCTTAATACTTGCAGTTATTTGAGCGCCTTGTTCGGCTGTTGTAATTTTTCCCAGCGCACTGATCTTCTCGATAAGTGGGTGAAGAAAAACGTGTAGATTGTCGTGCGAAGGGCCTTTCATAGTACACTTCTTTACCACGAAATTTTTTGTCTCGTTTAGTTCTGAAGCTAGATTGTGGTAATCTTCCACGGTTTTTGCATCGCTGATTCTAACGAGTTCAAGCATTTTATCTACGCCTTCGGTTGTTTCAAGGTTAGCATCCCACTTACTCCCGCTATCTAGCTCTATCTCTGTCATCCAAGCATTATCTGTTGCGTGTTCCGTCATTTCCTCTCGGTGTTGTTCGTGGGCGGTTTCAGTGGCTTCTACTGTTTCAGTTTTCACCTCTTTGTTCTTGGTTTCGTTACATCCTATTAAAAATGCTGAAACTATTGCTGTTGTTAGAATTGTTTTTTTCATAGTTGTTTGTTTTAAGTTTAAATTATATTGATTTGTAATGATTTATTAAATATTAACTCCAAATAGATGCCCAACTAACGCTGTAATACCCATGGCCATGGTTCCCCAGAAAGTAATTCTGATAATTGCTTTCCATGGGCTCGATCCGCCAGTTTTAGCCGAAACCGCTCCTAAGATCATTAGGAATAAGATGGCAGAACCGTAAAGTATATATTCCATGTTTTTTAAAGGAAAAAACAGGGTTACGGCAAGCGGAAGAATGCCCCCAGCAATAAATGAAGCTCCAGAAGCTAGTGCTGCTTGCATGGGGTGTGCTTGGTTCATTTCATTAATTCCCAATTCATCTCTAACGTGTGCTGCCAAGGCGTCTTTTTCAGTAAACTCTTTTGCCACAAGCAGGGCGGTTTCTTTTTTAAGCCCTCTTTTTTCGTAGATCTCGGCTAATCTAAGCAGCTCGATTTCGGGCATTTCCGCCAATTCTATCTTTTCTCGCTCAATATCAGCTTTTTCAATATCTGTTTGGGAACTGACAGATACGTATTCGCCAGCTGCCATTGATAAAGCGCCTGCTACCGAACCCGCTACTGTTGCTAAAATTATTGGATCTCTTGTTGTGCTTGCCGCTGCTACGCCAATTGCAATACTAGCTATAGATAAAATTCCGTCATTAGCGCCAAGCACTGCGGCTCTTAACCAATTACTCTTGTGTATAAAATGGTTGTCTAAGTAATTATCTAAATTGGCTGTGTTTGTTTCCATTTTTTTTTATTTTTCCCATTTACTACTCACCACTACTCAGAAATCCACATTTCCGCTGGCATTCCAATTTTTAGACTTCCATCGTTTTTTACTGTAAGCTTTACGGCATAAACTAAGTTTACACGTTCTTCTTTGGTTTGAATAATCTTCGGTGTAAATTCTGCCGAAGCCGATATCCAACTAATTACGCCTTGGTAGGCTTTCATTTCTGCACCAGAATCTATTTTTACAATTACTTCTTGCCCAATATTAATGCTTGAAAGTTGCGTTTCGCTTACATAAACCCGCAATGTCATTGCTTTCATATTTGCAATTTTGTATAAAGGTTTTCCGTAGGAAACAACTTCTCCCGGTTCAGCAAATTTGGTTAAAACCGTGCCTGTTATTGGGTTGGAGATTTTACTCTTGGCAAGCTGGTCATTGAGTTGTGCTATTTTTGCATCAACCGATTTTAATTCGTTTACAATTGGCGCATTTTGTGTTTCAATGTTTTTTATCTTGCTTTTAAGTACGTTCACTTGGCTGTTCGCTTGATCTAACTGGCGTTGGGTAGCGGCATTTTCCGCAAACATGTTTTGAACGCGCTGGGCTTCAGATTTAGCGGTTTTCAATTGTTGGTTTATTACATTGATTTGCGACCAAACTCCGCCTGACTTTGACGCAACCGTTTTTTTTGAAGCTAGTAGCTGTTGTTTGTTTAAATAAAGTGGAAGGGTGTCAACAAGGCCAACAAGGGCTCCTTTCTCTAGAACCTCACCTTCTTCAAGATTGAAAAACTCGAGTTTCCCATTTGCTTCAGAAGAGACTATTACCTCAGTCGCCTCAAAATTGCCGTAGCCATCTGCTTTCTCGCCGTTGGAACAGGAGAGAAGTGCTCCTAAAAAGGATGCAATTACAGGTATAAAATGTTTTTTCATGGCTATCCTTTTAGTTTCCTTTAATTACTCTATAATTCGCTTTTGCCATTGACAACTGTATTTTATGCAATTGGTGGTCAATTTTCGCTTTGTATAGATTGTTCAATTCTACGATGTACTGTGAAGAAGTAATTGCACCATTCTGTAATTGTGAGGCTGTTGCCTGCAACACTTTTTCGCGTAGTGTAATTATTTCAGCGTCTCTTTTTAGCATTGCGTCATATTTAGCAATGTTACTTTTGGTTTCCTTTTGTTGCATTTGGTTGTTCAAGACAAAGGTTTCTTTTTCGGAAGAAATTATTTCTTTTGAAATATCTACAGCTTGTTTTTGAACTTTCGTCTTGCCCCAGTCAAAAACGTTCCAATTTAGCTTTAGGCCAACCATATAAAAATCTTGAAACGAATTGTCGAGCATGTTCAACCCTGGATTGCCATAACCAGCTTGGGCAAAGCCTAATAATTTAGGGTAGTTACTTTTAGTAATTACCTCTTTTGAAGTTTCTAATTGTGTGTTCTGAAGCTCGAAAAGTTTTAGTTCCGGGCGTTGAGCGTTAACTTTTTCTGTAACTAAGATGTTTGAATTGGTTAAGCTTATACGATTATCCAAATCTTTTGAAATTAGGATAGACAAGCTATTTAAGGCTTTTTCTCGGTTAAAAGTTATTTCCGAAAGTTGTTGTTCTAATAGAAGCAATTCTGCTTTCAATACTTGTTGGGAAGCTGGGAGAGCTACGCCGTATTTTACGCCAGTATGTATTTCGTTTAAGCGGGCTTCTAATTGCTCCATTTTTGAACGTAGGAGCTTTTCTTGTTCTTGATGTAACAAAACACTAAAGTAACTCTGATTGATGCGAGATTTTAGCGTGTATAGATTTACTGCAACCTGTTGTTGTTTTGTTTCAAGTTCGGCGGTTTTTAGCCTTGTGTTTGCTGCAATTTTACCACCGTTATAGATTAATTGGTTTGCGTCTAAAGTGGCTCGATATTGATCTTTATTTGGCGGTTTAATTTCAAAGTTTGGAACTTGTAAGGGGAGTTGAATAACATCAGACTGGTATGTTGCCTGTGCGTTTAAATCTAGCTTTGGAAGCCTTTCTTTTTTGAGAATTCTAGTCTCGGCATTCCATTTATCTTGCAATAAAGCTGTTTGTTTTGTCAATGGATAGTTTTTTTCCGCTAGAGAATAACAATCTTCCAAGGTCAGAGTTTGCTGGGCATAAGCCAGAAAGGGAGCAATTAAGAATATTATAAATACAATCCTTTTCATTTTTTTATCGAATTGATAATAAAGTCAGATACCGCTACTTTCCTTTCTTCCATTAGTTGGTTGAAAGCTTTGTCTTCAATCTCAAAAAAACCTTTTATTAATGGTTTAGCGATGAAAGGAAAAATATTCAGTGAAATTAAATTTATAAAAAGCTGCTCACCGTCAATAGGCTTTAGGATGCCTTTTTTTACTTCAGCTGCAACTTGATTGTTAAATTTATCGAGTGAGGGAAAAGCAGCACTCTCTTGTATTTTCTTAAAAAATTTTGGGTTGCGATTCATTTCATGAATAATGAAGTTGGGCAAATATGGATGCTTTGATATAAAGGA
Organism: Aequorivita marina; assembly: GCF_031631895.2. Taxonomy (NCBI): domain Bacteria; kingdom Pseudomonadati; phylum Bacteroidota; class Flavobacteriia; order Flavobacteriales; family Flavobacteriaceae; genus Aequorivita; species Aequorivita marina. Next base: position 68,277 of record NZ_JAVMBW020000007.1, read on the forward strand.
AATATAATTACTGGTAAAGTTTTTCACCTTTTCTTCAATCGAAGAATCGTCATTCAATACGCTATTCAGCTGGGGAGCTAAAAGAGAAAATGCATTGCTAAAAACCGCTTCAAAAAGTAATTGTTTGCTGCGGTAGTAATAGTGGAGCATAGCTTTGTTTATCCCGGCTTCGTCTGCAATTTGTTGCATTCGGGCACCGTCCATCCCTTTCTTCTGGAATATATTTTTGGCTGCTAGCAATATTTGGCCTTCCGTGTCTTTATGCTTATTTCTTTTTGCCATAATTTAACTTTATGGTTCAACCATTTGGTTAACAAAAATACATAATTTATCTTTACGAAAAGTTATTTCGTATAGTTTTATAAAACAGCGAGTAATTTTTAGGGGTAATCACTTTTGAAACTGTGGGTTCGCTGCAACTTTTTAATCAAGCTTAGATTTTAAAAAGAGAAACGTATATTTACAAGAACGTACCTTGGTAAGGTTTCGGCTAATTTGAATATTATGAAAAAACTACTTGCGTTATTGATTTCCCCGATTTTCTTCTTCAGTTGTTCAAGTACCAAATTGGTAGATGAATACATTAATACCGAAAACCCAAATTTTCATCCTAAAAAGGTTTTGGTGATTGGGCTAACGCCTGATGGTGGTTTACAACGTCAATTTGAATTTAGCCTTGTCAATGCGCTGAAAGCCGAAAATGTTAATGCCGTAAAAAGTGTTGACTACTTTGAAGCCCATGTAGCTACAATTGATCAAGCTGAGGGGAATCTGGCAAACCTTGAAAACGAACTTTTAAAAACTGGTTTTGATGCCGTTATTTTTTCTAAAGTTATTGGGCAAGAGCATAAAGTTACCCTCGCCCAATCTTATAGAAATTTATCAAAGAGCTTTCAAACATTTAGTGACTATTACAATGAAAATAAAATAATTTCTGGCAAAGAAAACACAGAAGATTACCCTGTTTATAATACCGAAACCTCATTGTATTGTTTATGCCCAAACCAAAAACAGGATTTAATATGGCGCGGAAACATAGATATTGTCAATCCATCCGGTTCAGAAACTACCATTATGGATTATGTAGAAACGCTTTTAAAACGGTTTAAAAAGAATAAAATCTTAGGAAAAAATTAATTCTACTTTACTTCAGTATTAATAGAGGTACCGACGAGGCATAGCTAATTTTAGTTGTATCTGAACCAAAAATAAACCGGTCTAAAAATTTCTTTTCATCGTCAATCACAGCATGAAAATCAATTGGGATTAGTTGCTCAAAAGCACTAACTGCCACTGGTGCAGGTAGATCTTTAATGCTGAAACGTTCAAAATTGACATCTTTAAAGATAGCTTCGGTAGCCTTTCGCTTGCCATCTAGGTTTTTCACACTTTTGCCTTTTTCTAAAGTTTCAAGAACCTTAAGTGCTGCGGAATGATTGATAAGTGTGTCTAATAAAGCTTTCATGTTCTCTTCCGTAATGTCATGTTGATAGTTTAACGAAAGTAAAACCGAATTGATGTCCTTAAAACCATAGTTTTCAGGTATTGCAAGAACTGGGCATTTTGCATTTCTAACGGCCTTAACGGTGTTGCTTCCAAAAACAACACTTGCCGCCCCCGTAGCACCTTTAGTACCCATTACAATTAATTCAATATTGTGATCGGAAACCGTATGGTTTATAGCATCTATTATGTTTGCAAAATCAACTTTTGAGACAAAGCTAAAATCCTCATTTGGAGCAAGTGATTTGCAAAACTCAATCAATTTTTCAAGCTCCTTTTTGTTATCACTTAAGATGCCATCATGAATGGAATCTGCTCCGGTGCCGGTAAATACATCGGCAGTCATGTAACTGGAGGGTATTTGCGAATTTAAGAGGTGGAAGGTGCAAGTCTGCCCTTTAAAAAATTGCATGGCATATTTAATAGCATGCTTTGCGTTTTCTGAAAAATCTGTAGGTAAAAGAATGTTTCTCATGGTTTTTGTTTTGGTGAAAAATAAGCAATAAGAAACGTATTCAAAATGACTTTTGTCATACCCTGGCTTCTTAAATATGTTGATATTTAAAACGTAAGAGATTTGATTGCCAGTAACATATTAATTGTTCAGATTATAGGATTAAAAAATCCTATTTATGATAAAAGTCATATTCTATTTGGTAATACAAGCCTAATTTTGTCACGTAAATTAAATTTAACAACTATGAAGATCATAATTAAATCAATGGCCGCATTAGCAATACTATTATTAGTTAGCTGTGGCGGAAAAGAAGAAAAAAAGGATGAAGGCATTAAAATTGGCCAAAAGCCAGCTGCTACCGAAACTCCTAAAGAGGCTCCTGCCGAATCTACAACCAAACCCTCTGAAACAATAGATTTGACTAACAAGGGTGTTGGGCCTATCAAAAATGTAGAGATTGGTGAAAACATAGATCAAGCAATGGCAGCAAAAGGAGCAGAGGTTTTTAAAGCTAACTGTACCGCATGCCATAAAGTGGATAAAAAGTTTATTGGTCCCGCGCCAACTGGAATTTTAGAAAGACGTACGCCAGAATGGGTTATGAACATGATTATGGATCCAGAGGGTATGACCAAAAACGATCCGCTTGCCAAGGCGCTTTTAATGGAATTTAATGGCTCGCCAATGGCTAACCAAAATATGACTGAGGAGCAGTCAAGACAGATACTTGAGTATTTTAGAACACTTTAATATTTTACTTAAACAACCAACCAGCCCTTGTAGGATGCTAAAGCCTACAAGGGCAAAAAACCAAGATTATCATGAAAACAACCATCAAAATGCTATTCGTTTCAACTGCAATACTCGTGTTTTCTGCTTGTAAAAACGAAACGAACTCTGAAGGGAATGCGCCTGTAGTTGACAGTCCCACAGAAACTGAGGTATCTTCAAATAAAGGGCAAGCTTTTATTACTGATGATGAATCTGCACCAAGCGTGCTTCAAATTGCAATTGATTCTCCAGACCACACCACCCTGGTTGCAGCCGTACAAGCGGCCGGATTGGAAAATTCACTGGTTAATGCAGGACCCTTAATGGTTTTTGCACCTACTGACGCTGCTTTTGACGCTTTACCTGCCGGGACGGTAGACGATCTTCTAAAACCTGAAAATAAAGACCAGTTAGCGGCTGTCCTAAAGCATCACGTAACTCCTGGAAACTATTCAAAAGATTTTTTGAAAAAATTTAAGAAAGTAGGCCAAGCTGGTGGTCAGGACGCCAAAGTAGAAGTAAAAGACGATGATGTATACGTAGGCGGAGCCAAAATAATTGGTAGTGTGCCCGCAGGAAACGGTATTGTTCACGTAGTGGATAAAGTAATATTACCAGAAAATTAAACTTAAAATCAATCTAATTTAAACCATAAAGTAATGAAAAAAACAATTAATATTTTGATTGCTCTTGTTATGGCTGCCGGAATGGTGAGCTGTAATGATGGCGGTAAGCAAAAAGCTAAGCGAGGCGCTCAAGGAGGTCTTTCTACTAACGCTGCCGAACGCGTGTATGTAGCTCCAGGCGAGCACGATGAGTTCTACGGATTTATGTCTGGTGGGTTCAGTGGTCAGCTTGGTGTGTATGGGTTACCATCTGGACGCTTGTTGAAAGTGCTTCCGGTATTCTCACAAAACCCAGAAAACGGATGGGGATATTCTGAAGAAACAAAGCCTATGTTGAACACCTCATACGGGTTTGTGCCATGGGATGACTCTCACCACCCCGATATTTCGCAGACCAATGGTAAGTTGGACGGACGTTGGGTATTCATTAATGGTAATAATACCCCACGTATTGCACGTATTGGTCTGGAGAGTTTTAAAACCGAAGAAATTATAGAGATTCCAAACAGTGCAGGTAACCACAGTTCTTCTTTTATTACTGAGAACACAGAATATGTAGTTGCAGGAACCCGATTCTCTGTACCTGTTCCACAAACAGATATGTCTATTAAAGACTATAAAGGAAACTTTAAAGGCGCTTTGACATTTATAGAAGTGAATCAAGAAACAGGAAGAATGGGGATTAAATTCCAGCTGATGATGCCTGGGTTTAACTATGACCTTTCTCACCCTGGACGTGACAAGAGTCATGGTTGGTTCTTCTTTACAACATATAATACAGAAGAGGCACACTCTTTATTAGAGGTAAATGCTTCACAGAACGATAAGGATTTTATTGCAGCAGTTAACTGGAAAAAGATTGAGGAATACGTAAATAACGGGGGCGGAAAAACAGTTCCTGCTAAATATGCACATAACATCTTAGATGAAAATTCGCATACTGCTACTTCAACCATTAAAGAAGAAGTGCTTACGGTAAACCCAATGGATGTTCCTGGAGCGGTATATTTCTTGCCTACTCCAAAATCTCCACACGGTTGTGATGTTGACCCAACGGGTGAGTATATTGTAGGTAACGGAAAACTTTCTGCCGACTTAACAGTTCATAGTTTCACCAAAATGATAGATGCTATTGAAAATGAAAGATTTGATGGCGAAGCTTATGGAATTCCAATCTTAAACTTTGAGGATATTCTTGCAGGTGTTGTAAAACAACCTGGATTAGGACCACTTCACACTGAATTTGATGGTAAGGGGAATGCGTATACCACTTTCTTTATCTCTTCTGAAGTTGTAAAATGGAAAGTTGGTACTTGGGAAGTTATAGACCGTCAACCGGTATTCTATTCTGTAGGTCATGGAATGATTCCTGGAGGAAACTCACGCGAACCATTTGGAAAATACTTTGTAGCCCTAAACAAGATTACGAAAGATAGATATTTGCCAACAGGGCCAGAGCTTACACAATCTGCTCAACTGTTTGATATTACAGGTGAAAAAATGGAATTGTTGTTAGACTTCCCTACCATTGGTGAGCCGCACTATGCAGCTGCGATTCCTGCAGAAATGGTTGCTCCTAACTCCAAAAAGATCTTTAAACTAGCTGATAACACGCACAAGTATGTTTCACATTCAGATTCTGATGTTAAAGTTGTGCGCGAAGGGAAAGAAGTTCATGTTTATATGAATATGATCCGTAGCCACTTTAACCCAGATAACATTGAAGGTGTAAAAGTTGGTGATAAAGTATATTTCCACGTTACAAACCTTGAACAAGATTTTGATGTACCGCACGGGTTTGCAGTAATTGGTGCTAACAATGCTGAATTGCTTGTTATGCCAGGAGCAACCGAGACCCTTGTATGGGAGCCCAAACAAGTAGGGGTGTGGCCAATCTATTGTACTGACTTCTGCTCTGCACTTCACCAAGAAATGCAAGGGTACGTTCGTGTAAGTCCGGCCGATTCCGACATCGAATTGTCTTGGAGTCTAGGAGAAGATTAAAAAGATGTTTTTAGTTGTGAAAATACTCGATTAGTGATTAATGGTATTTTCAATAAAGACGGGGGTTGTTGATTTCCCCCGTCTTTTTAAAAACAATACTTATAAAACCCTGTGTTTTAAAAAGTATAAAATCACACTTCCAAATAGCTTCAGCCACACTCTAGCTAAAAATCCAACCAAACACTGATGTTTAAGCACTAAAATTTAAACAAAATGAAAAAAGCAGGAATTATAATGATAATTGGCTCCTTGCTATTATTGGGTCTTTTTAAGTTTCCACTGTGGAACATTGTATTGGGTGCTCCCCAATACCCAGATCCGCTTGGAATGAATATTTATATACAAGGTATTGAAGGGGTAGAAGAGTTTGATATTCAGAATATTGATGGCCTTAACCACTATATAGGGATGAAACCCATTCCGAAACCAGAAGAGATGTGGGAGTTTGAAGTGTTTCCTATGGTAATAGGTATTATGGTTGCCCTAGGTGTTATAATCGGAATCCTTGGTTTTTTGGGTAAAGTAAGTTATAAGTGGTTTCTGGGCTGGTTTATAGTAATGTCTATCCTGGGCCTTCTAGGAATGTATGACTTTAACCTTTGGTTAATTGAATACGGAACCGATCTTGACCCTATGGCAATAATGAAACTCGAAAATTTAGATGGAACACCAATGACCTATAAGCCACCTTTACTCGGGTACCAAAAAATGCTCAACTTTGATGTTGACTCATGGCCTTCAACAGGCGCATACATGATATTTATTGGTATGTTACTGACCGTTGTGGCGTTCTTTGTAGGGAAAAAGGAATATAACAAAGTAAATTAAAAAAGCGCTCCTTCCTTTTTTTCCAAGGGAAGGAGCTTATTAAAAAGCTGCAAATTTTTTAACAAAACGAAAGAGGTAAAATGGAATTAAGTAAGGCCTAACTTTAATAAGAATAACTATGAAATTCATAAAATTAGCATGTATAATACTACTATTTACAGCTTGCAATGTAAGCCCACAGCCTATCAATTATGGTCAGGACGCTTGCCACTATTGCGATATGACCATTGTAGATAGACAGCACGCCTCTCAAATGGTTACAGCCAAGGGAAAGGCTTTTAAATATGATGCTATTGAATGTATGGTACATTCGTTACAAGACGAATTTAAAAACACCGAAATGGCATACTATTTAGTGGCAGATTTTAATCAGCCTGGCGAATTGGTTAATGCTACAGCGGCTTCGTTTTTGGTTAGTGAGGAATTGCAAAGCCCTATGGGTGAAAATCTTTCAGCCTTTAAAAATGAAGAAGCTGGAAAAAAAGCCAAAGCAAAATTTACCGGCAAAACTTATACTTGGCAAACAATTCAAGAACATTTAAAGTTGCGTTAAACAAATAAGAATGATAACACTAACTCGTATAAATGATTCTCTTAAAATTTTTCGAAATCTTTAAAACATTCATAAAACCAGAGGTTGGTCTAGTGTTGAAATAACAACATTATTATCGGTATCTATTTAAAATTCTTATCTTCATCTTTTTTTAATTCACTTCAAAAAAACGAATATTTTCGTATTGAAAAACTTTACTTGAATTTTGAAAAATAAACCCTATATATTATTTCTCTTTATTGCTTTGTTTTCTATCGCAAACGTGTTGTCAAATACAATAACCGTATGCGCTACTTGTTCGGTAAAAACAATTCAGCAAGCGGTGAACCAAGCAACAGAAGGCGATACAGTCTTAGTGAAAAAAGGCGTTTATAAAGAGGCTAATATCAAAATTAACAAAAGCATTACCTTAATTGGAGAAGACCTTCCTACCATTGATGGGGAAGAAAAAGGCGAAATTATAACCATTGGCGCCGACAATGTTACGCTAGACGGATTTAAAATTATCAATGTTGGCGTTAGTTATACTACAGATTATGCCGCTGTACGTGTAGTAAAAAGTCAAGGTTTTACCATTCAGAATTTAGAACTTGAAAAATTGTTCTTCGGAATTTATCTTCAAAAGTCTGATGATGGAAAAGTCTTGAACAATACCGTTAGGGGAGAAGCGGTAACCGAATTTAACTCTGGGAATGCCATTCACCTCTGGTACTGCAAAAATGTTGAAGTAAGAGGGAATGATGTGCAACGAGTTCGCGATGGCATATACCTTGAATTTTCAGACAACATTCGTATAATAGATAACTTTAGCAAGGGTAACGTGCGGTATGGTCTGCATTTTATGTTTAGCAACGACAATTATGTTATTAATAATGTGTTTGAAACCAATGGAGCTGGCATTGCCTTGATGTTTTCAAAATTTATGGAGGTGCACAATAACGTCATTAAAAACAACTGGGGTACCGCCGCTTATGGCTTACTTCTAAAAGAAGTTAACGATGCCAATATAAAAAACAACACATTTAAAGAAAACACAGTTGGTATAACGGTAGAGGGAAGCAACCGGTTAGAATACTCCAACAACGATTTTGTTAGCAATGGTTACGCGTTAAGAGTGAAAGGCGCTTGCTACGAAAACTTTGTTGTTAAAAACAACTTCTTGTATAATTCATTTGATATTTCTTATAACGGAAGAATCAACGACAATAAATTTGATAATAACTATTGGAGCAGTTACACGGGTTACGACCTTGATAAAAATGGAATTGGCGACGTGCCTTTTCGCCCAGTAAAACTGTTTTCTTATATCGTTAACCGCACGCCAGAGACTATTATTTTAATGCGAAGCCTGTTTATTGACATTATTGATTTTTCTGAAAAAGTTTCACCTGTATTTACACCCGATGATTTGATGGATGAAAATCCACAAATGAAACGTATAGACCATGATAGAAATTAAAAACTTACATAAAAAATTTGGAAAGAACGAAGTGCTAAAAGGTATCGATCTTTCTATAAATGAAGGGGGAATTTTTTCAATTCTTGGCCCAAACGGATCTGGAAAAACCACACTGATAAAATCAATCTTAGGGATGGTATTGCCAGATTCCGGCGAAATATTTATCAATGGAAATTCCTTAAAAAACGACTATAAATATCGCGATAAAATTGACTACCTACCGCAAATTGCAAATTTTCCTGGAAACTTAAAGGTGAAGGAGCTCATTGCCATGATCAAAGATTTAAGAGCTTCAAAAGCCACCAATGATGAGGAGTTGATTGCTTTGTTTAGGTTGGAGCCATTTTTAGACAAACGATTGGTAAACCTTTCAGGAGGCACCAAACAAAAAGTGAACTTAGTACTCACGTTTATGTTTAATAGCCCTTTGATAATTCTGGATGAGCCAACCAGCGGTCTAGACCCGATTTCGCATCTGCGATTGAAAAACTTGATATTTGCCGAAAAGGAAAAAGGAAAAACCATTCTCGTTACGTCGCATATTTTGAGTTTTGTTGAAGAAATTGCCGATGAGATTGTTTTTCTTTTAGAAGGAAAAATTTATTTCAAGGGCAGTATCCCAGAATTGAAGACCAAGACCGAACAACCCGATTTTGAACACGCAATAGCCTCCATTTTATCCGCTAGTTATGCTTAAGATATTAAAATACAGTTTTTACGATTTAATGCGAAGCCGTTGGAGCTACGTATATTTTTTATTCTATTTATTGCTGGGTGTTGTATTGTTGTTTTTAAACAACGACCTCTCTAAGGCAGTAATTACCCTAATGAACGTCATTATTATTCTCGTGCCGCTTATTGGGACAATTTTTGGAGTAATGTACTATTACAACTCCCGTGAATTTACCGAACTGCTTTTAGCACAACCCGTAAAACGGAGTTCCATATTTTTGGGGCAATACTTTGGTGTGGCTACCAGCTTGGCAATGAGTTTGGTCATTGGGTTGGGCCTGCCGTTTGTTTTCTACGGAATATTTAATAGTAATGCTATCTGGGACTTTTCACTATTATTGGTAACGGGTGGTTTTCTTACCTTTATTTTTACTGCTTTGGCTTTTGTAATAGCACTTTCAAACGAAAATAAAATCAAGGGCTTTGGCTATGCAATACTTTTATGGCTCTTTATGGCAGTAATCTATGATGGCATCTTTTTAATGTCGCTGCTATACTTTGAAGATTATCCGTTGGATAAATTCTCTTTGGTGGCCACAATGTTAAACCCCGTAGATCTGTCGCGGGTATTGATCTTGTTAAAACTGGATATTTCGGCATTACTGGGTTATACCGGAGCTGTTTTTCAAAGGTTTTTCGGAACCAATTTCGGTTTAATCCTATCATCCGTAATGTTGGTCTTTTGGGTAGTAGTACCAACTTTCTTTATTTGGAGAATAGCCAAACGGAAGGATTTTTAAACAAGTAACACACCGTTTGAAGCATAGGTGTGAATAGAACGTTTGTAAGGCACCTAAATCATCAATCCTATGTTTTCACTTAAAAACATACCATGCTTAAAAATGGCTTATCGAAGCTCGGTTTTATAAAAATTATCATTAGTGTCCGATTAAAAGAGTGAGAAAATTTGTTGAGTCACAGAAAATAGGCAATTAGAATATTTTTTATTTAATGACAGCATGCTATTATACTTAGCATCAAAATTTATCGATTAAAAAGTATGTTTAATCAATTTTATCTAGTTTTCAATCTATTAAAAAGCAAGTCTTACGTCTTTCAGCGCAGCGGTCTTATATCTTAGTCGGACACGACTAAAAAGTTATAGGGTTTTGTACTTATTTGTCGTAGGAGGAATGGCTACTTTTGTTAGCAAATGTTATTTGTTTTTAGCTTTTTTTAAAGCTTCCCAATATTCTGGATCTACTGCTTTCCAATATACTTCATAAAATTTTTTGTTTTCAAAGTCATGGCTTCTTATAAGATCAGCAAAAAGAGTGGTAATGGCTTTCTTTTCGGTTGAAGTTTCAGACAACAAATCTTTATTTTTACTATCAAATACCATAACCGAAGCATAAATGTGTTTCCTGTTCTCAACTCCATTAGTCATAATAGTATATTTTTTTCCATTAGAGAACAAATCAATATTCTCCCATTTTAATATGGGTCTAATACTATTGCTTGGGTAGATTTCCTTATCCCATTTACCATAATTATCATACATCACTTTATGTGTGAAGACTGAATAATATACACATTGAAACCTTAACTCATTGAATAATATTGTATCATTCTTGTATACTGTTTCGTATTTTTCATTTCGTATTTCAGAAAAGTTATTCTTGTAGATCTTTGGACATTCATTTTTTCTATTAGTTTTTGCAGAAGAGCAGCTCAATATTATTAATGTTCCCATTAAGGTTGAAATAGATTTCATTTTTTATTTTTAGTGTTTGCTGGCGGGTTATAATAATTGCAGTTATGGCTATACTGGTGTTGGCACGTCACTTTTATTTACCAACTCAAACAGAAACTATTTTTGCCCTGGTCTCTGTCAATTTGCATTGAACCTGCTTCAGCTCCATAAGTCCAATGGCCGGCAAAATTCAGTTTTATTGGATCAGTGTTTTTAGTTACCGTGACGTTACTTATTTTCCAAATTCGGGTCGATTCGTAGCCTTTAGTGTTTCGTGTGTCAGTGTCTAAAGTCCATTTAACAATTCCGTTTTCTTTTAAAGTTAGAGTAGGCGATAGCGAGTCATTTCGATTGTCTAAAATCAGAATTCCGTTATTTTTCAACTCAAAGAATTCCGAGTTTTCCGAAATTTTATTTTGATTAATTAATACGGCATTGAATGGTCCGTCATCCATTCCGCAACCACTCGCAAAAGTGTACATTACATACCCTACAAATCCTATGTATCCCATTATTCCGATTCCAATAATCGAAATCATCCAAATTAGTATTTTTTTTGTGGTTTTGTTCAATTTGTACGTTCGTTAAGGCGCAACGGTTAGTGTATGAGCAGTGGCGTGTTTCAGCAACTAAATTAGGGAATAAAAACCGAATTGAAAATCCGCGTCCCGATAGCTATCGGGATTCGTAAGTAGGCGAGAACTAGCAATGAATTATACACGGTGTTGGGCTTTCGTTTTTATATTTCTTTGTCTAATTTATTTGGGTTTTGTCTTGTGTCAAATAAAGTAACAATATTGATTCGCTTGGAATTATAACGATAGTATAAAGTCGTTTGTTTTGTGATTACACATTTTCTTAAACTTTTTCCTTTTTTAGATTCAGGAAATATTTCAGGCTGGTTTTTAATAATTTCAATAGATGAATCTAATTTTTCAACAAAGTCTTTTTTTGCTTTAACAGACCACTCTTTGATTAAGTATTCGAAAAGTTTTTCTAATTTCTTTTCGGCTGTTATTGAAATGACCACTCTTCTGCTCAATTTACCTGTGTTTTTGCATAAAAGATTCGTAATCTGTTACTTCTCCATTTTCTATTTCGCGAGAAGCTTTCTCAATTTCCTTTCGTTGTTCCATGGATAAATCGTCCCAAAAATCAGTTGTTTTTGATTTTTTGAAGATTTTTTTAATTGATTCAATAATTTTGGGATTTTCTGTATCCAAAAGCATTTTAACAAGTTCTATTTTTTCCGCCTGAATATTCATCACGTTTTATTTTAAAATCAAAAATAAGGATATAAACCTAAATTTTTGTTGAAACGATGTTTTTTTTAAAATGCTTGGCAACGTCCCGGCTATGAATAGTGCGTCTAAAAATACACTGATTTTTGAAATAGGCACTTAGCCAAAGCTTTGTTTTTTACTTATTTTCAGTATTGCGCCAAAATAAAGTTTTGGCGACCTCGTAAATATACGATTGCTTTTGGAATAATCTCCGGCGCAGCATTATTTATAGCCATTGTGTGTGCCCAGCATGGGCATCTTTTAGATTACCGAAAGGTAACTAATTAATCTTGAGGGTGCAAGTCCCTTATGGGCAGGGGTAACGCCTTGAACCATTAGTAAGCTGTAAGGTCGCTATCCGTGAGGATAGGACTGAAGGGAGCAGGCCTACAAACCTCGGTACTGACGAACAGGAATCAGATAAGAGGCTGTTAGGTTGGATGAGCAAGCACATCATTGTGAAGTCCAGAACACTTTTAAAGTGAACACCGAAGCAGTAGATCTGGCAGGAATCGAGGGAAAGAAGATGTCATTACCCCGATAAAAATCGGGGCAGGCTCTGGGGAGGTCTCTATAACCACGAATTGGGTCAATAGAGAAGTCAGCCGAGGTCATAGTACCCACGGGAAACGAGGCGCAGAGAAGACTGCACAGGCCTCACAAGTGGGGAAGGACTGAACGATAATGGTCCTTAATGAACGAAGGAGCGATTTTACGCTACGGATAGTTTTCCAGTAAGATAGTAGCCTTTGATTAAGCGGGACAGCAAATTAATTTTAGTATTAATGATCAAACAATTAAGAAGTAAAAAGAACCTAAATGCTGCCTATCGGCAGGTGTACCGCAATAAAGGGGCGGCAGGCGTGGATGATGTTCAAATAACAGAACTAAAATCCATTCTACAAGCTCACGGAAAACAATACGCCCAGCAGATAGAAAAGGAATCTTATCAAGTGTCTCCAATACTGGGTGTTGAAATACCAAAAAGCAATGGGAAGATACGTTTACTCGGTATTCCGACAGTTGTAGACAGGGTGTTTCAACAAGCATTGCAACAAGCTTTGCAGCCCGTACTCGAGCCAGATTTCCAAAAGCACAGTTATGGGTTCAGGCCAAACCGCAATGCGCATCAAGCCCTTGCACAGAGCCTTGAAAATATCAACACAGGACACCAGCACATAGTGGACATTGATTTAAAGAGCTTCTTTGATGAAGTGGAACATTATGTGCTTCTTGAACTGATATATAAAAAGGTAAAATGTAAGGCAACGATGAAGTTGTTGCGTTCATTTCTTAGAGCACCAATACTGATTGACGGTAAACTGCACAAACGCAGAAAAGGAGTTCCGCAAGGTTCTCCTTTAAGTCCATTGCTTTCCAATATCCTGCTCAACGAGTTGGACAAAGAGTTGGAAAAACGTGGACATCGTTATGTAAGGTATGCCGATGATTTCAGTATTTACGTCAAGAGTAAGAAAGCTGCAAAACGGGTAGGCAACAGTATCTACAAGTTTTTGCGGGACAAACTCCAGCTTCCCATAAATAGGGAGAAGAGTGGCATACGCAAGCCTTTGACCTTTCAAGTATTAGGATTTGGTTTTGTACCGACCTACAAGAAAGGGGAAAAAGGGAAATACCAACTCGTGGCTGGATCGTCAAAATGGAAAGAGTTCAAAGCAAAGCTTAAATACTTGACTAAAAAGACAATCCCCGTGAGTTTTGAAGAACGTATCTCACGCATCAATCTGCTGATAAGAGGCTGGATAAATTACTTTAGACCGGCATCCATTCAGGGAAAACTTAAAAAGTTGGAAGAATGGCTAAGAAACCGTTTACGGTACTGCATATGGCACCACTGGAAGAAACCCGAAAGGAAACGGAAAAACCTGATTCGATTGGGAATTGACAAAGATCAAGCTTACGCTTGGAGCCGTACCAGAATGGGCGGTTGGGCAGTTGCCCAGAGTCCTATTTTGCGTACCACCATTACCGTAAAACGGATAAAGATGAAAGGTTATGTTAGTTTGACCGAATACTACAAACGATGAGTTTCATTATTGAACCGCCGTATACGAGACCCGTACGTACGGTGGTGTGAGAGGCGCACCGTGGGCTTTACTGCTCACGGCCGTCTACTCGATTGGCAGTAGTTATTTTATTGTACATAATTGTATAGTTTTACATTTTACTGTTTTAAAAACCTTATAATTGTTTCATTAAATTCTTTTGGTTTCTCCATATTTAATGAATGACCAACATCTGTTAAAACAACTCGTTTAGAGTTCTTTATGTTTGACTTATATAGTTTTGAAATTTCTAAAATATCTTCTGAATCTTTATCTCCAGAAATTATTAAACTAGGTATTTCAATCTCTTTTAACCTATCAATCGAGTTTATGGAATCTAAAGAAGAACGAGCTTCGCCCCAATGGTTGTTTATGTTATAAGATATCATTTCCTTAAGGTTTGTTCTAGCCTTCAAATCCATTTCGGACTCTTTTCTTTTAGGGCCAACTATCCAGTATTTATAAGATAATTTTCCCACTTTTAGACTATCATTATCTTCATACGCTTTTTGTAAAATTTCATATTTTTTTCTAGTTTTTTGGTTTGCAAACCAATCCCAACCATTTATTCCAGGTGAAACTAATATTATTTTGGTTACTTTATTTGGATATTCAAGAGCATAATCTGTTGCAAGAACTCCTCCCCAAGATAAACCAATGATACTCACTTTTTGACCGTTACATTTTTCGTTTATAAAATGATTGATTATTTCAGTTCCTTTTAGGTCAACCTTTCCTCTTTGCGTTTTTCCGTGTCCTAACTCCGAATAGCGAATGGTTTTAAAATTTTGTTTGTTCAAATCTGAAATTTGGCTATCCCAAGCAGATAAGTTCAATTCGCCACCGTGTAACAAAAGTACTGGATTCCCTGTTCCAGAAATTTTATAATGAACTTTGCTATCTTCAATTTGTAAATAACCTTCTTCGGTTACCTCTTTTTGGGTACAAGAGGTAACAATTAGAAATAATAATAGATTAACTAATAACTTCATTTTTTAATTCTAGTAACTGGTTTTTAATTACTGCCAACGTCAGTCTGTCTCAAAACTACGTTAATTTCCTTTAAAAATCTGGTGCGGTTCTGATATTTCCAAATTCAATGATATGTACGAGATGTTTATCAAAGTCAACTATCGGTTCGTAGGGAAGCGAAAAATGGGCAATATCTTCCAAAATGGGCCCTAAAAGCGAATTGAAATGTGCGAAAAGGGAGTTTAGGCGCATTTTCACCCCTAGGTTGAAGAGTCTTTTTAGATTATAGGCCAAGGTCATCAGGCCGGCATCTGCCGAAGCCACCGTTATCTTCCTTTTGGTGATTATGTGGTCAAAGCCCCACTGGCGTTTCAGGGTGCCGTACGGATGTTCCACCAGTGCCTGTCGTTGTTTATAGCGTTCCTTGTTCTGGGCCACCCTACTGGCATTGGCTTCTATGTAAGGGGTGTATTCACTTCGCTGGACGATTTTTCCATTTTTTGCCTTGGTGCATAAATCGCGAGCCGGACAACCTTTGCAGGCCTTGGTCTTGTACTGTTTGAAAGTGTAGTTTCGTGCTTTATAGCGGCTTTGGTTACTGGTGAGTCTATTTCCCTCGGGGCAGGTGTAGGTATCGGTTTTTTGATCGTACTGAAAGTTCTCGGCATTGTACCTCGGATCGGGCGCCTGGCTGGCACGGCCAATGGCGGGGATGGCAACCAAGGTATCGATGTCCAGGTCGTGTGCTGTTTTAAACTCGCTTCCGGTGTGGTAGCCTTTATCGTACAATGCCGTAAAAGCACTGGTTCTTAAAATGGACTTAGCTCTACAGAGCATGTTTCCCATGGCTTTCTTATCATTTTGGTTGGTGAGCTTGTAGTCTATGAGTATCTTGTTTTGGGCATCGACGGTGGTTTGAAGTGTGTAGCAGACCTCTGTGATCATCCCGCGTACGATTTGGTGCCGGCTATCGGGATCTGATGTGGATAGCTGCGGGTTTTCCGAGCTTTTGTCCGCCTCGAGCTCTTGTTGGATCCGCGTGTATTTTCCGTGGTGTTTTTTGTGCTTGGCCAATTGCGCCCGGTGCTCTTCTGCTTTATCCCCGTCGGCTTCTTCCAGTGCGGCACTGTGCTCCTTGAGCTTGTTTTCGATATACTCCAGGTGGCGTTCAATTTTCTTTTTGTTGTAGTTGTTCTTCTTGCTGTTCTGGGCGCGCAGTTTGGTGCTGTCCCCAGCGATGAGCATACCGCCTATGAGGTTGAAGTTGCGTGCTAT
Organism: Aequorivita marina; assembly: GCF_031631895.2. Taxonomy (NCBI): domain Bacteria; kingdom Pseudomonadati; phylum Bacteroidota; class Flavobacteriia; order Flavobacteriales; family Flavobacteriaceae; genus Aequorivita; species Aequorivita marina. The sequence continues at coordinate 84,499 of NZ_JAVMBW020000007.1, forward strand.
GGCAACGCTCTGTCTAAACACCCTACGGATGGCCTTGGGATTGTCTTTCCGGAACCGGGCGATGGTATTGTGGTCGGGGGTCAGGTTCTTGAGCAGCCAGATGGCCTCGATGTTTCGCCGGCACTCTTTTTCAAGTCGGCGGGAGGAACGCATTCGGTTCATGTAGCCATAGATAAAAAGCTTGAGCAGGTCAGCGGGGTGGTAGGGTGGCCGGCCTTGAGCGGAAATGGATTTAAAACCCATCTGGGCAAGGTCGAGCGACTCGACGAAGGCATCGATAAAGCGGACCGAATTGTCATCCGGAACCATATCGTCAATACAGGTGGTAAAAAGTGCAAGCTGATCGCGGGGCTGTCCTTGTTGATATTCCATGCTTCAAGATCGGTATTTAACACGGGTTTTCCACGAAAAATCAAAGCAAGTTTTTCACAAAATAAACGGGAGTGTATTATACTGATATAGGTTGACCTTTTTTCGGGTCTGTTTTGCACGTCCAAAATATTTTTTTTAGCCGTTTGGAAGGCAAAAAAATCCTTTGGACTAGGTTCGTTCTTAAATCTTAAGTTCAGGTAAATCTACTTTATTTTTTCGATATGACTTGTATTTGATGTTTGGATTTAAATGTACTTCAGCCGGTTTTCTTAAATCCAGGCTAAAATGGGTTCTTAAATTGTTGTAAATATATACAGCTTGCTGTGTCATTTTCTGAGCTAATTCTTTGTTTTTGATAGTTCTCTTAAGCCCATATTCGTATTTAAGCGTCCTGTTAATGCGTTCGGCAACAGCATTTTCGTAAGGGTCATATTGTTCTGTCATACTCATTGTGATACCGTTGCTTTCGGCAAATACTGTATATTTTGGATTGCAATATTGAAAGCCTCTATCTGAATGATGAATGAGTTTTTGTCCAGGATATTTTCTATTTTTAACAGCCATAGCGAGCGCCTTTGTGCAGAGTGATGTTCTCATATGGTTGTCTATATTATAGCCCATAACCTGCTTTGAATAGGCGTCTGTAACTAAAGCCAAGTAGTTATGGCCATTTTCTGTTTTGATGTATGTAATATCGCTTACCCAGAGTTGTTCAGGTCGGGTAGGGAGTTGGTCTTTTACGAGGTTTCTATATTTTTTGAACATATGGTTTGAGTTGGTTGTGGTGATATAATTTTTAGTTTTAGGTACCAGTAGGTTATGGAGCCTTAAGAAGCGGTAGAACTTATCTCTACCTATCTCAATACCAGCGTTTTTGAAATCTTGTTTGAGTTCACTGTATAGCTTGATTCCACCGGTTTTAGAGCCTACTGCTTTACGGTAGTCCTTTACCATAGTTGCCATTTTTTGATGGTCTATTTGCTGTTTTTGCTGGGTTTTGAGTCTTTTGTGGTAGGCTTGTTTAGAGATTCCAAGGCACTGATAGATCCATTTTGTTTTGAACGGTTTTTCTTTTTTCGTTCTATCTCTTTCGCGAGTGACTTGGGCAAGGACTTTTTTGCCATATCGACGCCTGTAATCAGTTCCATTTCAGCGATTATGTCTTGTTGAAAGTCCTTTGCGAACTCAAGTTCTTCAATCTTTTCCTTTAATTTTTTAATCTCATCGTTTTTACTCATACCTGTATTTTGTTGTACTAAGGTACTGTATTTTCTTAACCAATAGGTAATGGTGGTTCTGGGAACGTCGTACTTCTTGGAAGCAAAGCTTGTGGATAATTGTCCGTTTAGGATTTGGTCAACGACTAAAAGTTTAGTCTCTAAAGTTGCTTTTTGGTAGCTTTTTTTTAGCCAGTGTTCATTTTTTGTTTTCATAAGTGACTGTAATTAATTGATTAATTTTTAGTCAACCTATTTCAGGAAAGTATATGGTCTAAATGTTGCACAACGGTCTAGGCTATGAGTAGTTGCGTGGGTTAGCACTAAACTTTGCAAGCACTCACCAAGCTGAAAATCCGCAAGGATTTTCAGAAGTAGGGGAGAACAAGCAATTACTTATAGCCATTGTTGTGGTGTCGTTTTTTATTTAATCTGTTTTTTTATCCAATCAGTTATTAAGTCCAAAACATCTGGCGATATGGTTTGTTCAATTTCTGAATATTCAGACGATATTCCTGTATTGCATTCTTGAAACAAATGGTTTAAATTTTCCAACTCAATTATTGTTACATCATTATTTCCGTTTTTTTCAATAGCATCCTTTATGGCGTTTAGATTTTCTTTTGAAGGAACTTGAAAATCTTTATTTCCATTGATTGCTAAAACAGGACAATTGACTTTCTCTAAATACTTTGAGGGTTTTGACTTGATTAAACTCAATACTTCATTTCCCGTAATTTGGTTTACCAATGTCTCTCTTTGGACTTCAGGAAACATCTTGCCATACTTATTTATGTAAAATGAATTTAGACTGTCTTTTAGGGCTTGATTATCAAGATTGGTACTGACAATAATGTCATAAGCTCCTTTTACTAATTCTTGTCCTTGTGCAATTTGTAGTTCATTCATTCCCATAGTTTTTTCCAAAGTTGCTTTTTGGGAAAGCATTAATTTATCACCATTTATCCCAGGTGCAGCCATAAGAACAATGAAATCAACATCGTTAATTTCCGAAGCTACTTTTGGTGCAATAATGCCTCCAATACTGTGTCCTATCAATCCAATTTTTGAAGTATTTATATCATTCCTTGTTTTCAGGTAATCAATAGCAGATTTGATATCAGTTGATAATTCTTCGATTGTAGCGGTGTTGAAATTGCCTTCGGATTTTCCTACTCCACGTTCATCAAATCTTAAGACACCAATCTCATTTTTTGTGAGTTGGTCAGCAATGACGTAATATGGTTTATGTCCGAACATTTCCCCATCTCTGTTTTGTGGCCCACTACCACTTATTATAATTACTATGGGAAATTTTCCATCTTTCTTTGGAAGTGTTAAAGTTCCTTTTAATTTTAAATTGTCTGTAGTATTGAAAGTTATTTCCTCTGAATAATAATTAAATGGCGGTTTTGGTTCTTGTGGTCTATTGAGAACGATTTCTCCACGCTTTAGATTTAAAGAGACAGGATAACCACCTTTAAACAAATTTCCTATAATCTCGTTTTTATCGTTGATACTTCCCTTATATTCTAAATTGAAATTAGGAAATGTTATTGTTAATAGCGTGTCATTTAATTTGGTAGTTTCCGCTTTGGCTCCATTCAATCCTTGTTTTGGAATATCCATTGTAGATTCATAATTATTTCCATTTTTTGTGATTTTGAATGCAACATCTAATTTGCCGCTTGGAATTGGTATTTCTCCAATCCAATTTCCGACATAATCTTGTGCGAATGATGTGATTGAACAAAGGGAAAATAGCAAAAGAGTAAAAATATTCCTCATTCTTTTTGTCATTTTAATTATTGTTTAATTTTATACTTGTTTGAATTAGCTTTAATAAGTAGATATGGTATTCCAATTAAAATTGCGATAAACATAAAAATCATTTCAAGATTTGGTTTGTCAAGCCATTTTGAAATGAAGTAGCCCAGTATTATTACAATAGCCATTGCAAACATTACATTTCTCATAAGTGTAGCAATTCCGTCAATATTATATTTTGCTTTTTTTTCAGTGGTCATTGTATTGTAACCAGCAATCAAAAAATACATTTTCCCGTACTTTATTAAAATTCCAAGTATTATGAAAATTATTGCTACTAATATCATTTTTTTCAATTTTATACGTTTGTTTTTTCAAAATGCACCACAACGTCCCGGCTATGAATAGTGCGCCCAAAAACACACTGAATTTTGAAATAGGCACTTAGCCAAAGCTTTGTTTTTTACTTATTTTCAGTATTGCGCCAAAATAAAGTTTTGGCGACCTCGTAAATATACGACTGCTTTTGGAATAATCTCCGCCGCAGCATTATTTATAGCCTTTTGTTGCCAAGCGTTTTTTTATGCAGTCTCCATTCAGATTCCGCTTCGCTACTTTTTCTCTTTTAAATTTTAAAATTCTAGTATTCGATTCCGCCCTGATTGCGTTTTGCTGATAAATTTTTTATCCTTTTTAGAGTTCCGCACCTGCTTCGGATGGTTTATGTGTCTGATGGATTTTGAGCTAAAATCGCGGGTTTGATTGTCCAGAATATATTTATCAAATGCTTGGCAACGTCCCGGCTATGAATAGTGCGTCTAAAAATACACTGATTTTTGGAATAGGCACTTAGCCAAAGCTTTGTTTTTTACTTATTTTCAGTATTGCGCCAAAATAAAGTTTTGGCGACTTCGTAAATATACGACTGCTTTTGGAATTATCCCCGCCGCAGCATTATTTATAGCCTTTTGTTGCCAAGCGTTTTTATATGCAGTCTCTATTCTGATTCCGCTTCGCCGCTCAATTCTATCACGATTTGTGGAGCTCCGCTTTGCCGCTTTTTCTCTTTTAAATTTTAAAATTCTAGTATTCGATTCCACCCAGATTGCGTTTTGCTGATAAATTTTTTATCCTTTTTAGAGTTCCGCACCTGCTTCGGATGGTTTATGTGTCTGATGGATTTTGAGCTAAAATCACGGGTTTGATTGTCCAGAATATATTTATCAAATGCTTGGCAACGGTCTCGTATAACCGTCAGTTACGGGTTAATATGCGTTAATTTTCGGTTTAGCACAGGCTTTAGCAATTCCGAGTGGATTCGGACGCAGTCGAATCCGCCGTAATTGCGGTTATACATTGTTGTGCATAGTATTTTTTATTCCGTACTCCATTTTTCATTTCTTTTGGCTTGGTCATTTAACGATAAATAGTGAATTGCTAAAATCAATTGAACATTGGGGTCATTTAGGTCAAAATATTTTTTATTTTTTGATACTTTTGAGTAGAGCATTTGTAAAGGATTGAAGTCTCCTGAAGCATTAATCCAATGTGCATATTCCTTAATTTTGGGATTATGTTTTCCTAAATCGAAAAGATAATTATTATATTCTCCAATGGCATTAGCACACAAAGATTTTTTTTCTTTTCCAGTTTTATATTCGATTGATTTACAAAACCACCAAATTTTATCAAACGTTGATCTTGATATTTGTTTGTAAAGTTCCTTTTGTTCCTCAAAGTCTATATTTGTCCAAAACCCATTTCCTGTTGCTTCTAAATATTCGTGAGGAATTCGTTCATAACAAGTTTTAAAATCAGAGTCCATATTTAGGCACATTTGATTTTTAAAAAAGGTAGTTATTTTTTTTAAATCGGCTATTTGTTCAGAAGTAAAGTTATTGTTTAATTCGGTCACAGAATATTGAGATTTACAAGCGAAATTCAGTTGTAAAATTGTAACTCCAAATATCAATATTATTGCTTTCTTCATATTATGCACAACGTCTCGGCTATGAGTAGTTGCGTGAGTTTGCGATTAACTTAGCAAGTACACACCAAGCTGGAAATCCGCGAGGTTTTTCAGAAGTAGACGACAACAAGCAATTACTTATAGCCATTGTTGGCAACAGTTATTTCATTTTTTTGTCAATCTTTGTTCTTATTGCATAATAATCCATTTCATAGCAAACTCGACCCAATAATATAGCTGGATTAATTCTATGTTTATCTCCTAAAGCTATAATTTTCTCATCATCTAAAGGAAGATGATTGTCTAATATATCTTGCCAAATATTATTAGGGATTAATTTTTGTTGAGCGTAATTGTCGGCTTCAGTCTCGCATTTGTCTACATTCTGTTTTCGAGTTAAGTCCATAAACTTTCTGTCCTTGTCGTTTCTCAAATGTAAATCAATATGTCCCATTTCGTGCATAATTGTAAAAGCAAAATTATCTATCCGATTATACCTCAAAGTCAATGCTATAGCTGGATTTTTTCCTGACCAAAAAGAGAATCCATCAATAGGTGTTTTCTCTAGTTTGTCAATCAGTAACATTTTAATCCCAAATTGATTAAGTACAGATTTAACTCTTTCTGGTGTTCCAGAATTTTCATAAAATATGTTATTTAAATTTAAACAGAGTTGATTTAAATTGTCAAAATTAAAAGTATTTGTCTTTTGATTTTTAGCTTCATATTGAGCTAATGAGCTCCAAGCAAACATATTTTTTTCATCAATTTTCAGTTTATCAGACTTTCGAAAATATGCGTATTTATCTTTGGAAAATGAAGAGACTAGTCCATCAATAGTTTCCACTTCATAAATGTTTTTTATAGTTTTAATGTCACTTTCAATATCATCGCTTAAATAATTATGTTTCTTGAAATATCGAACAGGAACATATTCTTTTATGATGCTCCATAGTTCAATATTTCTTACTTTTTTAATATTCTTTTGCTTTACTCTTGCTTTATCAATCTCATATTGAGATTGAAACTTCATCCAATAGTCCGCTGAAATTCCCAATATTTTTTCTAATAAAATTGCAATATCTGCGGTAACTGGTCTTTTCCCTTTAATAATTTCGTTTAAAAATGATGGTTGAACATCTAATTCTTTCGCCAATTTTCTTTGGTTTAAATCAGGTGTTGCATCTAGTTCATCTTTAATTAGAACTCCTGGATGTGTCGCTTGTAACGGTGTTAATATTTTTTTTGTTGCCATCTTTCCCTGTGTTTGTTTGTAGTAATTACTTGTAATGATTACTCAATTCAATAATTGAGCATATTGTAATACTATTAGGTTCTTCTCCTTCTAGTGTAGTTATAAATTCTATTCGATACTTGCCATCCACTCGAACAGACTCTAATCCTTTTTTATCGCCAATAAGTTTTTCGTAATTCAAACTTCTAATGGGATATAACTCTTCTGTATTTTTTGCAACTCTTAATTTATCTATTGTTTGTATATACTTTTTAATAACATTTGGTTGAAACCTATGCTTTTTGCTTCGAGCCTTGCCGTTTTCGTACAGTTCTTTTAGATAATCTTTCTCGAAATTTATTTCCATAGCTTTCTTTTATCATAGTGCAAAGATACAAATAAAAAAAATAAAAGTTCACTTAAATAGTGAACTTTTTGTTGTTTATCGTAATTGTTGCCAACGTTTAGTATATGAAAAGTAGGCGATTTCGAAGCCCAGAACCTTCGGTTAAACACAAAGCTCGATGCGAGCCAAAACTCTTTATTTTACTACTATTTCGCCTATTTTTTATATACATTGTTAGCCACTGGCTTTTTTATTCATTTCTCAAATTCCCAATGTAATCTGTTCCTTTACATTGTGATAAATCAAAGATGCTTTTATGCATTCCTTTAATTCCATTTCAGGAATTTTTTGGTTTAACTGAAAAACGATTGCTCGTTTTCCTTCGTATTGAAATTTGTGGTCAAAAACTAATCTGAAAGTATCAACTAATCTACTCGTGCATTGGAAATACATTGCATATTGGTCAGGTGTTTTTTCTTTCCAATCCATACGCAATGTGCTTCCATTTTTGGTAACAAAACTGGGTTCTCCCCATTTCAAAGTTTCTTCCAAAACAGTTACGCCTTCGGTTTCTTCTGCTGTTTCTATTACCAATTCCCGAAGATGTTGCAATTTATCCCGAACAAAGTCGGGATAATTCGCAAAAACTTCATTTACTCTTGGGTCTGTCTTTAAGGATAGTTTACCCATTTATTTCTTGCTTTATACCTACATAGAAATCTACTTCCGCATCAGAAGGATTTTGTGCTTTTTCCCCGAAAATCTCAAAATCGGCATCATAGGTTCTGTCTAATTCCATTTCAAAAATTTTAGACCATTGGTTAACGATCAATCCTTGCATTAAGTCTCCTTTTGCAGTTGTCTTGTTGTATGTTCCTCCACTAAATGATTTACCAACCATTCCGTTGGGAATATTGTCTAAATTTTCAACTTTGCAACCAAGTATTGCCGTATAAGGTTTTGTATGGTCTTCTTCATAGTCCGTATAAAGTGAATAAATTTCATTATCAACTTTGTTAGGGATTTTTGATAAGACACTCTCGGACATAAACTTACCCCAAAGCTCTGCAATTTCTTTGCTTGCCTGTCCGTTCTCGTTTGTCGTTCTAATAGAGATTCCGATAATGTTAAAAGGTTCAATTTTTACTGTTTGCATTTTTTTAAATTTTATGATTTAATGCAAAAGTAGATTGACCTTGTGCCAAAGGTGTGTCAGGGGTGTCTTTATATTTTTCACTACATTTTTCAAGGTATTCTTGCAAAGTCATTTTGTGTGGTTCAAAATGACTACCAAAGATTTCTATTTTTTGGATACAATCAAGGCGAAACGCTCTAAAGTCATTTCTTAATTTACAAAAGGCGATAAGTATCCAATTGTCCTGTGTAGTGTAAAGTGCAAACGGTTCGATTTTTCTTTGACTTTGCTTGTTTTCCAATGACAGGTAATCAATTTTTATTGTTTGATAATTTGATATAGTAGATTGAAGTTGTATCAGATATTTGCTTGTTTTTTCATTCTCACGATTATTGCGTACCTGTATTCTGTTAGTCAACAATTCGGCTTTTTCTTTTTGGGCGTAGTTTAAGACTGACTTGATTTTTGTTACAGCACTTTCGTATTGTTCTGTCAAAGATTGGTCTTTATTCTTTCTGATTAGTTGTTCTGCTGTTATTAAGGCGTTCGCTTCGCCTTGGGTAAACATAACTGGCGGAAGTTTATAACCTTCCATAATGGAATAACCTTTTCCTTCTTCCGTCACGATTGGAATTCCTGATTTCTCAAGCGTTCGGATATCTCGATAAACCGTTCTGATACTTACATTATGCTTTTCGGCAATATCCTTTGCGGTTACAATCCTTTTCGACTGTAATTGGGTTAGGATTGCTGTCAATCTTGCAAGTCTGGGTTTTTCTTTGTCCATTTGTTTTTTTCAGCTTGTGGCTAACGTCCCGGCTATGAATAGTGCGTCTAAAAATACACTGATTTTTGGAATAGGCACTTAGCCAAAGCTTTGTTTTTTACTTATTTTCAGTATTGCGCCAAAATAAAGTTTTGGCGACTTCGTAAATATACGACTGCTTTTGGAATTATCCCCGCCGCAGCATTATTTATAGCCTTTTGTTGCCAAGTGTTTTTTTATGCAGTCTCCATTCTGATTCCGCTTCGCCGCTCAATTCTATCACGATTTGTGGAGCTCCGCTTTGCCGCTTTTTCTCTTTTAAATTTTAAAATTCTAGTATTCGATTCCGCCCTGATTGCGTTTTGCTGATAAATTTTTTATCCTTTTTAGAGTTCCGCACCTGCTTCGGATGGTTTATGTGTCTGATGGATTTTGAGCTAAAATCACGGGTTTGATTGTCCAGAATATATTTATCAAATGCTTGGCAACGTGTTTGTGTATGATTAGTGGCGTGTTTTACGGAACTAATTTAGCAAATAAAAACCGAATAGAAAGTCCGCGAGGACTTTCGTAAGCAAGCTCTAATTAGCCATTAATTATACACGTTGTTGTGCCTAGTTTTTATTTCAGAATATTCAATCCAGCCTTTTCGGCAATTTTCAATATCGGAACTATTTTTTTCTCATCAGTATACCAAATAATATTAGTCCAATCCCATTCTTCGCTATAAATCGCAGAAAGTTTTGGTAAAATCATACTGTATCTTCTTCCACTTTGCGACCATAAATTATCAAAATCACATTTCCTTAAAACGTCTTTGTAATCCATTGGTTTTTTCAAAACCATTCGATAATTTCGTTTATATTTCCAAAAATAAATGTCAGTTGCTTTATATAATTCCTCTGCAACAATTTCGAATTTTTTTCTACGTGCTTTTAATTCATTCAAATTTTCATCGACAAAAATCATTTCACTCGCCTCTTCATTTGTCAACCAATGGTCAAAAACACTAATAAAAATCTTTTTATATTTTCCGTTTTCAATGTATGAGTCATCTTGTTCAATTATCTTCTTATAATCGGGAAGATTTCGCTTTATTTCCTTTAATTCCGCTTTCGAAATATTCGACATCATAGTTAGTTCGGGCATTTTTTTAAATTAGGCACAACGTTTAGTATAACCGCAGTTACGGATAAATACACGAGGTTTTTCGATTAAGCACTGACGTTAGCAATTACGCGTGGATTCGGACGCAGTCGAATCCGCCGTAATTGCGGTTATACATTGTTGTGCTTTCGTTATTCTTTAACGATTTTATAAGTAGCTTTCTGATCAGCAATCTCAATCATAATAATATATATTCCTAATTTAAATTCTGACATATCTATCGTTTCAGTTAGAGTGTTAGGTGCTGTGGTAAGAATTTGTTGACCTATTATGTTATAAACCTGTATTGAATTAATTTTATCATTCGCAACTATATTCAGTGTATTTTTCGTTGGGTTAGGATATAAACTTAATTTATTTAGCCCATTTTTATCAACTGATAATAATGCACTTAAATCATAAACACTGACCCTACCTGAGTCTGTTGTCGAAGAATCATATTTTGGTGCGCCAATACTGATAAAATTTCCTTCTGAAGATAATGATATTGCGTTACCAAAAAAATCTTGAGGACCATTAAGATTTCCATTTAATTCAGTTACTAATGACCATTGTTCATCTATAAGCTCATAAACCCTGACGATACCATGATATCTTGCTCCGACTGCTAATATATTTCCATTAGGTGATAATGATAACCCATGTGAGCCTAGAGATTCGTTAGGTTCTTGGCCAAAAATATCTTGACCGATTTGAACCCAATTACCACCATCGTATTCAAAAATGGTTACTTTTCCACGATTTGAACAACAATTCCATCTTGAAACTGCTACTCTATTACCATCCGAGGATAATGAAACTTGTGCTCCAAATAAAGCATTACCTCCCACAATAGTCTCCCCAATTTGAACCCAAGTGTCAGATTGATTTTCAAATATTTTTAATTTCCCATCATTCGCTCCATCTGCTGGAGCACCAATTGCCAATATGTTTCCATCTGATGATAAACTTATTGCTTCACCAAAATGTTCTCCCCCTATTCCGCCATAAATATCATCTCCCACTTGCACCCAATTACTATTTATATATTTATATACACTTACATAATCTTGAAGAGAAGATCCAATCGCTATAATAGTACCATCTGATGATAAGGATACGGCACGACCTCCAATATCAATAATATTACCTATTTGCACCCAATTCTCTCCGATATTCTCATATATATTTACCTTTCCAATTCCTGTTAATCCAACGGCTAACACATTGCCATTTGAAGACAATGCTAGACTTTCCCCAAACGATTCAAACACCTCGGCACCCAATAAATTTTCTCCAATTTGAACCCAACTATTATTTTCATTTCTAAAAACACTTACCAGCCCTGTAAAGTTGTTATAACGATAACCGGCTATTGCTAGAACATTACCGTTAGAGGACAATGCTACTTTGTCGCCAAATTCACCATTTTCATATACTCCGAATATATCTTGACCGATTTGTATTTGAGTAAACCCTAGAAAAGGGAGTATTAAAAGTATAAGCAGTAATTTTTTCATATATAAAATATTTTAATGTTTCTAATTTAGGTGTGTCTTTGTATTTATTATTATGTCATTTTATGGTCATAATGAAGCACAACGGTCTTGTATATGGCTCGTAGCGTGAAAATTAGAAAATTATTTTCGGATTAAGCACAAGCCAGATTTTTAAATTTTACTATTTATCTTTTTAATTGGAAATCGTCAAATTTAAAAATTTGGCGACTTTCCAAATATACCTTAATTTCGATTAAGCAACTGCCCAGCTATGAGCTATATACGTTGTTAGCCACAGTCTTTTACCCATACCTTCTGTCCAATTGGTAAATTTCATCTTCGGTATAATTTGGGTTTACTTTTTTAAACAATTCTTTAAATTTCTCAAATTCTTCTTGTGGTGGTTTTCGACCGCAACAATATTTCATCATTTCTTGAGCGGATTCATCAAAATCGCTTTTTAATTTCTCATCTTTTGAAATAAATTCCTCCTGTATTTTTATCAAGACTTCGGATAATTCTATCGAATGCATATAAACAGAAACGTGAGCCATTTGAAATTCCTGAATGTCATTAAACTCTTTTAGGTTTACTTTTAAGTCACTTATGATACTGTAAAATTCGTAAATGTAATTAATAACTTTAGACGACATATACAGCATATTATTAGCTATCTCTTCGTGATACTTAATTATCGATTTGTCAAATTTCTCAAGGGAATTGTCAATACAGTTTTTGTCAATACAAGTTCCAGATAACGAGACGTGAAGTTGTTGAACATCGAATAAAATTTTTGACAAAGACGAATAAACAACTCTTTCTTGATTTTGAATTATTCCTTTTTTGTCAATTTCTTCCGATAGTTCTTTATCAAGTTTTTTAGAATCTAAATTCAGTTTGTTTTCAAGTTTTTTAATCCGAACATTGTTTCTGTTGTTTAACCAAACTAAACCTAAAGGTAAAAGTAGTCCTGTTACAATAGATAAAATTATAGATGGATTGTCTTGGATAAATTGAACAAACCAGCCAGTATCATTCGGTATCTTTTCAGCAACATTTTCAGTAGTTTCTGCTTGTAATAATGTTGTGAATATTGTCATTTACGATTGGTTTTTTAGATTGTGGCTAACGGTTGTGTATATGGCTCGTAGCGTGCAAATTAGCGATATTTATTCGGATTAAGCACAAGCCAGATTTTTAAATTTTACTATTTATCTTTTTTTATTGGAAATCGTCAAATTTAAAAATTTGGCGACTTTACAAATATGCCTTAACTTCGTATAAGCAACTCATTAGCTATGAGCTATATACGTTGTTATGTGCATACTGAATTTAATAGTGTTGCTTTTTTAGTATTACTTTCCTGAAAATCGTCCATGCCATAGTAATAAACATCCATTCCACAGTCCTTTATTTCTCTCCAAATTTACACTGTAACAAAAAAACAAGAAAAAATGAAAACTACAGTTCCATTATAATTAGCGCTCCTGGTTTTTTTACTAGGATTTACAATTCAAACATTTTCAAAAACTAAAAACACAAACATTATGAACAGTACAAAAAATGAAACAATCGGATTATTAGTAATTATGAAGGCAAAACCAGGAAAAGAACAAGACGTAAAAGACTTTTTGCTTGGTGGATTAGCACTAGTCAATCAAGAACCTCAAACAGTATCTTGGTTTGCCTTTCAGATAGACAGTAAAACTTTTGGTATCTATGATACCTTTGAAGTTGAAGAAGGTAGACAAGCGCATTTACAAGGAGAAGTTGCAAAGGCACTATTAGCAAATGCAGATGATTTATTAGAAGATTTTGATGCTGACACAGATATTCAAGCCATAGACATATTGGCATCTAATCATAAGTCTGGACTGCAAAACAAAGGCTTGCTTGTTATCATGAAATCTAAAGAAACAAAGACAGCAGATGTCGAAAACTTTCTAAATGTTGGAAAACAATTAGTAAGTGATGAGCCAAAGACTTTATCTTGGTATGCTATAAAAATAGATGCGACTACGTATGCAATCTTTGATACTTTTGCTGATGATTCAGGTAGAGATGCCCACTTAACAGGTAAAGTTGCTGCAGCACTTATGGAAAATGCTCCGGTTCTTTTAGAAGGTTTTAAACCAACTGCAATTCAAAAAATAGACATCATTGCTTCAAAATAATTGATATCTTTAGAAAGGAGTGCAATAAGCACTCCTTTGTTTTTAAGGATACTAAAAAAGAAATAGATGTTTATGGCTCAAATTATTATTGATAAACAAAATGGTGAATTAGCCTTTAGACTAGAAAGGTTTGAAAATCTTAATCAATTTGACCATTTACAGCGAAAGAACTATTATTCTATTATTTTACTTTACGGAAGCAACTATAAGTTAAGTGTGGACCTTTCTAAGTATGAACTGCAAGGTTATCAAATGATTTGCCTGTCGCCTTATCAGCCATTTATGATTTCTTCTGCAGCATCTTGTTCGGGCTGGTTATTAAATTTTCACTCAGATTTTTTCTGTACTTATCGTCATCAAAATGATATTGAAACAGAAGGCGTTCTTTTTAATAATTTTAGTGGAATACCACATTTTAAGATTTCTGAAGAGGCTTTGTTTTTTAATCTCATAGACCAAATTTCAAAAGAGATGGATAAAGATTCTATAGCTCAACATGAAGTTCTTGTCGCATTTTTAAAGATATTTTTAATAGAAGCAGTGAGGCAGAAAAAACAATTCGATAAAGAGATAGTTCCAAAATTTTCAGATGGCCAATCTGAAATACTACAAAATTTAGTAGATTCTATTGAGAAAAACTTTTGTGAATTACATTCTCCCAAAGATTATGCAGATGTTTTGAGTGTTAGTACAAAAACATTGGCAAAGATTGTAAAAAAGTATTTACAGCAAACACCCAGCGATTTAATTTCAAATAGAATTATTATAGCGGCCAAACGGGAGCTATATTTAACGTCAAAACCTTTGAAACAAATTGCAGCAAATCTAGGTTACGATGATGAGTTTTATTTTAGTCGGTTTTTCAAAAAGAAAGTAGGTGTTTCTCCAGATAATTATAGAAAGACAGTTGGTTTCGCCAAATTAGAAAAACTATAATTGTCATTGTCTTAAGTTGCACATAACGGTTTTGTGTATGATTTCGTTGCGTGTTTAAGCACTAAAGTTAGCAAATAAATCACAGATAGAAAGTCCGCGAGGACTTTCGTAATTAGGCTCTCACTAGCAATGAATTATACACGTTGTTGTGCGTTCGTTATTTCTCAAACGGTAATTTCTGTTCAAATTCGGGATTCCGTTTTTCCCAATTCGTTTTTTCTTTTTTATAATGTTTCTTAAATTCCGATATCATTAATTCGTAATCAGCTTTTAAGAATTCAAATCCGCTTATTTTTTCAAACCATTCAGATTTTGAGCCAACTTTTTCAGCGTTATATTCTGTTGTTTTATCAATTCCTAATTTGTTCCATTTAATTGTTTTTCCACAATTTTCAATTTCCGCTAAAATTATAGTGCAGGAAAAATCATTATCGTCAGGACACATTAGAATTGGGCAAATTGTTATTTCTCCAATTTTCGGTAAAACTCTATTCCAAACAACTTCTCGTTCCTGTTCAATTTCCATCCAAAAAAGTAGAGTAGGATAAAGTCCTTTATACATATTGTTCGGATAAAGCTCTTCGAGTTTTTCGTCAAGCCAAAATTCGTCAATTTTCAGATTCGGAAAATCATCTCTTCCGTAGTCACTTTTATCTATTTCGGATTTTATCGTATTCATTGGTTTTAATGACGCACAACGTGTTTGTGTAAGCGTCAGTAACGGGAAAGTGCGCGAGTACTTTCCGCTGACGCCACCAAGTTAATAAAAAGGCGAGAATTTTCGGTAGAAAATTCCGCCGTTATTGCGTTTACACGGTGTTGCCAACAGTATTTTTAATTAAATCCATTATTTTTCAATTCAATAAACAACATAATTGAAAATCCGATTGCTATTAAAATTCCAATTCCGTTGAGTACTTTTTTGTTCTTGATTATTAAAGTCAGAATAAAGTCAGTTAGTAATCCAAAAAGTCCGATTACAAACAATCCAACCATATAAACAACTCCCCAACCTTCTGCATAAGAAAGTGTCTCCCACTTGATGATTGTAAAAATCAAACAACAAGTCAGATAGACTAATAAATAGCCTTTGAGAAAAGTCCATTTGGTTATTTTTTTAAGCATAACTTAAATTAAAATCAATCGCAAAATGTAGAATGTAAACTATTCCGATTATGCTTATAATCCAATTATATTTTTTCGTTATCAGTCTGCTGATTAAATAGCCAATAACAGTCAAAACTCCGATTAAAGGTGGATAAATTAAGGGAATAAATCCGCCGTGATTTGAGCTCGCTGGCAAGTCAGTCCGCATTGCAATAATCCACGCAATTATAGTTCCGACTAAAATTCCGATTAGGTTGTATTTTCGGCTATCGAGAATTTTTTTCATATTGTTGGCAACGGATTTGTATAAGAATAGTAGGGCTGAAAAAAGGCGACTACCATTCGGTTGAACACAAGCCGAATTTTTATATTTTTCTTATTATCTTTTTTTTAATAAGCCAAATTTAAAAATTTGGCGACCTCGCAAAAGTGCCTTTGCCATTGGGTTAAGCACTTATTGCCCTATTATTTTTATACGTTGTTGCCCACAGTTATTCTGTGCCAAGATTTATCAGTATATTCTAAACTCTTGAAAGCGCAATGTTTTTATAATTTTATAATTTTTCTTATTTTCTTTAAAATCAACAATAGTTAAATATACTAAGCCACTGTTTGAAATTGGATATGTAATGTAAAAAGATTGTAATTCTTCGAACCTTTCCGACTTTGCCATTTGCACTAAAAAATCAAAATATTCGTGGTCATAATTTTCTCCTGGATACCATCTCTTTACATCCTTGCAATAATTATTATCGATGCTTGCATAATCGTAATTGAATCTTTCAGTTATTATTTTTGCTTGTAGCGTTTTATCCTCATTTCCATAAATTTCAATAATATAAGCACGTTGATTTTTTACAATATTTTTTTCTAATACAAGATTAATTAAAGATTTTCGAGATTTTCGAATGCAATCGGCAAAATAATCTGAAAAACCTTCTTCCACATACTCGTAATTATAGGTTTTATTAATGGACTTAACTAAACTTGATTTACAAGACATAAATAAAAATGATATAACTACAAAGGCTATTTTAACAGTTATTTTATTCGTGTCCAAATCGTGTAATGTTTTTCAGTTCCTAATTCAAGTCGATTTTTAATGATTGATTTCAATTCTAAAATTACCGGTCTGTAATAATAAAATCCATCTTGTTTTTTTATTATCAATTTTTTTTTAAGATACGATTCTACTCGTTCTTTATTGTTTTCAATTTGATTTTCCGATAATCTATTCTCAAGCGTTAATTTATGATTTTCAATATTATATTTTCCGCAACTAATTTCATTTAAATTATAATAAAACTCAAAATCATTATTTTTTTTGAATGTTCGGTCAGCGTATTCAGTTCCATTTTCAGTTTCAGGTCCGCACGAAATTACCACAAATTCGGATTTTTCTGTTTCTGTTCTTAAATCACACTTTTTTTCAAATCTCCACGTTCCAATAATCAATTCAGATTGAGTTTTTTGAGCACTCAAAAGTCCAATTTGAAAAATCAATATTATTGTTAGTAGATTTTTTTTCATAATTGTGGGCAACGGTTTTGTTTATGGCTCGTAGCGTCTAAATTAGCGATTATTTTCGGTTTAAGCACAAGCCAGATTTTTAAATTTTACTATTTATCTTTTTTATTGGAAATCGTCAAATTTAAAAATTTGGCGACTTTCCAAATATGCCTTAACTTCGATTAAGCAACTACCAAGCTATGAGCTATATACGTTGTTGCCCACAGTTATTTATTAATTATACTTTTCTTCAGTTTTTGAAATTCAGTCCACTTATTTGAAGGATAATCTTCTATAATTAAACTTGAATCTTTTGAAATAACTCGATTTACAATTCCACTATGAGAAAAAGATGATTTTGAATTAATTTTTAGTTTAGTCAGTTCCATTATTGCATTTTCAATCAATTCAATTTGCTCGCGGTTCAATTCGACACTATCAATGGTTTTTTCCAACTCTTTGTACTCATACCATTTTTTCGGTTCTTCGTTCTCTTTCGGTGGTTTTGGTGGCTCATAAGAACCCAAATATCTCAAATAGTTTGCGTAAATTTTTTCACCATCAGAGTAAACTACTATGATGTCAGAGTTTCCGCCCCATTCTCCGAATTCATCATCAGTTTGAGCAAGTTCAATTTTATTCCACCTGTCAATATATTCGAGTTTAATTTCGCTTTCCGTTTTAGTCTTTTCCGATTTTATAGTTCCTGTTGCATCCAACTTATCTTTTTTATCAGCACAATTGGCAAATAAAATTCCGATTATCATTATTTGCAGGATTTTTTTCATAATTGTGGGCAACGTCCCGGCTATGAATAGTGCGTCTAAAAATACACTGATTTTTGGAATAGGCACTTAGCCAAAGCTTTGTTTTTTACTTATTTTCAGTATTGCGCCAAAATAAAGTTTTGGCGACCTCGTAAATATACGACTGCTTTTGGAATTATCCCCGCCGCAGCATTATTTATAGCCTTTTGTTGCCAAGCGTTTTTTTATGTAGTCTCCATTCTGATTCCGCTTCGCTACTTTTTCTCTTTTAAATTTTAAAATTCTAGGATTCGATTCCGCCCTGATTGCGTTTTGCTGATAAATTTTTTTGTCTTTTTTAGAGTTCTGCACCTGATTCGGATGGATTTTGTGTCCGATGGAATTTGACCTGAAATCGCGGGTTTGATTGTCCAGAATATATTTTATCAAATGATTGGCAACGTTTAGTATATGAAAAGTAGGCGATTTCGAAGTACTGAACTTTCGGTTAAACACCAAGTTAGATACGAGCTAAAAGCCTTGATTTTATTACTGTTTCGCCTATTTTTTATATACATTGTTATGCTTTGTTATTTATTGTCTTTTTCTTTTTCGCATTTCACCTAAATAATCTTCTAGGACTTTTAAATCTATTTCAACTTCATCACAATCAGGCATATTTTCAATTAATGCACCCGAAGAATCGTGACCAGTCATATATGTTGAGCATTTCTTCATATTTTCTTCGATTAAGCTATAGTCATCATCCGTTAAATCAGTAAGGACTTTTATTCTTTGGGTTTGTATTTCTCTACCAAATCTTTGAACAACTTTGTTTAATAAGATTTCTTCAATAAATCTTTCCCAAGTTTCTCTCAATTTACCATAGAAAGGTTTTACTCGCTCCTTATAGATTTCTTCTGTTTCGTTTTTTTCGATTGATTTTAATTTAACTAAGCCGTTTTTTAGAACTCCAATTCGTTTTTTTACAGATAGTGTATCCCAAGGTGGATTTGTAGCGATTATTCCAGTTTCAGTTTTCTTTCTTGTAAGGCTTTTTACTTCTAATGGACAATTTAATTTTTTTGAATGTTCTTCTATCATAAGAAGAAATGCAATATCGTGAGTGAAAACAATAACTTGTCGTTCTAAAGCTTCTTCTGCAATTCTTTTTGATATTTTATTTCTCCATTTATGGTCGAGTGATGAAACTGGGTCGTCAAAAATTATAGCACTTTTATGCTCTGAAATGGATAATTCCGATAAGAATGTTGCCAAGGAAATACACCTATGTTCTCCTTCACTTAAAACGTCTTTTAATGCAATTCCATTGGCGTTTTGTTCATCAAGTCTTAAGTAGTGATATTGTTTTCCTCTTTGTCCTTTTGTTTCGGTTTCTATCTTGATGTTTTTAAAACCTAGTTTGGTAAGTTCTGCTTTAAAATTCTGTTTTAGATGTTGGCTTATGTAATTTGTTGCTAAATCATTACTAAGGGTAGTAATCGTTCGGGTATTACATTTACTAATGCACTTATTTAGCAGTTTTATCTTTTTTTGTCGATAAATCTCACGACCTAATTTGGGTTTATAATCAAAAATCTTTTTTTCTCCCTTTAATTGATTTAGTTCCTTATTTAGTGGTTTTAAATCTTCTTCAATTGACTGAACTGCTAATTTCTCATTTGCTTCTTTTAAGTCTTTAATGAGATTTTGAATTTGAGTTTTAGGTGTATTCTCAATTTCAATTGAATTAATAGTTTCAACAGATTTTTTAGAATTAAGTAGTCTAACTAAATAATCTTTCTGCTTAGAAAGTAACTCTATATATTGTGATTGATTTTTCGAATATTCATCAATCAGTTCATCTAACTCAATTGTTGTAGGCTTTTGTTCTTCAAAAGAAAAATCCAGATTATTTAAGTTTTCTAATTCTAAATCAAATTTATCAGAAGCTTCATCAAAAGTTTTTTGAATATCATTTTTTACAAAATCTTCGAAAGCAGTAAATCTGCTTTTTGCATCTTCTTCTAAATCTTGAAAACAAAGAGGGCAATTACTCTCTCCATTAACTTTTGGGAAATCTTTTGTTTCTGTACTTTCGTTATAGAATTTTCGTGCACTTTCCCAAAGTAATTTCCAAGAACTACTACCAACGCCTTCAATTGGTAATTCTGAGAATGCCTTATCAGAAGATTCTTTAAGTGCTTCACTTGTTGCTGAAAAATTATTTAATACTTGTTTTAAGCCCTCTAATTTTTCTCCTGTCAAGTTATTTTCGAGTGTTTGAAATTTGCTTTGTAAAACCTCAAAGCGTTTTATCTTATCGTTGTTTTCTTTTAAAATTTTCTTTGGGTCGGTTGCTTTTAACTTATCTATTTGCTTGGTTAGCTCTTCAATTCTAGAATTTTTAGTTTCATTCCAAATTGCTTCTGCTCTTAATTCGTTAAGTGAAGTTTCCGAATTTAAGTTGTCGAGGAATGTTTTAGCAGTCGAACAATCTGAAACCTCTAAAAGAGTGTGGTCAAATTTTTCTAATCCAGGGTCTGAAAATTCTGCATTTAGTTCATTCTCAACTTTCTTGATACAGACTGCTAATTTTTCTACAATAGATAGCCCTTGAGGAATAAAAGCGATTTCATCTTCTCCTTCAATGTAATGATTAGCGCTAAATGTATCGAAAACATCAATACTTTTTAAAATAGAGTCATTTACTACTTCATTTAAGAGATTTATAGTGTAGAAGTTTGTTCCATCAATTGTATATTCAATATCTGCTTTTTTATCGTTTCCAAAACAAGTTGGGTCGTATAAATTATCATTTATTTTTGGCTTATTTCCTCTAGTATTACAAGCGTGTTTTAAGATACTAACATAGCTTGATTTCCCTGAACCATTATCTCCATAGACAAGCGTAAGACCATTTGATGCAAATTCTAATTCACTAGTTTTTGAGAGTGCGTTTATGTTGTCTACATTGGAAATTTTAGAGAGTATTATGTCATCACTGCTTGTTGCATTGTTTGCGAAATCTCTTAAATCATCAAAGTCCACTTCATCAAAATCAAAGTCTGATAATCCATAATCTACTTTACAGATTTCCTTTAGTTCTGAAATATCATTTTCAGTTAGTTCATTGTTTCTGATTATACGGTCAATGGCAATTTGCCAAAAAACAGGCTTGTTTTCCACCCAATCAATTATATCATTTAGTATTGGCATTATTTGTATTTATCGGGTTGGTTTTTAATAAAGCATAACGTGTTTGTATATGGCTCGTAGCGTGTAAATTAACGATTATTTTCGGGTTAAGCACAAGCCAGATTTTTAAATTTTACTATTTATCTTTTTTATTGGAAATCGTCAAATTTAAAAATTTGGCGACTTTCCAAATATACTTTAACTTCGATTAAGCAACCAACTAGCTATGAGCTATATACGTTGTTGCCCACAGTTTTTTTCAGAATGGCATTGTATCTATAAATATTTTCTCGTCAGTTTTTTTCACGACTATTGATAATCGAGAGTATTTATGTTTGCTGTCATATAAATTATAATATTCAATTGATTTATCCTTTTCCCAGATAGGTTTTTCAATTCTAAAAGTTAAATGTCCAACCGAATTTTCTTTTGCACACAGAAGCATATATTTGTAAAACTTGTAAAAACGAACTTTATTCGGCATATCTGTGATGACTTTTTTAGAAAGCAAATGAGGAATAAAATGACTGGGATTAAAATTTAAACACGATTCAATAAGTCCATTCAAAATTTCTTGGTTAGTATGATGTTGTTCTCTTTTCATACTATGTTTTAAGCTTTTCCAAATTTCCTTTATATAATAATTCTTTAACACATTTTGCAAGTATCGTAACATCTGAATTAGCGTTGTGAAACTGCTTAATTTTGTGATTGAAAAGGTGTTCGAATAACTCTGTTAATTTCGGAAATTTCGGCTCTGGATTGAATTCATTCGATAACAGTTCTGTTCCAAAATCCATTGTACAAAATCTTTCCAAAGAATCGAAATTAAAGTCAATCTGATATTTGCGAAATTCGTTTTCAAGAATTGACAAATCAAATTTTAAATTATGGGCAGAAATTATTTTGCAATGTTTTAAGTCATAAGTCATATCCAGAAAAACATCCGAGGGTTGTTTTCCTATTTTTTTTATGATTGATGGATTTAATTTGTTGATTTTAAACGCATCAGAATTTTCGTTAAAATCCGAATTTACTAATTCTGTATTCTTTTTATAAACAATGCCATTAGTATCCATTATCATCCAAGATACTTGAACAATGTTTGGGTATTTTCCATTTTTTATTAGACCATCTGTTTCTATATCAAATAAAAAGAATAAGTTTTCTTCTATATTGGAAAGGTCAATTAGGTTAATGTTATTGGGTAACGTAACATTTCTGTGTTTTTCTTTTGAAAGTGAGAAATACACCTTCTTTTTTTCGATTTCAGAGATATTTAAAAATAGACTTTCAATAATTTTAAATTTATTAATATCTATAAAAGTTGGTTTTTCTTTTGGGAATTTACAATTCGCAAAACTATATTTTGAACCAGATTTATGAAGTGAATTAGGTAGAACTATGTGTGTACTCCATAATAATTCTATTTTTTCAAATAAAGCTGTATTATCCAAATTAGGTGGATATGAAGATGCAACTTGGTCTTCTTCCAACACTTCAATTAAGTCTGAAAAAAAGTATATATGATAACCGTCTAAACTTCCAGTTTTTACAACCCATTGATAACTTTTTGGAAGTCCTAAAATAATTAGTAAATCCTCAATAAATTCATAATTAGAACAACCGTCAATGTCTAAAATATGTAGATTTTCAAATCCAGCTATTGTTCCAATTCCAACAGCATTATCCCAATCGTAATTCTCTAATTCACTTAATGATTGCCTTTCGTGTTTAAGATGTTTCCATTCGTGATAAGGACCTTTAAGAATATTTGCATCATAAAAATTATTTTCTGTAACGTAGTTAGCAATGCACGTAATGTTCAATCCTAATTTATAAAAGTGGTTGGCAAGTATTTTGTTGTTAAGCATATAAACCTTTATTTATTAGCGTTTCCAAAACATAAAAGGCATTTTCATAATCACTTTCTTCATTAAACCTAATTTGGATAAAGTCTTTACCTGTGTCGCTATATGTGCCAAATAATATCTTACTTTCATTATCCCAATAATCATTATCAATATGTCTCGTTTTAATTAATAATGGTTTTAATACATCTATGTATTTTTTTTCTTCTATTGATATTCCAAAATCTGGGCGATAGTCAAATATATCCCAAAAAAATTGATAAAAGTAAGCGTTGTCTACATATTGATTTTGTTCATTTGGGTCTTGCTTTGCAACCCAACAAAAAAATTTATTAATGCTTTTTGGATAGCGATTTTTGAAATTTAGGTAATTCATATTTGATAATATTGTTATTCCTTTTCTTCTATTTCTTGGACTAATGAGCAAGTTATTAATGAAGCATTTTTAATTAAGATGAGATTTCTGTTATATTGTTCTTCTGAATGCTCAAGTTTTCCGTAATGCGTTATGTTATCTCTGATTGCTTGCAAAAGTTCATAAACTGCTCTTTCTAAACTTTTTTTATATTTATGTTCAATTTCTTCGCCAAGAATTTCCTTTCTTAAGAAATCAGTAGCATTCTTAACTATGGGTCTTACTTCAAAATTGTAATTGTTCGATTTTATATAATCTTGTTGGATTACTTCAGATATTTCTTCCTTACAGATTTCAATTAGTTTAGTATTTTCCGATAGTAAGTCAAGATAATTACCATTATTATATTTTTTCTTACAGTAATTCTCAATAAAGGAATAGCAATCTCGAAAATTATTTCTGTGATTTTGATATTCTGCCGATACTTTTTCTTTAAATTCTCTCACTTTTTTTCAAATTGTGGGCAACGGTTTTAATAAACGCAGGGCGGCTTCGTCCGTGGTGTTGTAAAGAAACGGAATGTTTCTCTGTCAACCGAAAATCCCTACCGGAGCGGGATTAAAGCCGCCTTGCGTTTATTTTTTGTTGTGCATCGCTTTTTTTCACAACCGTATTATAACAAAGGTGGCAAATGCTGGTTTTTACAATGGAGTACATTCTACTGTTCCATAAATCTCACTTTGATCGGCTGGATTTAAAAACTGAAAGGATAATTTTGTCTGATTTACGTTTAATGTTTTCAGAATTGCATCAAGATTATTTTCATTACATATACTGGATACTTTGAAGTCTACCTCATTGTCATTTCCATATATGCAGGCTTCATTTACAGCAATAGTAGTGTCTGAAGGAAGGTTAATATACTCTTCTTTAATGCACTGACAATTTAACCCCGTAAAAGTGTAAATAATATAATACCTGTTGTATTCAGGAGATCCTAATGTGTCAGATAGTTCTTGAGTTCTCCACGGCCCATATTCTTGCATTTTACTAATTGTAGAAAGTGACTCGCCTCCTTGACTATCATCTTTTTTGCAACTACAGAAACATGTGAAAAAAAGAATTGCTGTTGATAGTGTGAAAAATAAATTGCGCTTTTTCATTTGTCTATAAATTTAGTGGTTACTTGATTTATTCTTGTTTACGAGTGATGCACAACGGTTGTGGCTATGGCCAGTGTGGGTTTTGGGACACGGGTTTTGTCAACCGTTACGGATGTTTATTAAGTTGCAAAATACTCATTTTTAACGATTCAGCCCACATTGGCTATAGCCGATGTTGTAGCCAGTGCTTTCTTTATTTTCCAAGTTTTAATATTCGTACCGCTCCTTGAATTACCAAAACGAAAACTATTGTTCCGATAATAAGGTCAGGTTTATTTGAATTTAGCCAATTGACCAAAAGTCCGGCTGTAATAACTCCCAAATTGATAATTACGTCATTTGAGGTGAAAATCATACTTGCTTTCATATGAGCCTCTTCTTTGCTTTTTGATTTTTGAAGTAAATACAAGCAAATTCCGTTTGCAATTAACGCTAAAATGGAAACGAAAATCATTGTTGTAAAATCGGGAAGTTTTTCCGCTCCGAAAAATCGTCTCAATACTTCTGCAAATCCAATAATTGCAAGAGTAATCTGAAAATATCCCGCAATTTTTGCAATCCGTTTTTTTCTTATTAGGGTTCCTCCAACTGCAAAAAGGCTAATTCCATAAACGAACGAGTCGGCAAGCATATCCAAGCTGTCGGCAACCAGTCCCATTGATTTGGAAATAAGTCCAGTCGTCATTTCGATTACGAAAAAAGCAAAGTTGATGACAAGAACTGTCCAAAGAAGTTTTTTCTGATTTGAATTCTCTTTAAACTCTGTTTGGTCAGTTTTCTCAGTTGTTAGTTTTTGTCCGCCTAAATTCAGTTCGAGAATTGATTTTTCGATTTGGTCAATTTGTCCGCTGTGGAAAATGGTCAGTCTTCTGTTGGAAATGTCAAAGTCTAAATTTTTGATACTTGAAATTCCATCCAATTTCATTCGGATTAGGTTTTCTTCCGAAGGACAGTCCATCTTGGTAATTTCAAATGTTGTTTTTTCCATTCACGTTCTCGTTTTTTTGCATTGGCTACAACGGTGAAGTATAAGCGCAGTAAGGGATTTCAGAGCAGTTCACTGTCTGGATACCGCAAAAGTTCTTTGTAACAAAAATGCGCAATTTTAACGGAAAACCCTTATTGCGCTTATACATTGTTGCCAGCAGTTTTCCCACCATTAGCCGGCTATAAAGCCCAAACCCTAATTCACTTTCCTCAGGAGCCCAGGCAAGAGGAGTTTTCCAGAGCCAGCGGTTTTATTTCCTAATCCTAAAAATTGTCCACCGTCATAAATGCCTCACGCGTGCCCCACGGCCGGTGGGTAAAAACCAACCTGGGGAAACCGGAAAGGCCTTTTTTTATCAATCTTAAAAAGTAAAAAATCAGTTGTTCAAAATTGCTGGCAACGTTTTGCAGCTAAGAAACGTGGGGCTTTTCAAAGCACTTTCCTGTCCGCCTGCGACAAAGGTAGCCACGAAGAACGAACCTTGCGGAAACCGCTGTCCGCCCCATGTTTTCTTAGGTGCTGTTGGGCTTAGTTTTTTTCTGTTTCTACAATCTTTTTATCCGCATTTAAGAGTTCCGATAGTTTATAATAGGCTCTAAATGCGTTGTTCCTTTTGGGTCTTGGTTTATGTTTCAGTTCTATTTGATTTGATTGAGATAGAATGAAAAACTGCTTTTCGTTGTCATCATAGTTTTCTTCTCCCCACAGGTCGTTGCAGTAATCCGTCACCCTTTTTTTCACTTCGTCCGAATATACATTGTTCTTTAAAAATGATTGAAAGTCAGTTTTCGGGTTCATAATAATAATGTCATCCACACCAAATATCTTTTCCATAATTCCAAGTCTCTTTCTAAATGCCATAAATAACGGCTTCTTCATTGAAGTATATCGAGATCCTTCATTTGGGCATTCGTAAATGTTAGGATAATCGTATTGATATTTATGGCTATTTCCTGCCGGTATTGAAAAAACTTCTTTCTCGTAAAATTTCATTGTTCCTTTTATGTTAGATATGAACTCTAAAAATTCTTTTGCCAAACCACTCTTTCCATTCAGCATCTCAAATATGCTACTCCAAGAAATAGCTGTGATTTTAGGATTATTCATTATTAGGTCGTTCTTAGTGAGTGAACAACCATAAATATCAAAATCATTTAATTCAGAAAATTCATTAGGTTTTATGTAACCCGAGATTTGCTTGACAATCTGTTTAGCAGAACTGTTTATTTTGACACTTTTAGCTTCAATAATCAGAGCAGTTTTAGGTTTTTTATTTTGAAATAATTGAATTACAATATCGGCTCGTTTTTTATTTGACGATATTAATTCAGAATGGACAATTACTTTACTGAAATTTTCGAGCTTTAATTTACCGAGAATTCTCTGGATTTCTTCTAAGTTGAAAAAATCTTGAAGAGTTTTCTTGTCTTTAGAAAGTAGATATGCAAATGCTGTTGTCTGTTTTACTTCTGTATCTCCACTTAAGAGGTCAAATACAGTTGCATTTAGCGAATTATATGTTCTGAAAATGTGTTTCATTCAAATTAAGCCCAACGGTTTTGTATATGGCTCGTAGCTTCTAAATTAGCGATTATTTTTCGGTTTAAGAACAAGCCAAATTTTAAATTTACTACTTATCTTTTTTATTGGAAAGTTGTCAAATTTAAAAATTTGGCGACTTTCCAAAAACGCCCAATCTTTGGATTAAACAACTGCTTAGCTATGAGCTATATACAGTGTTGTGCAACGTATTTTTTATTATTCTCTTTTTATTTCTCAATAATGTTATTCCAGAGATCAGTCCAATTGTCGCAATTCCAAACATTAATATTTGTTGTCGATTAACACTTTTAACACTTTTCTCTAAATTATCAATTTCTTTAGATTTTTTCTGAATTTCTTTTTCAGTCAGTTTTTTTGAATCTATATCTAAAAATATTCTTGCGTGTTCAACTTGATATTTGTCAGTTACCATTGTTCCTAAAAGTCCAACTCCAGATAGAGGAATTAATAAAAATAAAATTGAGACAATGATGTAAAATAAAATTGGTTTCAAAATATTAAATGTTATGAATTCTCCCTTTTAGTTTTCTTCTATTAAAAGAATTCATTCTTGTTTGGTCTTGCTTTTTTATAATTCCGTATGCAATTATAGGAACAAGTAAAAATCCGCCAACAATATATATTACATAATGATTCCGACTTCCAGTAAAAATTGGATTTACAAACAAAAACATTAAAGGTGTTCCAATAAAAAAAATCAATCCAGCTCCAATTTGAGCAATTTTCGATTCTTTTGTAAATAATTCGTCAACGTGAAATTCCGTTTTTATTCCGCAATTTTTACAATTCAGAGTTTTATTTTCTCCATCTTGCATTGCAAACTCAACTCTTGTGTTTGCACTCGTTGAATATTGAATTTCGTTTTGGCAATTTTTACATTTTCCGTAAATTTTCATTCGTTTTCTACTGTCGTTTTATATGTTGCACAACGGTTTTGTATATGATACGTTGCGTGTGTTAGCACGAAAGTTAGCAAATAAAAACCAGATAGAAAATCCGCGAGGATTTTCGTAAGTAAGCCAGTACTAGCAATGGATTATATACGTTGTTGTGCCACGTTGTTCTGCGCTTCAAAATCCGTATTTTATTTTTCTTAAACTATCTTTTTTCTGTTTCAATTCTAACGGTTGTAAGCCAATCGAAATTCTATTGCTATCAACTTTTTTAAGGTCATCAATCATATTTGCATATCCACCACCTTGCGCTCCATAAGTCCCATAAATTTGAGGTTCATCATTGTATAAATGAAATTGGTCTACCATAGTTCCAACTGCTCTTGGTGGTGCGGAACCATTTTTTACAAACTCCGTAACTTTTGGAACAAAATAGTTCATTCGGATACTGTCATCTGTGTGCAATAAAAATAATCCTACATCAACTGGATAATCCATCGTATTTGGCCCGACGGTTTTGGATGTTGGATAACCTATAGTTTCAAAAATTTCAATTAGTCTTTTTTCGTGGATTTGGTCAATGCTATCTTGTTTTGTCCAATCGGATTTTCCATTTCCGCCACGATACATTTGGTCTGCACTTCGCATTGAAACCAGTTCGTCACGTAAATCAAAATCGGCATTTTGAGTAAATTCTAATCGTAATTTATCATATTCCGCTGTAAGTTTCTCGCCATATTTTGAAGACCAGAATTCATTAAAACTCTCATTGTTTTGAAATCTTGATAACTCAACACCATTAAGAATTTGTTCTTTAGCATATTCGTATGTAATGTCAAATTTTCCAAGAATAGCCGAACTTTCTGTAAAATCTCCAATTTCATTTAAACCAAGTGTGTTTTTTGCATCACAAACACTAAAAACATCTTGGTACAATTCAAATGCTTTTTCATAATTTTCTAAATCAAATTCTAAATCTGCTTTGTAAACTGTTGGGAAATAATCTTCGATATAATTACAGTCGTTTTTTTGTTCGCTGGCGCAACCGAAAATTGTTAAAAGCACTAATGGTAAAAGTATTCTCATAATTTTGTTTTCAATGTGGCACAACGGTCAAGTATAAGCGTAGTGCGGGATTACGAAGCCGACACTTCCCATTTTACCGATAAGTTTGTTAATAGTTTATAAGTTCAAATTTAGCACTTTAGTCCGCATTACGCTTATACAATGTTGGCAGCTGGTTTTTTATTTTCAGGCTCTATATGTGTTGTAATATGCGAAATTTCAGGAATTTCTTTCTGAATTTTATCTTGTAGTTTATGTGCTAAAAGATGTCCTTCTTCTACTGTGATTTTTCCGTTTACAATGGCGTGAAGTTCTATAAGATATTTCATTCCTGCTTTGCGAACGTAGCATTTTTCAGTTCCTTTTATTCCATCAACGGTCATCGAGATTTTACGAATTTCCTTTACCAAATCATCATAACGATGTTCATCCATAATTTCCCCAAGCGCTGGTCTAAAAATAAGGTAAGCATTGTATAAAATGAAAACGGAAGCAAATAATGCTGCCCAATCGTCTGCGGTTTCATATCCCTTTCCAAAAACAAGCGCAATGGAAATTCCAATGAATGCAGTTACGGAAGTTATTGCATCGCTTCTATGATGCCAAGCGTCTGCTTTAAGGGAAGAACTCTTTGTTTTGTTGCTCTTATTTAAAACATAACGATAAGATGCTTCTTTCCAAATTATGATTAATGCCAAAACAATCAATGTCCACGCTTCGGGGACTTTGTGAGGCGTTCTGATATTTATAATACTTTCATAAGCAATAACTGTGGCGGAAGTAACTAAAAAAGCAACTACTAAAAAAGTAATTAATGGTTCTATACGAGAATGTCCATAAGGGTGATTTTCATCAGGCGGTCGTTGAGCATATTTGAATCCTAATAGCACAAAAAACGATGAAAATATATCCGCTGTGGATTCAATTCCATCTGCTATTAAGGCATACGAGTTACCAAGAAATCCCGATATCAACTTTATGGCAGCCAATAATGTATTTCCAATAATGCTAAAATAGGTTGCTTTTATCGCGGACGACTCGTTTGATTCTTCCATCTTTACTTAACAAATTCAGAACAGTTCGCAGAAGGCTTGTAAGTTCCCGCGCCTTGTTGATAAACTAATGAAGCACCTAAATGACCTGTGTAAAAAAGACCGAAAAGAGCCACGATTAATAAAACCCGATTTACAGTCTTGATTAAATTGGAAAATCTGGATTCAATGAATTTTAAACTTATTTGAAGTAAGAAAGCCGCTGAATAAACGATTAAAGTCGCATAAGCCCACCATTGGTGTTCTTGCAAAACTTTTGGGTCGCAAATTTTTCTTACTTCAATACTGTAAGCTAATTCTCCTGTATAAATGGCAATCCAACCGCTGAAAACACCAATCGTCAACATTACAAAAGTGGTCTGTTTTAAAAACAAATTTTGAGCTTCACTTTTTACTATTAAACTTATAATAGCAGTTAATGAAGCTAATAGCAATGTAACGATTGGTAAATGAACAGATAGCGGATGCCAAACTTCTTCTCTCCAAAAAGAAGGAATTTCAGCAATCATTTTATTATTTAAGAATTTTTACAGAAACAGGCACGTTTTTGTTTCCTTGTTTTTCAACGGTTATTTCAACTTTACCATTTTCCTTTAGGGCATCGAAAGTGGTAGTTTGTCCGTCACTGGTCATTAGTTTAGTTTCTTCTGTAAAATAGAGTTCAACTAATTTATCATCAGAGGTTCTCACATAAATTTCTTTTTCTCCTGGCTCGACTTCTTCAGCCACACCTTGATATGTTCCTGAATTTACAACATCAGTATTCTTGTTTTCGCCACAAGAGTTTAGTAAAAAAACTCCGCCTAATAATAATCCTAAAATTAATTTTTTCATTGTTCTTGTTTTTTATGTTTTTTCAAAGTTATAAAATGTATTCTGTCTTTTTGTGTTATCACGTTTTTTTTAACTTGCTGCCAACGGTCTCGGGTATGAAACGTAGGGCATTTCGAAGCTCTTAACTGTCCGCCCGAAACCTAGCTTTCTAAGAAACCGAAACTTGCGGGAAGCACTGTCCACCCTATGTTTTATACCCATTGTTGTGGGCAGTTTTTATTCATTTTTTTCAATTTCAAAATGATTCAGCCATTCTTTTTCAGTCCGAAATTTTCCTTTTGAATCCTTTTCCATAAACAATGCACCTTGTTCTTTGTCAATCAAAAGCGTATCTGGAATAAAATCGTTGTCATATGGCTTCTCGCTAAAAATTATCAAATCATTTTCAATTTTGTATTTACCGTAAAATGTCTGCGAAAACCCAAACATTCCATTAGCTTGATTTTCGACATTTCCATTCCTTCTTAAAATCAGTCGGTAATAATAAAGGTCGTCCTTTAGAACAGCAGTCATTATTTTCTCTGATTTGAAAATTTCAGAGTGATACAGATTAAAAGCAAAAATTGAGAACACCACTATTCCGTGTGCAGTCAGTTTGATTTTACTTGTCTGCTTACCTTTTCTGATTAATGAAATAATAGTGTCAAAAATTGAAAAAGTATAAAGCAGTATTACTGGGATAATTATTAGTCCATAAGAGAGTAACCAAATAATCATTCCGCCAAAAAAGTCAGTGATAATCCAACCAATTAGTCCGACTGCTGAAATTACTGCAATAATCTCAGACGCTGATAATTTGGTTTTTCTGTTTTCAGTCGTCATTCGTTGGTTTTTTCAAATTGCCCACAACGTTTAGTATATGAAAAGTAGGCGATTTCGAAGCACTGAACTTTCGGTTCAGCACAAAGTTTGATGCGAGCCAGAACCCTTGATTTTATTACTATCTCGCCTATTTTTTATATACATTGTTATGCCTCCGCCCTTTTTCCTTTCGTTTGTTTTGTTGTCATTTCGTATCGTTTTCTGTCGAGCGTTACCTTGGTGGCTCTTTTGCAAAACTTGGCTTTTGGGTTGGCTTGAGCGATTTTGCAAATGTGCCACCAAATGCTTTGGCAGTTAGTTAAATTCTATTTCGATTAAATTTTGATGTGTGTTTAGAGTAATCCGTTTAGTCTCCTTGCCATTAGAAACTATAATTACTTTACCCTCATAAGTGTTTTTGTCAAGTTCTAATGGCGTTGATCCTAGTCTCTGAAATGTAGAAGTCAATATTGAAGCAGAGCCACAATTTGAAGTTATTTTATACTTATTACTCGAAACTTTTTTATCTGTAGGTTCTGTATTGATATTTTTTGGAATGAACCTTTGATGTTCAGTTGGAATTGTATTTGTTGTTCCTACTTCTTGATTAAATAATACTGGTTTAGTAATAACAGAATATTCACTATTACAAAACCATTTTAACTTATCTAAGTAATAGTTTAGGTTTGAAGAGTTAAGTTTATAAAGTCGGTTAAATAGAGGAGATTGATTTGGATTCAAAAAATCTTGAATTGTAAAGAGGAAATTGTCAAGCGTGTTGAAACCTCCTTGCATTACCTCTCGCCAAAGAGTCTTGTCTATCTTTAGTGCCTCCAAAGCTGTTAGCATTACCCAAAATGAAAATCTATCCATTTCTGGATTGAAATTATTTAAAGTCCTTTTTGGGTGCTGAAATTCACTTCGCCCTTTCTCAATTGACTTTTTAAAAGCAAGTTCAGGAACATACATGCCATCATAATCAATAAGTTTTACTTGGAAATTTGAAGAATAGCCCGAAATAACAATGTTCCCACATTGTAAATCTCCATGACCTACTTTGTTTTTTTCTAAATCATCAGAAATTGAAACTAATTTATTTTGCAATTCTGATAAGACATTATTATTTGACAAGTTTTGTGAAACAAATTCATTGATTAAAACACCGTTAATCCATTCCATTTTTAAAACTGGATAAGATTTGCCATTAACTGTAATTTCACTATCAATAAATTCGCACACTGTTTTCCATGAAGAATTCAATTGAGAAATGTATTTACAAATGCTTTTGTATCGCTCTATTGTTTCATTTTCAGCAGAGAGGAAACAACGAATAGCATAGGTGCTCCCATTAATTGAACCTTTAAATACGGCTGCATATGCTCCCGAACCAAATAGGTAAACCTTAATTGGGGTAGTTCTTGATGGAATTAGGTTGATACCATTTAGAGACCTGAAAGAATTACCACCTCTTTTTTGAATTACCTGATTATACTCTCCAATACTGGGATAATTCATAGCTTATTTTTTTGATTTCTTAGATTGATATTCTTGCCAAGCTTTCTCTGATTGCTCACCCCAAATGCCATCATCAGTTAATTTATAGCCCGCCTTAATTAATTCCTGTTGTCTTTTCTTTGCCTCATCTTTTGTGATAGGTTTAGTATTATTTTCAGTTTCTTTTACCGTCTCCTTACTTTCTGTAGGCACTATTGTTTCCGAAATTTTATTTTTAAGTGTTTTTATTTCTGATTGTAAATCTTTAATTGTTTTCTCATATTTTCCTTCGGTTATAGTTTCTGTATTTTGTTTATTTGGAATAGGCGTATTTGTTTTTGGGCGAAGCAAATACATCATTAACATATTTACCATTAATAAACTTACTGTTACCATAAGTAATATTTCATGAAGTTTAAGTTTTGATTTTACATGGTGCATATCTTTTGCTACACCATTAAATTGATTTCTTATTTCATTCATTTCCATATTTGAATTTTTTGTTGGTTTGTTTTCTGTCAAGGATGCTGGAATAAATTCCTCCTCTTTTTCCTTCGGGAATTCAAATTTATTTGGAGGACAAATTAATTTGATGTCTGTATTAGTTTCAGATGTAATAATAATTGCTGAAATATCATCTTCCTCAAGTTCTTTTGCTTCCCATTTTTTCAGACAAAAATCGAGTAAGTTTTCAAATGTCTGGATTCTTAAAAGGTCTTTAATTGTGTCTGGTTTTTTTAATATAAGGCGACTTAATGCATCTGTAGCTAAAATAATTGTATCACTTTGGCTATACGATAATGATGTGCTTTTGAAAAATGCTTCATCAATTCCATTTTGGAGAAGAACTTCCGTATTCACAAAGTGATTATTGGCATCAAGACTATTAATATCAGAATATGGAAATGTTTTAATTTTATTTTCGGAATTTAAAAGAAATAAGTTTGTGTCACCACAAGAAATCACTTCAATATTGTTTCTTTCATTTATTCTTATTCCAATAAATGTAGCTGTACCACCTTTACTCTGTTTAGCCCTCTCCAAAGAAGCCTTTGCTGGGTTTGGACTAAAGTCGAACTTTGCATTTTTATATGCGGAAACGGATTCTTTAAATTTTGTAATTAAATTTTGAGGCAAAAAATTCGGATTATTAACAAACTCCTTTGTGATAATTTCTGCCCATAATTCAGAATTGAAACTTTGTGTAGTCCCGTCTGCTAATGCAAATACACTATTGTCTGAACTTAGAGCATATCTGTCCTGAATATATTTGTATTCATAGGAAGCTCTTTTATGAAGTTGTAAAATTTTAATACTCATTACTGTGGTGTTCCAATGTTTAAGAAATTGATTAAATCTGATGCATTACCATTAAATACATAACCTTTTGCACCATTATTAATTCGATAACCTTTTTGCAAAGCGATTCTAATCATGTTTTCGTCAAGAGGCGTGGAGATATCAAAAAGTAGTTTTCCAAATCTATCTATTGAAGGTGTCTCATTTGGGAATAAACTTTTATCACCTGCCTTAGACGAAATATGAATGTTTAAAATGTTTACACTCCCATAGTTAGTTCTCAACTGTTTTATTTGTTGAGTTTCGTTAATTAATGGGGCAAAACTACTACCTGCATCAGTTGCTTCTCCATCGGTTATATTTATGATTATCGGTGGGTGACAATCTCTGTGGTTTCCCCAATTTATCCAATCGTTGCATAATCTTTTTGCATTCTCAAATGCCTTGGTCATTGGTGTGTTTTGCTCTGCATAGGGTTTAATCCAAATTGGCTTATCGTTTTGCTGTCCTAATGGGTATTCAAAAATATTTTTAATAGAGACCACCCATTTTCCTGCTAATTGTCCTTCCCAACCCGATTGAGCAGAGTTTTTCTCTTTACCATAACCAATTATCGCAATTTCAAACCTGTTTTTAAGTTCTCCACCGCTACCAATACATCTTAAACCCACTTCATAAATAATGTCGTTTATTGCCTCTGCAACCTCAAATGCTTTGCTGTGTGAAGCATTCCCAAATTGCTCACTCATTGAATAACTTTGGTCAATAAGATAAACAATCAAGCAAGGGTTTGTACTGCTTATTGTTAGATTTCTAATGTCGTGCATATTTCTTTCTTTTAATTGTATAAATCTCCGTCTTTGTATCCGTCACGGTTTGATTCCTGACCTGCTTGATTGAAGTTTGTATTTGGATTATTATGTCCACCACTATAACCACCTTGATAACCGGAACCTGTATTTATTTGAGGATTAGAATTTCCTTGAGTTGGATTGTTGGAACTTCCTTGATACGTTTGTCCACCCATAACTTGAATGCCTTTTGGGTTTTCTCCATATTGATTTACACCTGGCTGTCCGTCTTGAAAAATTAGCCAAAGAGCATAGAAAGGTATAAGTTGCCACCATCCACTGTTTCCAACATCATGACATCTTTTTGCACCTTGAGCCCACAAAAACCAAAGTAATGGTATGTAAGCAATCATAAGAAAAGCTGCGTCACCTCGACTTTCTTCTACTATGACATTAATAATTCCTGCTGCAACAGCATAGATAATAAAACTTAGACCGTATTCAGTTCTTCTGATACGTCCTTCAAATGAAAATGGATTTTTGAACATGTTACTTGTTTTTAATTGTTTATGATTAGAATTTAAAATTGTTTTCTTGTGCGTTGGGGCAAAAGCAAATGTGCTGCATAGCGTTGGTTTTGAGCGTTGGGATGCAGCTCTTTTGATTTTGCAGAAGCGTTGGCTTCATATTGTTTCTTTTTTCTTTCATTGTCGTTTCTGTCTTTTAGGGTGAGGCATAACGGTCTCGTATAACCGTCAGTTACGGGTTAAAGTACGCAAATTTTTCGGTTTAGCACAGACGTTAGCAATTCCGAGTGGATTCGGACGTAGTCGAATCCGCCGTAATTGCGGTTATACATTGTTACCTGCCGTATTTTTTCCATATTTTTTTAAATCTTTTTTCAGATGTCAATAGTAATATAACTCCATTTATTGCTCTCGAACCGTAAATACTTGCAGATTGTTCTTTAGTCAGATATTTTATCGCATAAGTTTCCACAAGTAGTAATTCTTTCAATGGTTCTCTATTTTGTAATGGTCGTCCATTCACCACAACAAGCGGTTCTGGATTTCCAATTCCACCATCTCGTATTTTTATTTTCACATTCGGATTAGAGTCCGAAATTTTTACTCCATAATTGTTTGCTGTACTATCTGGATTGTAGTTCAACACTTTAAAAACTAAAGAGTCAACATATTTATATACCTTTTGTTCAGATAGCTTGTCAAATCGCATTAATTTCAGTTCCTGTGAATTTTGTTCTTTTAATTCGACGATTCTAAATTTGTCGGCAAGAATTCCGTTTTGATGATATTCGATTACTTGTCCGAAATCTGTTTTTCTTAACTTAATTTTCTCCTTTCCAACAATTCCACTGATTCTTGGTGGTTCTGTACAAATATTTAATTCGTTAGTCTTAAATTTTCTCTTTTCTATTGTCCATTTAGTTTGGTGGCAATCTTTAATGTTTGGATAAAATTTAATCGTGTCCGCTTTTGAAAACAACTCCGTATTGGTTTTCCAAATTCCGTTCAAATCTTTTTTCTTTATTTGAGAGAAACTGAAGTTAGTTAATAGGAAGAAGTATATTGTTAAAGCTGTAATTTTCATTTGTGGTTATATGGCAGGTAACGGTTTTGTGTATGGTTAGTTGCGTGTTTAAGCAACTAATTTAGCAAAAGTGGACGAACCAGAGGAATTTCCGAAGGAAATTCCGAGTAGACCTGAACCAAGCAATTAATTATACACGTTGTTGCCAACAGTTTTTTATTCCGTTTCTATTAATTCAAATTTATTTTCCGATTCTAATTCTTTAATAAATTCAGTCATAATTTTGTCCCATTCCACAATCCTTGATTCTTTATTAAACTCAAAGTTTAAATTTCGTTCAGGATAATTTTCGTGAATTATTTCGTATTCCATTCCTTCCCAGCCTCTTTCTTCCCATTTCTTAATTTCCTCTTTTGTGTATTTGCGTTTAGAAGCATATACTTTTTTTTGGTCAAACTCTTGTAAATCAAAATAGTCAAATTGCTTATCAAAATTTTCTTTGCCCGATTTTATTACGAAATGTCTAAAGCAAGAATGAGAAATTGTTATTCTGCTTGAGTAAGTTTTATTTCCGACAATTGAGTCTGGTTTGTATTCAAAATGCTCAACGTTCTCAATATTTAATTTCTCTTTGTTCTTTTTATAAAAACTAAAAAAAGTTGAGTCCGTAAGTTTAATCGGTTTGAATTTCTGTAACGATTTATTATCGTATTCAGAGTTTTTAAATTTTTGAATAAATGTCGAATTTTCTTTTTTCCAGAGCAAATATGCAGTTGAGGAAACTCCATAATTTATGCAGGTCAGTTTTGTGTATCCAATTTCTTTTATTCCGCTTGTTTTTAATTCAGCAATTTCAAGATTTAGAATAGAGTCGATTTTCATTTCGAACTTTTGTGAAAAAGCCTGAAATGATAATAGAAGTAATAAAATTTTAAATATGTTCTTGATTGTCTTCAAATTGTTGGCAACGGTGAGTATATGAAAAGTAGGCGATTTCGAAGCACGAAACTTTCGGTTAAGCATAAAGTTTGATACGAGCCAAAACTCTTGATTCTATTACTGTTTCGCCTATTTTTTATATACATTGTTACCTGCTGGGATTTTTAAATTTCTCTTATTTCGTGTCTAATTTTTCCTTTCTTATTTTCAATGGTCAAGACAATTTTATTAGTGTTAGGAACAATCGTTATTTTGATAACCGTCTCGTTTTTAATTTTCTCATACTTTATTTTTGAAAGATTCACTGTTGAATTGAAACCACTATTTCTATATTCATCAGATTCTTGGAAGTAAGAGTTTTTAATTTGAAAGAGTCCAAATCCTTTTTCCTTACTGGCTATTGCTATTTTGTCACCTATAATTACAAAGTCTGTGAATGTATGATAGTCCTTTTTCTGTTCATTTGAGGATAATGCAAAGCTATTTTTAAGATTTAGATCATCATATACTGTTATATGTTCAGTTGCTCCAACATATCCACTATAAGTTCCTGAAATTAGACCAAAATAGTTATCAGTTATGCGTCCCTGATAAATACTTTCGTAAGCTCCATTTGATTTAAGCTCTTTGAAATGTGATAAGTCAAGTTTGCCTTTTGAGCCCAATTTGTAAAACAAAACATACTTCGGCATAATAATATTGTCAATTGCAACGAGTAAACTATCATTAACAACTAAATCATCAATCGCTTTTCCAGGGAACATTACTTCAATTGGTATTTGAAGTTTATGCCATTGTTTACTTTGTAAATTGTATTGAACTAGCATTTCTTTCACCATTTCTCCACCAATAAAAAGATTTTCACCATTTAACAGTATTGTCTTTGGCTTGAGGTCAAAAGGAATTTTTAGTTTATTTTCTATTTCATTCGTGAGGTCAAATAGAGAAATGTTGTTTTTTGCCGTGTCTAGCACTACAACTCGTGATTTTTGGTCAGTCGTGTAGATAGATTTTTTAGAAATTGCGAATGTCTTTATTTGCTTTATTTCGTTGTTTTCAAATGAGTTTATTGATATGGTTTTCTGGTCTTGTTGCAGTAAGAACAGTTTCCCATCCTTAATTCCATTTTGTCCGAGAACAGTTAAGTATGAAAGAAAAAATAATACTGTAAAAATTAGACTTTTCATTGTCGTGTCGTTTTTTTGCCTTGCAGGTAACGTGTTTGTGTATGATTAGTGGCGTGTTTAAGCACCTAATTTAGCAAATAAAAACCGAATAGAAAATCCGCGAGGATTTTCGTAAGTAGGCGAGAACCAGCCATTAATTATACACGGTGTTGGCAACTGGCTTTATTCCGTTATTGCTTGTTCTTTATATAATTTAACAAATTCCTTTGCGTCTTTCATAGATTCAGGATATTTAGCATAATTCTGATATCCATATATTTTTCCGCTCTCATCTTTCAAAGTTTGTTCCCAAATATGATAATATCTAAATCCATTTTCCACTAAAAATTTAACAACATTCCATTTCTTAATATCAGTTTGTTTTGGTGGTTGAAACAAATGATATAATTCAGTCATTGGTTTTTCGCATTGAGGACAAATTGAGATATGAGCCTTTTCCAAATCTGCAGGTCTGTTGAAAGCTTTTCGACAATCTAAACACACTTTTTTATATCCCATTCTCAATAACGTTTTTTATTTTATCAAATTTTTTCTCTCCGAGTTCATTTTTTATTAATTCCGAATTCAATTCCACAAGCTTTTTAAAAATCTGAAATTCATATTGATTTTCATCCCAAAATTTAGTCGGTAAATTTGAAACAGCGACAAGTAAATCGCCTTCGTAAAAGTCACATTCGGTCAAAATATTCCGTTCGAGTTTTTCGAGTGCGATTCCAATTAGATATTCAGTTCCGATTTGTTGAGAAATCAGAAGTCTTATCTGTTCGTTTGTCAATTCCGCAATGCTGATTTTCCGATAACGATAACATTTTTCAACCAAATCAGTAGGAAATTCGGAAGGGTTTTTCCAAATATCTTTTTCTAATTGTTCGATTGATTTTGTTTCCATTCTCGGTTTTTTTCAGCTTGTTGCCAACGTGTTTGTGTATGATGTCGTTGCGTGTTCAAGCACTAAAGTTAGCAAATAAATCACAGATAGAAAGTCCGCGAGGACTTTCGTAAGTAGGCTATAACTAGCAATGAATTATACACGGTGTTGCCAGTAGTTTTTATTCCGTTTAGAATGGTTCAAATTTTCCGTTTTTAGGGAATCCGTGATAATATATGACTATTTCATTGAAAGCTGTTGCTCCATTCCAACGTTTAAAATCATTCCATTTCAGCGAGTCTAATATTTTGTCCGATTTAGATAATATCAATGAATCTAATTTCGATAATTTTTGATAGGCAATTTGGGCATCTAATTCCTTTGGTATTTCTCCGTAGAATAATCGATAAACCGAATTTTTACTCTTTTTCGTACGCTTGCCAATTTCGTCGGAATAAAAACTGTAATAAACTGAATCCGCAACTTTTATGACAATCCGTTTGTTGGGTTTTTCGCCATTCAATTCAGTTTCCACATAATTGTCGTTGTTCAAGTCAGTCTGAACATAAAATTTTACAGTTCCAAATTCTGTTTTTTCCCTT
This sequence comes from Aequorivita marina, assembly GCF_031631895.2. Classification (NCBI taxonomy): domain Bacteria; kingdom Pseudomonadati; phylum Bacteroidota; class Flavobacteriia; order Flavobacteriales; family Flavobacteriaceae; genus Aequorivita; species Aequorivita marina. Next base: position 124,936 of record NZ_JAVMBW020000007.1, read on the forward strand.
TTAATCAGTCCTTTTTGTGTCGAGCAAGAAATAACTAAAGCTATTAAAATAAGTAGTAATATTTTTGTTTTTACGTTTTTCATTCAAATTACTGGCAACGGTTAGTATAAAAGAAGTAGGGCTGAAAATAAGCAATTACCTTTCGGATTATCCACAAGCCAAATCTTTTGCATTTTGTTTTATATTTTTGTTCCAAAAGCCAAATCAAAAGATTTGGCGACCTCGCAAATATGCCTGAACATTGGGTTTAGCACTTACTTGCCCTATTTTTTTTATATAGTGTTGCCACACGTTTTTGTTACGTGTTGCATTTTTTAATCCAAATCTATATCAATATCAGCAACTTTCTCATTTCCATAATATAATTCAAATACTGGTTCCTTATCGAACTTTTGAATTGCGAAAAAAGCATCAGCAATAAAAGAATTCATTGTTATTGGTGCATAGTATATTCCTGAAACTATTGGGTTTTTATCAGTCCCAAAATTTATTTGGCAGGTAATATTCTTATAACCTTCAAATTGATAATCTTCAAAAGTGTCTTTAATTTTTGGGTCAAAATCGGGAACACTTTGATAAGGACGGCCTCGTTTATTAAGCAATTTAGTTTTTAATAGTTCTTTACCTTGATAAGTTGGTACGCCAATTGAAAATGATTTATAACCGACAAATTCCACAAGTTGGTATCGAACTTTATTTACAGTATCCAATAAGGAAAATGGGTTTACATCAACATCCTTTTTATTCTCGGATTTGATTTTTGATTTTATCATTATTTTTTCCAAACCATCGCCTTTTACTTTTACGTTCTGTTGTGTATGAAAAAGAGTAGGAGCTTTTTTGACCTTTTTTATGTCAATTGTAATATTGTTGTTAACGGTAATTTCTTGTGCAACTATATAATTTGTCGAAATAATTGCAATTAATAAAATGAAGGTAAATCTTTTCATACGTTATTTATTTAAAATTTGGTTTAATGGTATTTTAATTCCTATATAATATGCAGTTCTTAAAAGTTCATCCTCAACAATTCTTGAAAACGGACTATGTATTCCGACATCAATTATTAGAAGTTTTGGGTATCTATAATTTAAGCCGAGTTTAATTGGAAAATCAACTTTTTTAGTTTTTTCATTCAATTCTTCATTTTCAAAATCAGGCGTTTTGGTCATATAAGCAATTCCCGCCCCGAGATTTAAATATAATTCTCCATTTTTGATTAATGACAGTGAAGCATAAGGGATAAAATTTATTGAGGTAAATTCGACATTTTTCAATTCTGTAGATGTTGTTTTTGTATAAAATAACTCTCCAGCTATCGCAATACGTTCTTCGAGGAAAAATTGGCTAAATACTCCAAAGCTAAAATTATTTTCATATCCTGTAGTTCTTGAACCTTCTCCGCCATATTCTCCAACGACTATAAATGAGTCATCAGGAATATTAAAAGATGTTCTTTCATAATTAAACATCGGTCCAATTTCAAATTCCTGTGAAAATGATAATTGAGGAATCAATATCATTAGTAAAATAATTTTTTTCATAGCTCTCGATTTTTTTTAAATGGGTGGCAACGTTTGGTGTATGGCTCGTTGCGGGAAATCAGCTATGATTTTCCGCCGTGGCCGAAAGATAGCAAATTGCAATGAATTCCGATTAAGGAATTCAGCCGCAATGAGCTATACACGGTGTTGCCACACGTTTTTATTCAAATCCGCCAAATTCCGCACATTTAATAATCCTCAAAATATTTAAGTTTTTGTCCAATTCGGTTATGAAATATTCTCCAGCGTGACTAAACTGATGTTCCCAAAGATTCTCGGAAACTCTGCTAATAGAGTCAAGGTCGTTTCTCACAAATTGTTTTTCTATAAACTTAAATGTAGGAATTAGATATTCCGAACCCCAAGACTGCTCTTTTTGGATTTGCAACTCATTGTCGTCATTTACATAATAAACTTCAATTAATTTTCCGTCTTGCCAGAAATAGGTCTTAACGGTTTGATATTTGGTTATTACGTGATGTCCACCTCTGTTTTGAAAAGTTTCTATAACATAGAGATTCGAATCAGATAATTTATAATTATTTAAAAATTTTGGTAGAATTCGTTTTCGAAGTTTCTCTTGATATTTAGTTTTTGAATAGCTTTTTATTTCAGGATATTTTGTTTTGAATTCTGAATTTATCTGTTTTACCACTCCATTATTGATAGAACAGGAAGTCAGAATCAAAAGTAAGGTTATTATGTTTAGTAGTTTTTTCAAATGTGTGGCAACGTCCCGGCTATGAATAGTGCGCCCAAAAATACACTGGTTTTTGAAATAGGCACTTAGCCAAAGCTTTGTTTTTTACTTATTTTCAGTATTGCGCCAAAATAAAGTTTTGGCGACTTCGTAAATATACGATTGCTTTTGGAATATTCCCCGCCGCAGCATTATTTATAGCCTTTTGTTGCCAAGCGTTTTTATATGCAGTCTCTATTCTGATTCCGCTTCGCCGCTCAATTATATCACGATTTGTGGAGCTCCGCTTTGCCGCTTTTTCTCTTTTAAATTTTAAAATTCTAGTATTCGATTCCGCCCTGATTGCGTTTTGCTGATAAATTCTTTATCCTTTTTTAGAGTTCCGCACCTGATTCGGATGGATTTTGTGTCCGATGGATTTTTGACCTGAAATCGCGGGTTTGATTGTCCAGAATATATTTATCAAATGCTTGGCAACGGCAAGTATAAGCGTAGTGCGGGATTAGGAGCACTTCACTTTCAATTTACCGATATGTTTGTTAATATTCAATTCGCTCAAATTTAGCACTTTAGCCCGCATTACGCTTATACAATGTTGTGCAACGGTTTTGGGGTTTGCGAGTATTCTTAATTTTGCTATGGTTTTTACTCAATGGTTAAGTCCTTTGATGTTTTTCCAATTCTACCTTGATGAGCTCTGCTCAAATTTAATTCTCTTTTTACCAATCTTAAATTAGCCTTTTCTTTATGATATTCTCTAAATTCCGCTTTTAAATCTTTATCTGCGAGTTCGTTTGGGCCTCCTCCGATTTGTAAATATTCAATTTCGTTGACATTTAAACCTTTAATTTCTATAAACCTGTCCACAATCACAGAAAAAGTGTTTGGTTGTCTATGATCAACGTTCAAATCTTCATAGGTTAGTAATTCCCCCGATTCTTGGCACTTTACTTTACTCTTTATTGCATTTTCCTTAAAAAATTTTTGTTTTACGGTTATTAAGTCGTTTTGAATAGCTTGACGACAAGCATTTCTAAATCTTGAAAACTGGTTTTTGGGTTTATTTATTCGTTTGGTATATGATAAGAATTCCGTACTTCCATCTTTTCTTACTAATTCAAAACTTTTTGTTTTATACTTTGCAGTTCCAATTCTGAAATAATCAATCCCACAGCCAATTTTTTCTTTTTTCTTAGGATGAATTTCAATTAAGCCATAAACATTCTCAAAATCAGATGAATTTAAGATTTCTCCAAACTCATAAGAGTTTAAAATTTTCTTGTAAAATTCAAGAGCATCTTTTTTGAAAGTGAATTTATTGCCCGCTATTTCTATCGGTTTCTTCATTTTTTTTAACTGTTGCACAACGGTCGTGTATATGGCTCGTAGCGTGTAAATTAAACATTTATTTTCGGATTAAGCACAAGCCAGATTTTTAAATTTTACTATTTATCTTTTTTTTGGAAATCGTCAAATTTAAAAATTTGGCGACTTTCCAAATATGCCTTTACTTTGATTAAGCAACTAATTAGCTATGAGCTATATACGTTGTTGTGCGTAGGTTTTTTTCAGTTTGTAATTTCCATTCTATATTCAGCGATTATTGACAAAAGGTCTTTTCCAAGCAAAAACATATTAAATGTATAATCTACTTTTTCTGCAATCGTCAAATTTTCAATATTTCCTACCGACACAGATAATGTTTCATTTTCGACCTTGTTATTAAATTGGAAATGCTCAGATGAAAAATGAATATGTCCACTAAGCTTTTTATACAAAGATTTAAATTGAGGGAAAATTTCATTAATTTTTGTGACTAAATAATTGTCTGTCATTTTATTTCCATCTCGGTCTTTTAAATTTCTAATGTGTTCTCCGTTTAGTACTTTTTTATAAAATTCACTCGAATTAGGATATAAACTCAAAGCATATAATCTTAAACAATTATCTATTTGCAATCTCATTAATGAAATTGCGGTTTGATAATTATTAGATTCCGCAAGAGTAACGAAACCTCTATTTAAAGAAATCGCTCTATTGGTTATTGACATTATATAGTGGTTTATTTCAGTTATTCCGCTTTCAATTTCGTAAATCTTTTTTATCTCCGAAATAAATAGTTTCTCAAGTAATAGGATATTCTTAAAAGTGTGTTCTAAGTTACTCTCATCAACATTCTTATTTAGTTTCTGTTTTTCCATACGGTTGAGTTAACTTACGCACAACGGCCATGGCTATGGCAAGTGCGGGATTTCGAAGCCGCTTTCTTGTCCAGCTACCGTAAATTTATTTAGTTGTAATATCTTCATTTTTAAGCAGTCAGCCCGCATTTGCTATAGCCGATGTTACCTGCTGGCTTTCTTTATTTTCTTTCGTCAGGTTAGATAAAGTCAAAAGTCCGCCTACCACCAAAATCGCACCGCCAACAAATGGAAATCCTGCTCCTACCAAGTCAGCCATATTTGACGAGAACAAAAACGGAAGGCAAAATAGCATTCCAAATACTCCTGCCAATACTGTAGCCATTGCAGCAAATTGAGTTAATCGTTTCATATTCAATAGGTTTATTTTTTGTCGTGTCGGTTGAGCCAATTCAGTCCTTAATTCATTAATTGGTCTGTTTGCAAAGTCATTAATTGTCCATTTTGAGATCGGGACAGTTTGTCTTCCTTTTTCAAAGTCCGAATAAAAAGTCGCCCATAAGTCAGGAAGTAAAATGGCTCCAAAAAAGAAAATTGTAAATGATGGAATAGAGTAATTGCCATTTCCAATCATAAATGCCTGCATCCGAATTTCATCTTCTGCTGTCATTTTGTAGTCAAGTAGAACATGCTTTAAATCGTGACTTTCATACTTAGGCACAAGAGTCAATTTGTGGTCGTCTAAACAATTTGCGATTTCCTTTCCTAATGTTCCGTTTTTAAGTTTTCTTAATTTGTCAACTTGTTGGTGGTATCTGTCCATTTTACTGAAGTATTCAATTGTCAAAACTGAGGCGTCAAATGACACCTTGATAATTCTTCTTGATGTTTTCTGTAAAATGTTCATTCGTTCGGTTTTTCAGCTTGCAGGTAACGGTTTTGTATATGGCTCGTAGCGTCTAAATTAGCAATTATTTTTCGGTTTAAGAACAAGCCAAATTTTAAATTTTACTACTTATCTTGTTTATTGGAAAGTTGTCAAATTTAAAAATTTGGCGACTTTCCAAATATGCCTTAACTTCGATTAAGCAACTAGCTAGCTATGAGCTATATACGTTGTTGTGCGCTGGCTTTTCCTCAGTTTAATTGCGTTTCTACTATATTTTCCAATTCGTTTTGTTTAAAATCAAACCAGTTTTGTCTATAATCCGAGTTATCAATTCTGTTTTTAAAATTCTGAAATGGTTTTTTACGTTCTAAAATATTTTCCAATTCCGATTGAAATTGTTTGTCCACAATTTGGACAATAAAATGTTCCATAATTTTAAAAGACTGGAAACTTTCTAAAACCTCGATTTTTATAAAATCCGCTTTGTTTTTTGTTACTTTTTTCAATTCAGCTCCAAAAGATTCACGAAATTCATCTTCATCCAATATTTCTTCAAAATTCGGAATCGTTATTAATTCGTTCGTTCTAGGATTGTAAAAACAGTCGTTTCCGCAACCCAATTCCTGCGCAATTTCTTTAATGATATTCGATTTGGAATTTTCCATTTCATATCAGAGTTATGTTGTTCGTTAAAGTTTTCGGGATTGGCTTATATTCACGGAGATTAAGTAAGATAGATGACTACCATTAAAAGAGATATAAAACCGAGAAAGCCGTATAAAACTTTATTTAAATTGGATTTTATTCCCTCAGTTTTATAAAGTCCATACATTCCAACTGGAGGTAAGATGAACAATAGCGTATCTACTATTGTAGGATTGTTGTACCACTTATTATTGTTTTCTTTATCCATCGTTTCTTTGTTTTAATTATTAAATATAGCGATTTATTTTTTTAGCTTGCGCACAACGTGTTTGTATATGGTTTGTTGCGTGGTTTAAGCACCTAATTTAGCAAATAAAAACCGAATAGAAAATCCGCGAGGATTTTCGTAAGTAGGCTAGAACTAGCAATAAATTATATACGGTGTTGGCAACTGGCTTTATTTTATTTATTTCGGAAAATGAAAGAACATTAATTCAATCTGAATAATTTTTTTTGAATCTTCAGGTAGGGTAAATTCATAACTAAATGAGGATTCATAACTATCATTGACAAATCTTTTAAAATTAGTATGTTCTTTAATTTCTTTTTTTGCAGTTTCCATAACGCTTGTTATCTCATTTTGATTTACAAACATCATCAAAGCTGTTTTTGAGTCACGATGAGTTAAATAGCCTAATAATTGGTCAATAGCAGATAAAAGACTTTTTTTTCCTTTCCAAAACTTACATTCTGCAACAAATAAGTTAGTTCCGTCATTAGCATATTTGAGTAAAATATCTGTTTTCCCCTTTTTATTAAAAGCTTCCCCAACACCAGTCGTTGAATCATATCTTGTCTCAAGAAATAACAAAAAAACATCTCTTAAATCTTCTTCGTGTTTTTCTTTATATAAAGATTGTTTTCTTTCTATCGATTTACCTACATTATAGATTATTTCTTTGATGTCATTATAGACTTGTTCTTGCAAGTAAGGTGTTATGTCTTTTCTTTTCGAAGTTTCTGAAACAGGTTTTGGAATATTTTTTCTAACTACTGGTTTTGATGCTACAAAAGAGTCAGAATGAGGATTTACATTCAATCCTATAGCTTTCATAAAATCCATTTTTTCAGAAACCACACCTTTGCGATTTTCAATAAGTCTTGTTATTAGTTGGGATAAACCTTTGTTCCAAGGTTCTATTTCGCTATTTATTCTTGGGATATTTCTATTTAATTCTGATTTTATATTCGAAACAGCAGAATTAAATTTCGTAGCATCTAGATTGTCCAGAGTTATAGTTGCTGTTATATCGCTTCTGTTAATGTTAACACCTTTATCTAAATACACGATTCCAGATGTAGATGGAAAACAGTCAAATAATTCTCTTTGTCCGTTAAAAGGAATTTTTACAAAAATTTCAAAAACTTTTTGTTCGTAAGTCTCTCCCCAATGATTTTGAACATTTCTTGTTGTCTCTTTAGGTTTTGAAGGAATTGGGTCAAGTAGTTCTATTGGTTGAATAGTATATTTTAATTCAAGATTTTCTGTTAGAACATACAAGTCAGTTGAATCAGTTATTTCTAGTGAATCTATTTCCTTTGAAAGTACTTTTCTAACGTTACTTATGTAGTCAGATAAAAAATATTTGTTGAATACGTTTCCTCTCATAGTTTTTTTTAGCTTGTTGCCAACGTGTTTGTATATGGCAAGTAGCGTGCAAAAAAGCGCTAATTTTTCGGTTGAGCCACAAGCCAATTTTTTGTTTTAAGTTTTTATCTTTAAATTTCTAAAACGCCAAAAATAAAAAATTGGCTACTTTTCAAATATACCAAAATTTCCGGTTTAGAAAAGACGCAGCTATTTGTTATATACGGTGTTGGGCGCAGTTTTTATTCCTTTCCCAATGATTTGTTTTTCTTTTCTCTAATGAGATATACACTAATCAAAATTAATAATCCACCGATTGCATACCAAACTGTAAATTTCTCTTTGTCCAAAATTCCCCAAATTACCGCAACGACTGGTAATAAAAGTGAAATGGTACTTACAAAAACCGCAGAGGTATCTTGAACAAGTTTGAAAAACAAAAACATCACCAAAGTAGTGCTAATGACGGTTAGAAAGATTAAATAGCCTAGAGCCGTTAATGTTTCATTTTGGCTGTAATCAAAGTCTGTAAAAAAACCTGAAAAACTTAAAATAAAAAGAGAGGGCACCATCCAAATAGTGTAAATACCTGTTGATATATCTGTCGATTTTATGTGATGTAATTTTTTTTCAATAATGAGTGCGGCAACGGCATAAAGTGCCGAACCTATAACTAATAAAACTGTATAATAAAGATGATTTTGGCCATTTTCTGAATTCGAAGAGTAAACTAAAATGATAGCACCTATAAATCCAATTATTGCACCAGCATATTGAATAACTTTATTTCTGATTCCAAACAGAATTGCTCCTAAAACGAGTGTGAATATTGGGTCTAATGCATTTATGATGCCTGCCAATGAGCTACTTACGCCTTGTTGTGCAATAGGAAAAATAAAGACCACTAAAAAGTTACCAAATAATCCTGATAGAGCAATCCAAAAAACGTCCTTTTTTGACATTCTTTTCAAAGCTGGGAATCCAATAAATGACAAAAGCAAGCCTGACAATCCTGCCCTAAAAGCTCCGATTTGATATGGGTCAAATACTGGTAGTATTTTTTTTATGAGTATAAAAGAAGAACCCCAGATTATAGCAATAAAGATGAGTAGAAAATATTTATTTTGAATGAATTGCCTCATAAAATGTCTATGTTTATTTAATTCGACAAATTTAATATTTGGATTTTATAAAATCATTCAATCAAGTATTTTTTATTGACTTTCATCGATTTTTTAAATTGCGCCCAACGGTTTGTGTATGATTAGTGGCGTGTTTAAGCACCTAATTTAGCAAATAAACACCGAATAGAAAATCCGCGAGGATTTTCGTAAGTAGGCGAGAACCAGCCATTAATTATACACGGTGTTACCACACGTTTTTCATTTTTTCAATTCGTTCAGGATATTTTCCTTTTTCTAAAAATTCCTTAAATTCCTCTCCAGTAAATTTTACATTTCCAGAATTAATTGTTGTTTTTTTCCAGTTTGAAACTATTAATTGAACAGAATTAAACAACTCTTTATTTTCGTCTCCATTTTCAATTCCGATTCGTAATTCTCCATTTTCTATACCGATAAATTTGAAAAACAAACCTTTTTGGGTTTCACTTATTTTATTTAGAGTTTGGATAAAATATCCACTATAATCTGGATATGGAACTTTTTCGGATTGAATAAGTTCGCTTGCAAAATATCTAAAACCTGTTTTAAAACCATATGCTTCAAGTTTTTCAATCCAATAATTGACTGTTGGAACTTCCTTTTCGGTTGCTGTTATATAAATTTCACGGTTACTAATCCAAGGTTTGGTATAGGTTTGAGTGATTTTAGGTTCGCTAATCTCTAAAGATTTACAAGTCAATTCAAATAGATTTGGTGTATCGAACTTTAATCCCAGTCCGTTCTCTGTCAAATCAATTCCGTTTATACAAGATTCTTTTGTTGGTATAAATAGGTCTTTTTTATAAGTCCAATTAGTAATTCCGATTGGTTTTAAACAAAATTCCTTTAATTCCTGCTTTTCTCCTGCTACATAAGTTCCAACTGTTTGATAACCGACTATAATTTCAAGTCCGTTTTTAGAATCATTAATTTCAGATATAAATCCGTCTTCAAACCAATAATTTTGGTCGAGCCATTTTTCTAATTTATCTCTGCTGTCGATGTTCATTCAAATGTGTGGTAACGGTCTCGTATAACCGTCAGTTACGGGATTAAAGTTAATAATTTTCGGTTAAGCACTGACGTTAGCAATTCCGAGTGGATTCGGACGTAGTCGAATCCGCCGTAATTGCGGTTATACATTGTTACCACCAGTTTTTTATTCCGAGCAATTCTTTCATTCGGTCGTTATATCTATATAGAATTCGATGTTCCTCCAAAGTTCCAGACATTTTTTCGGGATACTCAATTTCAAATCCATACTCTTTAGATTTTAATTCCAATTGTTCAATAAAATTCTTTGAGTATTTAATTCCATTTCCAAGCAAGTATCTTTTATTTCCAGCAAAAAAGTCCTGTTCAGCCTTTTTAGTATTGAATTTTTTATAAAATTCAGGTGCTTTAGTTGAATCAATTTTGTTCGAGATATGGTAATCATAAATTTTAAATTCGAGACTGTCTTTTGCGCCAAGTCCCTCAATAAACAAGAATTCTTCTCTTAAGTCTTTTGTTTTAGGATTTACGGTTATACTACAATAATTGAAATATTTATTTGGGATTTTAAAAATTCCAAGAGAGTCAGTTTTCAATAGAGTTGTATCCTTTTTATTTGTAATTAAAATATCGTGTTTTCTTTTATTCAAATACGCAAGAGTTTTGTCAGTAGTCGATTCCGTAAATTTGTCATTAGTATCTCGATATTTTACAACTTTTACTTTTCCGACTTTCGATTCCGATTCCTGCGCAAATGTATCTTGGAATAATCCAACAATTAGAATTAGTAATATGTTTATTAAAATACGCTTCATTCAAATTGGTGGTAACGGTTTCGGCTATGGTTTCGTTGCGGAATGGTTCGGCAGAACTATTCCGCCGTAAACCAAACATTGCAAACACGCAGGAATTTCCGAATGGAAATTCCGCCGCAATGAACTATAGCCGGTGTTGGCAACTGCTATTTTTCCAAACGTTTTGTTTTTCCGCTGTTTTATATAGTTTTTTTAGTCGTTTTTCAATTCTGCGATATGCTTTGCGGTATTGTTTTTCTGTCCAAATAGCTCCCAAACAATTCACATCTTTATCCATCATTATCAAATTCAGAGTTTGAGTCGGCTTTTCAATTTTTATTTTGTCCGTTGTCAGTCCAATCATTTGAAATTCCAGAGTATCATTTTCCGTTGCGTTTATTTCATAACGACCATTTTGGTCAGATATAGATTCCGTTCCGTTATTCAGATTCGTGATTTTTACTCCAAATAGACAATTCAGTTTTTCGTCTACTATTTTTCCGCTCAAGTTTGTTCCAATTTGAGCAAAAGTCAAATTAGAAATTCCAATTAATATTATAAGCAGGATTTTTTTCATAGTTGTTGCCAACGGGCTCGGCTATGCGTAGTGCGGGATTTCAAAGCACTTCACTTTCCGTTTAGCTGTTAGTTTATTTAATGTAATTACTCTCATATTAGTACTTTAGCCCGCATTACGTATAGCCATTGTTGTGCGGTCGTACTTCTTTTTCGTCCGTCTGTCAGCGTTGGCAAAGACATACTCTTTTGCAATTTTTGGTTGCAGCGAGGGCTGGTGCGAATTGAAAATGTGTATGGCTTTTAGCGTAGGTAAATTATTCACGATTATTCTCGTGATTCCTTTTCATTACGTTCTTTTTCAATTTCAAACGGTATTCTTAATAAGTTGTCCTTAATAAATTTAACCGTATCGTGGCCAATACTTCCTGTCTTGTTCCAAGCTTTCCATTCAGAAACTCCGTCATAAACTACGTGTCTTAAAAATACCAAAACACCGTTGTCATCTTTTATTTCTTGCCAATGAGGATGATTAGGGTTAAAGACTACGATTAATTCGTAATTATCCTTTTTTTGAGCGGCAGAATCAGATATAACATAAGGGTCAAATGGTGACATATCTTCATCAGTATAAAGCTTGACAAGCAAACTGCCAAGTTTTATAACAACAGGTTCGGATATTCGGTTTATGACGGCTTCAAGTAAGAAATCATTAGCTTTTTCTAATGCAATTTCTGGTGGTATCTCAATATTCTCTATTAAATCTATGGCAACTTCATTTTCCATTTCGTGATGCAAATTCCCGAGTGCAACCTCAATGGCTTTAACATCTGATATATCAACAGATTCTCGAACTCTTCTAGTTAGAGCTATTCTGACTAATTCTTTTACTTCTTCTTTAAGTTTATTTTCTAGTTCTTCTTCTTGTTCACCAGACCAGAGTATTTGATCTTTTGTGTGGCTAACATCAAATCCATCAATAAAAATTTCTCCAATTAGTCTTTGATTTACTAAATCATTTCTACCACCATCTTGTTCACCAAAAATTTCACTTGGTCGATAATTTGTATTTATTACCCTTTCTGATTGTACTAAAGCAAAACCTGCTTGACCTCTGTCTCCTCTGTTTAAAACCCCTGCCCAACCTTTTACAGGCTTTCCATCAACAATAAAATCAAATTCTTTTTTTGTTCTTTCTCCTTCAAAATTCTCTACTAATAGGTTATCTAAATTTTTCCAAGTTAGAAATTTATCCATCCATTTTATTTCCAGTTTTTCCGATAGTAAATCATAGCGGTAAATTGAAGATAAATATGACCTTACTTTTGATAATGTTCTACCGACAAAACGTCTATGCAAGTCCCAAATACGAATATTAGTGTAATGTGATTCTTTATCAACTTCATTTTCTTCAATTTCAAGAGAAATATTGCCATTTTCAATTTTTCGTATGTCTACAGTTATCTTATATTCTTTGCTATTTCCTAGACGACTTGTAGTAACAGACCATTTATCACCTAACCAAAAGGAAGAAGTTTTAAGTCCTAACCCGTACTTGCTTCTACCAGTGTTTATTTCTGGTTTTTGACCAGTGTTAAAAGCTCTTCTTAACACTTCTTCGTTCATTCCAATAGAATTGTCTTTAATTTCGAAATAATCATCAGATAAATTTTCCCCTCTAAAATATTCTATGTCAACGAACAAAGACTCCCCATCTAGTTCTAGTTGTTCGTCTAGCTCTTCCTTGTTTTCTTCATAGGCTTGTGTTGAGTTATCAATATATTCGGCTAATGCGTACCAAAGCTTATATGATAATCGTTTGTAAGATTCAGCAATATTTGCTGTAAAAGTTAAGTTTAGATTTTCCATATTACCTAGTTTTCTTTAATGTAATACTCACTATTATCTGATTTTATAAGAAAGTATTTCTTATTGATATTTAATGGGTTTTGTCCTTTTGGAATTAAATATGTGGTATTACCAGAGTTAAGCCTTTCCCATTTAGTTTTCCTTCCATTATCTATGAGAATTATTTCTTCGCCATTATCAATATTTAGTATTTTGGGTGAAGATACAATTAGCATATTAGCAGGATATTTAGGGAACTTACATCTTGATCGAGCAATTTCAATTATAGGGTACTCTCCGTCTATTCTGTAAGCTTCAACACCATCAGGATGGTCGAACATACCAAATACTAAAATACCTGTCCTTGGATAACTCTTCGCTTCATCTGCCCATTTGGGATATTCATCTACCATTACCAATACTCCTGGGTCATCTTGAAGGATTAATTTTTTTAAACTATTCTCACATAAATCAGAGTTTTTACTAACTAGATAAGTTGAAATTTCTGTAGCATTATATCTTCCATTTGAAAATACTCGTATTTGCGTTTCTGTGTGCCCTTTAAATGGTTTTTTAGCAAGTTCAACTTCAATAACATACCATCTACTGTAGTCTTTTTTAATTAGACATAGGTCTGGTTGACTTGATTCACCATTATACTCAATAGTTTTTTTTAGAGGTAATGTATAATATTCTGGGAACACATCTTCAGAGCGGGCAATAATTGTCCTTTCTAAAGTGTCTTCAACGTATGTGCCTGGTTCAAATTCTTCATACCAATCGTCTAATATTAATAATTTTGATTTCCCTTTCATACTTTAGCGCCCATAAAATGTTTTGTACTTTCTTTAATCATTTCATAAGTCAGAACTGATTTCCCATTCAATCGGTTGTTGTTCTCTAATGGGTTAATATCTGAAAGGATTACAATTCTATCTGTTGCAGTTGCTTTCCCTTTTGTCTCCCCCCAAATCCGTGTTGTTTTGTCTACACCTTGAATGTAATCTGAAAATATCCAAACATTTTTAAATAGTTTATTTTCCTTTACCATTAAGGCAAAATCTCGAGCTAATGGAATCACACTATCTTTAGACTTTGCGACATCTCCAATAACAAAAACAGCTACGCCATCAGGTTTGAGCACTTTTTTAAATTCAGTCAATGTTTTTTTTGAAAATTGAACCCATTGGTTAATATTCAAATCATCATCTAATTTTTCTGAAATTTCGATTGGGTCAGAATTTAAAAACCAAGAACGAATCCAATTTTGTTTGGCATAATTTACAATTCCCAAATAGGGTGGAGAAGTAAGTAATAAATCTACTTTTCCTTGATATTTTTTTAGTTCTTCTGATTTTGAAATTTCTTTAGCATCACATTCGGTAATAAATGCTTCCTGTTTTGGCGATTTATGTTTGCCAAATATTCTTTCAACTTTTTCTTTTAAAATATCAAAGACATTACGGTTTACACGTTTCAGTTCTTTGGTTTGGACAAAACGTCTAACATATTCAGGCGACATACTGAAAGTATTCGGCATACTTATGGAAAGATATCCAGAAGTTCCGTCTTTTCTTTCTCCACCGTGCATAATACCCAAAACTGCACCAATTAAAAATTGGTCTATTTTGCAGGAAGATGTTAAAAGTTCATCTTTTAAATAACAAAGTTGAGCAATCGTGCCTTGATGAAAAATTAAATGAATTTCATCCGATTCTGCTTGTGCCTCTGGAAGATAAAGTGCGTAGTCATATTCACTCTCTAAATCATCAATTCTAGAGATAACATCACTTTTTTTAAGGAAGTGACTTTTAGCCTTGCTTAAGGCCAATGCAATTGGGTTTAGGTCAGAACCAAAAGATTTTCTATTTAATAATCTACTTTCTAGAATTGTTGTCCCTCGCCCTGAAAAAGGGTCAAATACTAAATCATTTTCATCTGTAAAATATTTAATGAAATAATTAGCTAATGACGGAGGGAATGCTCCCAAATAAGAACAAAGAGAATGTAAAGGGTCTGAATCTCTTTTATCAGCCCAAGGAGTTACAAAAACTTTCTCTTCAATCATATTTCAACATTTTCAAGTTCAACACTTTCAATGATTATCGATTCAAAGAAATCATTAATCATTCCGCACACAGTTTCACTCGCATTCCTTAATTCAGATTCTTTGATTTTCTCATATGATTCAGTAGGTATTTCGTCATCATCTTTTGTTAATATGGTTTCAGGGTTGTTTTTGTCAAGCACAAAAGCGTGAAAAGAAATATGTTCTAAATATTTGTTTTTAATGTTTTGAACAGCATCTTCATTTTTTCGTTGTGCACGTTCAACAAGTCTTTGGAGGTTCTTATTTTCTTCTGACACATAAATCACTACTTCGTCTTGGTCACTAACAACACTTGCAACGCTATGCTCATTCCAATTGTTTTCTTCAAAAAACGGATGGTCCTCACCAATAAAATCAACCCTAATATTTGGAGATTTGTTTTTACCTTTACCATCATCACCCGAATTTTCAGGTCTTTCAACAATTTCTATTTCAACTGAATCAGAAAAAGACCTTTGTCCTATAGGTCTCAACTCCAATGTTATTTTTCCTTTGTCACCAATTTCAACATCTTCATTAGTTTTAAAATAGGCAATTCCATAACCGTTTTTCAAATTTGCAGTCCCCTGATATGAACCAATAGACTGAGGTTCGATAAAGGCCGCAAACGTTTCTGGTTGTTTGACATAGTTAGGATAAGCGTCAGTACTGAACTTTATTGAAAATGACTTATTTGCATAAACTTCTTTTGGTGAACTACTAGTTATTTCAAAGAAAGTTGGTGGGTCTTCAAATGGAATTTCAGGTAATTTTTTTGTTGGTGAGCTTTCACCAACTGTTGAAGTTGTTACAGAAGTCCCGCTACCTGTATTTTGTAGATAAGTGTTTATCCTTCTAGCTAATCTTTTCTTTAAGCTATCTAGTACCTGCGTATCATCTTTCGTAAAATATCGCTGTTTTCTTTCCTTGTCAAGTAGTTGGAGTCTATCATCTTCTTTTAAAGTATCAACAGTTAGTTTCTTCAATTCTTCTACAATTGAAGTATCTTTTAAAGATTCTCTTGTGCTACTAAACAATTGTCTTTTAGAATCATTGTCAAGATAATCAGTTTCTATGTGAACTATTAAATACCTGTCTAGATAAGGCAGTTTTAAGTCGTTTTTAATAAGGCCGTTTCCTAAAGTTCCTTGCTTTTGACCGTTATGAGTTATAACAATTGGGTTTGAAACACTTGCGTAATGTTTAATTCTTTCTCTTGGGTCCTTTCCTAACGTGTTCAGAACCCACCAATAAATTGTAACCTTACCAGTTTTAAATGTTAAGGTAACTTGATTGTGATATTCTCTGTTTTCCGTATATGTAAGTAGTCTGTTATTTCCAGTAACGGTTCTGTTATCCGTTTTCCCTTTTCTGCGGTCAGAAATAGTAAATGGGATAACTGGGTCAAACATATAATTATGAGCTAAATACCAAAGACCTCTTTGTGGTGCAGTCATACTACCACTATATTTTCCCAAATCCATTAATACGTGACGAACTAAAGTTCCAGGCTCAAAAGTCTCATCATCTATTTCTGCTGTGAATGGTTGTCCAGTTGTTCTGTCGACCATATACTCATACCATTCGTGTTTATCCTTATCAATATCACCAGGGTTTATTCGAACGATAGTAAATGAAACTTTACTTTTCTTTCGTTCATCTTTTTTTAAATAAGGTTTTGAAATAATGATTGTATAATTATTGTATGCTAGTGCTGTTGAACCGCCTTGTCCAAATGCACCCATCAAATGAAGTTTTCCAATCTTGTTACTTCCGTTAAGGTCTAAAATTGTCTTTGAGAAATCTTCAGGTTCTAATCCTATGCCTTTATCACGTATTTCTACAGTAGGTTTAGATTCCTTTCCAGAATCATACAATGTGACTTGAACTTTATCCGATAAATCATCAATTTTCTTATCTCTTGCAGATTTTATTTTGGAAATTTTTCCATCTTCAATACCAAACCAATTTTCAGCTGCTTTTCTTGGAGAACGAAACCCTTCTGGTTCTCCCTGATTTTTCCATTCTTTTTCTAACACAGCGTCTATTGCGTTTGTAATTCTTTCAGTTACTCCAGCTGCTGGGTCAGTTCCAATATTGATTGTTGCTAGGTTATTTCTCCGTTTACCTACATTTTCCCAGAGCATTTTACTTGCTCCAATCTTTATGAGAATGTTGGTTACTTTCTTTGGGGTATATGCCAAAATCAGCTCTTTAAAAATTTCTTCCATATTAAAAATTGAATGATTCGGTGTTGCTCTTTAGATTCTTTTTATATAAAGTTTCCATTGTTTTTAGTTCTTCCTTAATCGCCTTGACCATTTTATTCAAGTCTTCTTCGTTGTATTCATAGTTATTGACATTTGAGCATTTGGAAAGACTTCTTATTCCTTTCAGAATATTGTCAACTCTTCTAGAAGCAACTCTTTTAAATCGGTCTTTTTTCAGTTCAGAATTATCCATTGTATTAGATTTCTGTTATTATGTAGTTGCAAATATAGGATTACATACTACATTATTATAAATATAGTTACGTTTTTTAGAGCGTTGGCAAAAAACAACTCTTTTGGTTTTTTCAGATTTGGGCTTTCGGGTCGGCAAAAACCAAATGTGCTGTTTTTGCGGTTGGCTTTTCTTGTATGCCGCACAACGGTTTTGTGTATGATGTCGTTGCGTGAATTTAAAACTAAAGATATGGAAAAAAGAAACAAATTAAATGCTTGCGAGGATTTTCCGAAAGGAAAATCAGAAGCAATGCATTATACACAGTGTTGCCACACGTTTTTTTTAATGAGTTTATTCGGAGCGTTGAATACAAACAGGTTTAATTATTACTTCATTCTCACAATAATCAAATATAGAATCTAATTTTTTATTCGGAGTTAGAATATCTCTATTCACAAAAATTAAATTTTTATTTTTCAGAGTTAAAGTATCTGCTTTTTTACTGATTTTTTTTATGGAATCATAAATCATTCCTCCAAAGTCATCGTCGAAAAGAATTATAGTTTTCTTTTTTAATTTCCATATTCCGAAGTGGGAATCAAAACATCTGTCATCAAAAAGTGTATATGTTGAATCCTCAAAAGTAATCTTATAATATTTTTTTTCGTTGACTTTATAAGCGTAATAAGTCTTACCCATAAAATTTTTATAAGAATTACAACTTATAAGTAAGAAGATACAGAAAAATAGCAAGATTTTTTTACCAATAATCATATCATCGTTTCTTTTTTTCAAATGTGTGGCAACGTTTGGTGTATGAGCAGTGGCGTGGGACGTCACGGACAATTGCAAACAGGTACTTGCCATTGGAAATTCCGCAGGAATTTCCAAGTAGGCGGGAACAAGCCATTGCTTATACACATTGTTGTGCGCTGGCTATTCCTCGGTTTAATTGCGTTTCTACTATTTTCTCCAGCTCGATTTGTTTAAAGTCAAACCAGTTTTGCCTATAATCCGAGTTGTCGATTCTGTTCTTAAAGTTCTGAAAAGGTTTTTTCTGTTCCAATATATTTTCCAATTCCGCTTGAAATTGTTTGTCCGAAATTTGGTAAACAAAATGTTCCATTATTTTAAAGGATTCGAAGTTTTCCAAAACCTCAATTTTAATTAAATCCGATTTATTTTTCTCGACTTTTCCCAAGTCTCGTCCAAAACATTCCATAAATGCTTCATCGTCCAAAATGATTGTAAAACTTGGTATTGCTATAATTTCGTCAGTTTTAGAGTTGTAATAACAGTCATTACCGCAATCCAGTTCCTACGCAATTTCTTTAATTATTTTCGATTTGGAATTTTCCATTTCAAAATAGTTTTCTTGTCTGCCTTTTATTTTCAGAGATTAATCAGATAGATGCTTGTTAATAAAAGAGAAATAAACCCGAGAATTCCGTATAAAATCTTATTGATATTAGATTTTAAATTTTCGGTTTTATATAGTCCATACATTCCGACTGGAGGTAAGATGAATAATAGTGTATCTACTATTGTAGAATTGTTATACCACTTCTCATTATTTACTTTTTCCATTGTTCTTTTTTTTAAATACCAAGATAGCTCTTATTATTTTTAGCTGGCGCACAACGTTTAGTATAAAAGAAGTAGGGCTGAAAATAAGCAATTTCCTTTCGGATTATCAACAAGCCAAATCTTTTGTATTTTGTTTTATATTTTTGTTCTAAAGCCAAATCAAAAGATTTGGCGACCTTGCAAATATGCCTGAAACATTGGGTTTAGCACTTGCTTGCCCTATTTTTTTTATACAGTGTTAGCAACAGTATTTGATCTATTTGATTTTTTGCATTTTCGATATTACTACTTTGTCATTCATTTCAGCTTCATATTCTATTATATCATCAGTAATATTAATTATCGTCACATTTATTTTTTCACCGATTAATTCGGAATTAGATGAGTCAGATATTTTTGTATAAGTTAAAGAATATTCACAATCTGATTTCCATTTGAGTCTACCTTGTAATTCAATATTGGTTTTTTTCTCTTTCTCCACTTGGATTGAATCATTCCTAACTATAATCCAGTTTGGATGATTACTATCTACATACTTAAAAGTCCCCGTTTTAAAATCCGAGCAGTTTTTTTCTTGACTACAACTGAAAAGTGAAATAAAAAATAATAATATTAAGAGTTGATTTTTCATATTGTTGCTAACGGTTTTGTATATGGCTCGTAGCGTCTAAATTAGCGATTATTTTCGGTTTAAGAATAAGCCAAATTTTAAATTTACTACTTATTTTTTTATTGGAAAGTTGTCAAATTTAAAAATTTGGCGACTTTCCAAATATGCTTTAATTTTGATTAAGCAACTGCCAAGCTATGAGCTATATACGGTGTTAGGCACTGTTTTTATTTCTCCACTTTTTTAAAAAATCCAAAGTCTGAAAATTTATCTTCATTAATTTTTGATATGGGAATCATATATGAAGTCGACAGACAAGCAAATTCTTCTATAAAATTCAAGTCAGTAATTTCCAATCTTATAACATTATTAAGTGAGTCAGATAAAATTTTAATATTACCTTTTTTGATTTTTATTTCCTCCATATTTTTATAATTATTACCATATTCTCTTTTCAATCCAAACAAAGTTAAGCTGTCTTTTGTCTCATTAAAAGAAGTGAAATAATATTTATTCAACATACAGTTTTGGGTGTCGTATGTCTTACTATAATATTTAGTTACTATTTGTAGATTTGAGAAATTGATTTTTTCAATTCCGTTTTGGTTTTTTGGTTCAGAACCTGATTTTTTTAATTTTACAGAGCTTATTTTATTTGCCTTTATATCGTTAATATAATCTAATGGCAAACTTTCAATATCACGAAAATTAAAGTCATCAACTGATTTCATTAATGTTCTTCCTGATGTATGTCCATCTCTTCCGTACCAAACACTGTAATCGACAATAAGTAAATTATTACCTTCTATTTTTTGAACAAACAAAGTTTCACTATCATTATTGGTACAAGACAAAAAAATGAAAGAAACCAATAGGAATATTATTGGAAACGATAATTTTTGAATAATTATTCCTGTAATTTTATAAGCTTTGTTTATCAATTTAAAATGTTTTTGGCTTACGATTCGTTTTTGTTTAAATAGTGCCTAACGTTTCGTATAAAAGAAGTAGGGCTGAAAATAAGCGATTACCTTTCGGATTATCCAGAAGCCAAATCTTTTGCATTTTGTTTTATATTATTTTACTAAAAGCCAAATCAAAAGATTTGGCGACCTCAAAAATATGCCT
>NZ_JAVMBW020000008.1:0-88560 GCF_031631895.2 Aequorivita marina
GTAGCTGTACCCATTTCTACTCCAATCCAATACGCAGTATCATTACTGGCATCACCTGCAAAGGTAAATGGAGTCAAATCAAGACTAGTATCAAATCTAAATGCGATAGGGTTAACCCATTCGCCTGAACTTAAGATTGTTGGAACTACTGTTTCATTTCCTATTTCTGCACCTGGCAATCCAGCAGCATCTTCATAATAGAAAACATTTGCAGTAATCGGAGCATCTTCTGGAGCAAAGGTCAAGAAAGAAACTTCAATAGTATCTAAGGTAAAGTCCTCACCCGCAGCAACTACAAAGTCTGCAGCACTCGTGAAGTCAGAATCAACTGAAGATCCAGAACCACCATCACCATCTCCGGCAATTTCGTGCTCATAGTCACAATCTGATCCAGTACCACCACCGCCATCAGCGGTAACCTCTATGGTATAATCTTCAGCTTGTCCCCAGCTAGTACCTGTACAAGAATCAACTATATAAGTAGAACCGAATTTTTTCACAACACGCATTCTCGTTGGCCCTTCCATTACTCCAGAAGGAACCGTGATATCTGCAGTGGCCTGCTGCCCATCTATACCGGTAGAGTTTTCGATAGTACCAATGTCATAACGCTCATCTGCGNATCAATAAATACGGTAAAGCTATTGGTAAAACCTCCACCTGTATTACCTTCTAAGGCAATTGAATACGTTTCACCTTCTTCCATGTTACCTACAATAGCGGTAAAATCTTCATGCGCAGGGCTTCCGTCAATAACTTCGCTACTTCTATTGTCAATATCGGCAACCTCTACCAAAGTAATAGGCTCTACCGTAGAAAAATCAATAGCGCAGTAAGGATCTGGGAAGGGGCCTCCGCCGCCACTAATCTCACCATATACTACAAATGGCAAACCTTGTGGGCCAACATCTTCAAGAGCAACCCAATCACTAATACTAGCTTGATATTGAATTGCGTTTCCGGTTGTAGTCTCTCCTAAAATTGCAATAGGTGGCGCCCACGGGCCAGATGTACCAGTACCTTCAAATGTATATTCTATCCAATACGTACCTGCGGTAAGGCTAAGACCAGCAGTATTTGCAGTTACTCTATTTATTTGTCTATCGGTGGAAGTTTGGGCATCTTCAAGGACTCTATTGGCATCGGCATAAACCACATCGTCAAAAATATTATCAGTAAGATTACCCCAAACAACGGTAGCTGTACCGCTACTAGGGTCACCGTCCCAAACCTGTAAATAAACACCAGTAATTGTTGGTGCTGTTTCAAATGATTGATAAGCGAATACGTCTATAGAAGTAATATCAACATCATCAGTAAGCACTAAATCATCTGCAATACTGTTTCCATTAATAAACTGAGCTCCTGAACCATAAGTACCCATACCCAACGTTACAGACTCCAAAACACTTAAATCTGGCGTACCAGCCACATTAAAATAGGGACCATTGTCATAAATCATGGCATCTGGTCTATTATTGTAATACGTTCCTGTAAAAGGTACGCTTACATTGGTGTTTCTTTCACCAATGCTAGCCTCGCCCACATGCTCTCCAACTGTTGTAGCGGGGTTGTTATAATAGGCTGCCGGCAGCTGAACCGTCTCAGCCCTTTGATTTAAAACACCAGATGGTGCTTTAATGTCTTTGTTTTGGTCTATACTTTTATTTTGGCTAAATCCAATAGCACAAAAAGAAAGAAAAACCAACATGGTAATTTTTTTCATAATTTTGATTTGTTTAAAAATTAATAAATTATTTGTTTAAGGTTTTAAAGATATTCAATAAAAGAAACTAAAGCAAATAAGAAATCCTAAAATTAAATTATAATCTAAAACACAATACATTTAGCTCATTGATGATTTAACAAAAAAACAAAAGGTTAATTGATGTTTTGACTATAAAAAACGAGCGGAAATTTAACATTGTGTATTCAGAATAAACATATTGCGAAACCATGATTTATCTATTTCTCAAAATAGCATAATAAAGATTATAAGTAGCCGAGCAACGTTAAAACCAATACTCATTTAATTTGGTGACTTCCTAAAGAAAGCAAAGTGGTTGTTTTTTCCCATGGCACTGTCATTGATTTGCATCTGCCGAGAGGGATGAAAATGATAAGTAATCTGCCGGATCAGAACGGGCAGGGAAAACAAAGAGGAAATTAGACATAAGACATATAGCGTTATCTCGTGGTTTACTTAATAGGCAAATACAAACTACAACGGCTTAATCAATCTCTTTAATAAGTGCAATTTTTACTACGACTTTTAACTCTTTAAGGATGCTGTAAAAAAGAAGCCGCCCCAAGTTTTGGGACGGCTTCGTAAAACAAGATTAAAGAAACTTTAATGCTTCAATATCTTATAAGTACCCATCTGGCCTTCTACAGAAACATGCATAATATATGTTCCAGCATTTAAGCCTGAAAGGTCAACTTCTGAAGTGGTTGCGTCAACATTAACATCTAGTACTTTCTGACCCAATAGGTTGTAGAAAGATACCGCGTCAATAGTATTGGCAGCACTTAAAGTAAGCGAACCTGATGTTGGGTTCGGGTAATAATTAAACCCAGCCAACGTGTTATCAGCTACACTCAATGGAGAACATTCTCCTGAGAAGATATAACCTACCTCTCTAGTTGGTTCTGGTACACTCCAGAAACCATCAACAGCGTTATACTGTGCCATTGGCTCGCCTTCTAGACCTTGACCATCTGTGTACAACCAGAAAACGGTTGCTTGATTGGTAGCTGTACCCATTTCTATTCCAATCCAATACGCAGTATCATTACTAGCATCACCTGAAAAGGTAAATGGAGTCATATCAAGCTGGGTATCAAATCTAAACGCGATAGGGTTAACCCATTCGCCTGAACTTAAGATTGTTGGAACAACGGTTTCATTACCTATTTCTGCACCTGGCAATCCAGCAGCATCTTCATAATAGAAAACATTTGCTGTTGTTGGAGCATCTTCTGGAGCAAATGTCAAGAATGAAACTTCAATAGTATCTAAGGTAAAGTCCTCACCAGCAGCTACAACAATGTCTGCAGCACTCGTGAAGTCAGAATCAACTGAAGATCCAGAACCTCCATCGCCATCGCCAGCGATTTCGTGCTCTTGATCACACTCATCACCACCTGTACCACCGCCATCGTCTAGACAGTACTCAACTCCACCATTCCAAACTCGTGGAGCAAATATAGGATCTGTAAAAGGCGTATTACTTGCCGATCCTAAATCTAGGGTTATATCACCATCGGAATAGTTTTGGTTTGATCCATCACCATTGGTATAATAATGTGAATGATCTGCATCAAAAACCAATGCAACTGCATATGTGGTATTTGCCGACATATCAATTGAACTATCCAATGTTGCTGTTGAAGGAACTCCTTCTCCAGCTCCAGTACCTGATCCTGTAGCAACGGCAGTTCCCCAAGCTGAAGGATCTCCTTCATTACCTACATAGGTACCTTCAAATACATACACATCCACTGTGAAAGCACCAGGGTCAGCTGTATTCAAATCAAAGCTTAACACCTCAATATCAGAACCTTCTACACTAAGGTCAAAATATACAGCTCCTCCTGGGCTACCGTTATTTCCACCATCATAAAGCGTTGATAAGCTAACTGGTGTACAGTCGCCGCCGCCGCCGCCCATTGGCTCACACTCTCCAGAAAAGACATAACCTACCTCTCTGGTTGGCTCCGGCACAGTCCAAACACCATCGGCAGCATTGTATTGCGCCATTGGCTCGCCTTCTACACCTTCACCATCTGTGTACAACCAGAAAACAGTTTCTTGGTTAGTTGCTGTACCCATTTCTATTCCAATCCAATACGAAGTATCACTACTAGCATCACCCGCAAAGGTAAATGGAGTCATATCAAGACTGGTATCAAATCTAAATGCGATAGGGTTAACCCATTCGCCTGAACTTAAGATTGTTGGAACTACTGTTTCATTTCCTATCTCTGCACCTGGTAATCCAGCGTCATCTTCATAATAGTAAACGTTAGCAGTTGTTGGAGCATCTTCTGGAGCAAATGTCAAGAAAGAAACTTCAATAGTATCTAAGGTAAAGTCTTCACCAGCAGCTACAACAATGTCTGCAGCACTCGTAAAGTCAGAATCAGCTGAAGATCCAGAACCGCCATTACCATCTCCGGCAATTTCAAACTCTTGATCACAGTCTGATCCACCGCCACTAATTGCTTCGCACTCTCCAGAAAAGACATAACCTACCTCTCTGGTTGGCTCCGGTACAGTCCAAACACCATCGGCAGCATTGTATTGCGCCATTGGCTCGC
This sequence comes from Aequorivita marina, assembly GCF_031631895.2. Classification (NCBI taxonomy): domain Bacteria; kingdom Pseudomonadati; phylum Bacteroidota; class Flavobacteriia; order Flavobacteriales; family Flavobacteriaceae; genus Aequorivita; species Aequorivita marina. Next base: position 4,321 of record NZ_JAVMBW020000008.1, read on the forward strand.
CTTCTAGACCTTCACCATCTGTGTACAACCAGAAAACTGTTTCTTGGTTAGTAGCTGTACCCATTTCTATTCCAATCCAATACGAAGTATCACTACTAGCATCACCATTAAAAGTAAATGGAGTCATATCAAGGCTAGTATCAAATCTAAATGCGATAGGGTTAACCCATTCGCCTGAACTTAAGATTGTTGGAACTACTGTTTCATTGCCTATTTCTGCACCTGGCAAGCCAGCCGCATCTTCATAATAGATAACATTAGCAGTTGTTGGCGCATCTTCTGGAGCAAATGTCAAGAAAGAAACTTCAATAGTATCTAAAGTAAAGTCTTCACCAGCAGCTACAACAATGTCTGCAGCACTCGTAAAGTCAGAATCAGCTGAAGATCCAGAACCACCAGTACCATCGCCTGCAATAGCATGCTCATACTCACAGTCTGATCCAGTACCACCGCCTCCGCCAGCGGTAACTTCAACAGTATAATCCTCAGCTTGTCCCCAGCTAGTACCTGTACAAGAATCAACTATATAAGTAGAACCGAATTTTTTCACCACACGCATTCTCGTTGGCCCTTCCATTACTCCAGAAGGAACCGTGATATCTGCAGTAGCCTGCTGCCCATCTATACCGGTAGAGTTTTCGATAGTACCAATGTCATAACGCTCATCTGCGCCATCTAGGCTACCATCTTGATCCCAATCAATAAATACGGTAAAGCTATTGGTAAAACCTCCACCTGTATTACCTTCTAAGGCAATTGAATACGTTTCACCTTCTTCCATGTTACCTACAATAGCGGTAAAATCTTCATGCGCAGGGCTTCCGTCAATAACTTCGCTACTTCTATTGTCAATATCGGCAACCTCTACTAAGGTAATAGGCTCTACCGTAGAAAAATCAATAGCGCAGTAAGGATCTGGGAAGGGGCCTCCGCCGCCACCGCCGACTTCAGTTATTTCAACATCCCACCCTAAGCGATTAACAACTCCAGATGCATGAAAGTAAAAGAAGAAATTTCCAGAAGCCGCAGTAAAGGTTGCAGAACCATTAGAGGCAATCATATCTGCCAATTGTATGTCTCCTTCATTTGGCCCACCGTCGCCATTGTCATAAAGCAAAGTTCCAGAAGCATCTGTCCCATCATAAATCTGCAGGTAGTCAAAAGTTGCAAAAACGATAAATTCCTGAAATTCTATTTCAGAAACTCCTTCTAAAGTTGTTTGCGTATCACAATCACAGTTAGGATAGTTACCTGGGTCACCGTCGTTATTCGTTCCTCCTGGCCCTCCTGGATCAAAAAAGTGATCTCCTAAATCTGGTGTAAAAGTTTCTGTAGCACCTGCTGTTGGTACAATTTCGGCATCCGGATTTCTATTTACCGTAGCTGAAAACGTATTTAAACTGGAAGAACGATTAGCACGATCCATTTGATCTGCCAATATCTCAGCTTCTGGATCGGCATTTGCCGCTCGCTGCTGAGGAGAACTTTGCGAATCAAGACGCTGTAAGTCCTTTGCTTCATCTACTTTTTGTTGGGTGTTGTAGTCACCATTGTTTTGGTTTAAGGTTGTTTGTTGTGCAAAACCAACTGCGCCGAACAACATTAAAGCAAGAAAAGTAATTTTTTTCATAATATATTTTTTTAGTTAATAATACCTCAATATATAAAAAATAATGTTAATTATTGAAAACAATCAACTGTTTAACATAAGTAACCCCCATACAACCTTAAAACAGTGCGCTTCAAAATTGACACGATCTCATGTACATAAATTAAGTCAGTAAAATACGCCCAAACTTTGAAGACTTTATAAAAAAAAAATCCCGACTGTTTTTTAGTCGGGATTCAATAACTATATAATATACGGAGTATTACTTCTCTCCTGATACAAAGGCTTCCATGACGGCATCACTAACCCCCATATTAGAGAAACCTCCATCATTGTATAAATTTTGGAGCGTAACACGTTTTGTAAGGTCACTAAACATGGCAACGGTGTAGTTGGCACAATCTAAAGCTGTGGCATTCCCCAGCGGCGACATTTTATCGGCATAGCTAATAAAGCCATCAAAACCTTTTACGCCCTGGCCTGCCGTGGTAGGTGTTGGAGATTGCGAAATGGTATTCACGCGAACCTTTTTATCCCGTCCGAAAAAATAGCCAAAACTACGCGCAATACTCTCTAAGTATGCTTTGTTATCTGCCATATCGTTATAATCTGGAAATACGCGTTGCGAAGCCATATAGGTAAGGGCAATGATACTCCCCCACTCGCTCATAGCATCTTTTTCGTAAAGTACTTGCATGGTTTTATGAAAAGATCCAGCCGAAATATCCCATCCTTTATGGGTAAATCCGTAATTCTGCTTGGTATAATGATTTCCTTTTCGCACGTTTACAGACATCCCGATTGAGTGTAGCACAAAATCTATCTTTCCTCCTAAAATTTCAGTAGCCTTTGCTACTAAATTCTCCAGATCGTCCATGTTTGTAGCATCTGCCGGAATAACCTCAGAACCAGTTTTCTTGGCAAGCTCGTCTATTTGCCCCATTCGTAAAGCAATAGGCGCATTGGTAAGCACAAATTTTCCACCTTCCTCATGAACCCGCTCGGCGGTTTTCCACGCTATAGAGTTTGCATCAAGCGCTCCAAAAATGATTCCTCGTTTTCCTTTGAGTAAATTATAAGACATATCTTTAGTGTTAATGATTATTTGTTAATGGTTATTTGTTAATGGTTGTGATGTAGGCATCCCTTTGGGCCAGGTTCAAGCATCAAGTTTATCACCCCGTGACTACCGACTACCGACTACTAACCACAAATATACTGTTTAATTCAGTAATTCTTTGGCATTTGCCAAGGCAGCTTCGGAAACATTTTTTCCACCCAGCATTTTAGCAATCTCAACAATACGATCTTCTTTATCCAGTACTGCCAAATGGGTGCCCGTAACATTGTCTTTATCTTCCTTGTAAACTTTTATATGATGATCGCCCTTGGCGGCAATTTGCGGTAAATGGGTTATGCTTAACAATTGCATTTTCTTGCTCATAACATGCATAATCCCGGCCATTTTATTGGCAACTTCGCCAGAAACGCCGGTGTCTATTTCATCAAAAACAATTGTGGGTAGTTTTTTATAATCCGCTAAAACCGATTTAATAGCAAGCATAATTCGGCTCATTTCTCCTCCGGAAGCCACTTTTTTAAGCGCACCAAATGCCAATCCTTTATTGGCGGTAAACAACAATTCTAGGGTGTCAGTTCCGTTAACTTTAAAGTCTTCTGAAGCATGTAGCTCAAACTTAAATTGTGCATTTGGCAAGCCTAATGGTAGCAATCGCTCCTCAAGCTTTTTCTTTAACACAGGTATTGATTTCGCTCTTTTAGCATGCAATTCAGAACCAATTTGTAAAGCCGTCTGGCGCAACTTACGCTGTTGCTTTTCCAAAGCTTCAATGGCATCATCCATTCCCAAAGTGGTGTTGACCTTTTCTTCTAGATTGCTTTCTATTTCCAGTAATTCTGAAACAGTTGAAACCGCGTGTTTTTGTTGAAGTTTATAAAGCGTTTGTAGTTTTTCGTTTACCTCAAAAAGCATTTCGGGATCGGCTTCAATTTTTTCCGAAGAATTTACCACTTCATGCGAAATATCCTCCAATTCAAGGACAATACTGTTTAAACGCTGCCAGAAATCTTCAAATACACTTGAAAACTCCTTTACCCTACCCAAAACCAATCGTGCTTCCTTAGCCGTTTGTAAAGTGCCAATTTGCTCTTCGTCCATTAATCGGGTTACACGCACCAAGGCTTCTTGGATGGCTTCGGAATTGTTTAGCGTTTCGTATTGTTCTTCGAGGTCTTGTTGGTCTAAATTGCTCAGGTTTGCCTCCTGAAGTTCCTTAAAAAGAAAGCTTTGATAGTCAAGCTCTTTTGAAGCATCTTCCTTCTGCTGCTTTAATTCATTAAGCTCTTCAGAAACACTTTTATAGTTTGCCAATTCTTTTTTATAACGCTTTAAAAGCGAATCGTTTTCAGCCAAGGCATCTACAACTTCCATCTGAAAACTTTCAGTAGCCACCGCTAAGGTTTCATGCTGACTGTGCACATCTATCAAATAAGGCGACAATGCCTGAAGCGGCGCCAAAGCAACAGGCGTATCGTTTACAAAGGCACGTGACTTCCCGCTGGGCAGTATTTCACGACGGATAATGGTATCCGGCTCATAATCCAAATTATTTTCAATAAACAGCGCTTCTAAATCATAAGGGCCAAGAGCGAAATGACCTTCCACAATACACTTTTTTTCAGCATCCTTGACACTGCTTAAGTCTGCCCGCTTCCCCAGCAAAAGCGCTAAGGCTCCAAGAAGAATAGATTTTCCCGCACCGGTTTCACCAGTAATAATGGTTAATCCCTCATTAAAGTCCACACGAATATCTTCAATAAGCGCATAGTTTTTTATGAGAAGGCTTGTTAGCATTTTTTAAAAGTGAGATTTGAGATTTGAAACATGAAGCGTCTTATTTGAGAATAAATATATCCAAAAATACGAAGGTTATGTAATATTGAAGCCAATTAGCACGAGGAAGTTTACCTGAAACGATTGGGGCTTCAAACTGACATTTTTAGCCTGCTACCTAACGAAACACCAAAAGATTAAATCTAAAACTTTATATCTGCCCAGTTGCTGCGTTTTGTAGGTGCAACCCGGTTTAGATTTTCAATTAATTGCGTAATATCAACCTGAGGCCCTCCACTAAAAATTGCGGTAATTTCATCGCTTTTGGCGTCAAAAAAGGTACGTACTAAATAGGAGTTTGGGCGGCGGTCGTTAACGCCTTTAAGTACTTCAATCGCTTTAGAGATTTTCTGTTTTGCCTCTTTCGGATTTGTAGACATTATATCTAAACCTTCGCGATGATACATATACATTGCATCATGGAACTCTCTGTAAACCGAAGAAAGCAAAGCATCGTTATAGCGGTAACGGGTTTGATTTCCGTCTGTGGCTTTCCAACCCGAATAATTACTAGAAGCTGCTGTATTTGTTATTTGCTTTGCTATTTGATAATAAGGCTCGCCACCGTTTAGGGTAAAAGTGTCTGCGTCTAACCCTAAGATGGTATAAATATGAAAAGCAACAACCGAGACAAGGTTAGAGTCAAAGCTGTTTATATTGAAAGTTAGCGGCTCAAATTCCTTATAATTAAACTTAACCTGTTTGTCAAAATAATTATAGACCGGGCTGTCATACGTTGAATCAAAAACAGGTCTAGACGACTGTATTTGAAGGGTTGCAGTAAAATTATCGCCATCGTATTCACTAACCACCAAGGTCATGTTACAATCTATACGCTCTTGATTCTTATACACTTTATCAGTCCAATTGGTATTGATTACAAATTCTCGCAATTGGGTTTCCAGGGTACGGAAAATCTGTAAGTTTTGTTGTCCGGTTTGATCGGCATCAATTGAAACGGTACAATTTAACTCCTGGGATGTTACCGAGGACACGGCTACGGCACACAATAAGAAAAATATAAATTTACGCATGGATTTTTTCTATAATATATTCTAAAATATCTTTAGCTACTTCTTTTTTAGGTTTAACAGGGAAAGGAACAACCTTATTGTCCTTAGCTATTAAAGTTACTTTATTGGTGTCAGTTTTAAAACCAGCACCTTTGTCACGAAGCGAATTTAACACAATTAAATCTAAATTCTTTTTTTTGAGTTTCAATTTTGCGTTTTCTTCCTCATTTTGTGTCTCTAAAGCAAAGCCCACTAAAAATTGATTGTCTTTTATCTTGCCCAAGGAAGCCAGAATATCTTTTGTTTTTGTGAGCTGTAAGTTTAAATCGTCTTCCCCATCTTTCTTTTTAATCTTTTCTGAAACCACTTCGGCAGGACGATAATCTGCCACAGCGGCACTTAGAATACCCACATCGCAACTATCAAAATGCGAATGGGCAGCTTGGTACATTTCTTCTGCCGAAGTAACCGATATAACTTCAACTAAAGGATTCTTTAGCTTTAAGTTTACCGGTCCCGAAACAAGAGCGACCTCAGCGCCAAGCGCAGCAGCCACTTCGGCAATTGCATAGCCCATTTTTCCACTGGAATGGTTCCCTATAAAGCGAACAGGGTCAATAGCTTCGTAAGTAGGACCAGCAGTTACCAAGAATTTCTTTCCGCGTAAGGGTAGTTTTTTACGTAGATCCTGCTCCAAAAAATCGACAATATCTTCGGGTTCTGCCATTCTGCCCTGGCCTACCAAGCCACTGGCCAATTCGCCGAAACCTGCAGGAATTTGAATATTTCCGAAGGAGTCCAATTTTTTAAAAACCTGTGCCGTGGTTGGATGTTTATACATATCTAAATCCATGGCGGGTGCATAATAAACAGGACATTTGGCCGATAGATAGCAAGCCAGCAACAAATTATTGCAGCCGCCGCTTGCCATTTTCGACAAGGTGTTTGCAGTGGCCGGAGCTATCAAAAACAAATCAGCCCAAAGGGCCAACTCAACGTGGTTGTTCCATTTGGGCTCTTTAAAGCTTGTAGGGTCATCTTCTTCAGTAAAAGAAGAAAACACTTCGTTTTTTGAAAGCGTTGCAAGAGTCAGGGGCGTAACAAAATCTTTGGCAGCCTCCGTCATTACAACGCTCACTTCGGCTCCTTGTTTTACCAAAAGCCGAACTAAAAAGGCTGTTTTGTATGCGGCAATCCCACCAGTAACACCAAGCAAGATATTTTTACCGTTTAAAACAGACATGTTAATAATTTAAAGTTACAGGTTAATGGGCAAGTAAAGCAATAGGTACCAAAACTTTTTTACGACTAACTTCTACTCGTCTATCGCTTCGTCTTTTGTGTTTCGGTAGTAGATTTTGTCTTCCAACCACTCTTGAACTGCCAAAGCGTGTGGTTTTGGAAGTCTTTCGTAAAACTTTGAAACCTCTATCTGTTCCTTGTTCTCGAAAATCTCTTCTAGGCTATCGTTGTACGTAGCAAACTCATCCAATTTTTCAAGAAGTTCTTTTTTAATATCACCATTAATTTGTGTAGCTCTTTTTGCAATAACAGAAATAGCTTCATAAATATTTTCGGTTGGTGCATCAATCAAATCTTTGTTGTACGTAACCGTATTGATAGGTGCTTCTGAATTTTTAATATCCATAATAAAAATTGATTAAATAGTGGGTTCTTTTTCTACAGGTTCAAGACGGCGCTCTAAATCCTCATTAATATCCTTGGCTTCTGGAGCTAAATCTGAGTCCTGGTAGTATTTTATAAAGTTTCTATAATATCCTTGTGCTGTAACCAAACGCTCTTGTACTAGTCTTGGAATACTGTTTATAGCCAGTTTGTAGGCTGCTTCAAACCTTCCGAAGAAAGCGTCTTTTCTGTAAACTGAGCCGGGATTATCGGTTATAAAATTATCAAAAGCTTCTATAGCCGCTTTATAGTCTTCAACGTGCAAGTATTGTTTCGCCGTATTAAACTCTTTCTTTTCCAGCTTTCCGCGCAATTCCGCTACTAGATCATTGGCTTCCATCCGCTTACTGGAGTTTGGATAGGTGTTGATGTAGCTTTGAAGCTTCTCGAGTGCCTTTTTGGTGTCTTTTTGGTCTAAAGAAAATCGAGGCGATAAGTGATAAAAACTCTTTGCCGATTTAAACGCCGCAACCTCAATACTATCACTTTGTGCATAGGCTTGGGTAAATCGTTCAAATTGATACCCTGCCAAATAATAATCTTCTAAGTTATAATAGGTGTTGGCATAAATATACATCAACTTTTCACCTTGAGGCTTCCCGCGGTATGAAGGAACAATTTGCTCCATAAGCTTTAGGCCTTTTTTGTATTTTCCTGCGGAATAAAGGGAATCGGCAAAGGCGTATTTTTTTCCCATATCGTCCTTGCGTAGCACCTTCTGGTACTCGCTACAGGATGACAAAAGAACAGTAAGACAAAGGCTTATAAAAAGTGGTAATCGCATGGGCTTAAAAAACATCGTGCAAAAATAGGGAATTAAACATGATTGAACAAACTTATTATACTACGAAAATATTGCTCTAAAGACTATTAAACGCGAGCCTTTTGAAAACATTAACGCATTTTAAATTAAAGTATTGCTTTAGAAATCCTGCATAAAAGAGTCAATTTCGTCCTTCAGTGCTGAGCTAACCCCCACCAACGGCAACCGAACTGTATCATCACAAAGACCCAAGTTCTTGAGAACCGATTTAATTCCAGCGGGATTTCCTTCGGCAAAAATATAATCGATAGCCGGAGCAAGTTTATAATGAATTTCATACGCTTCTTCAACCTTCTTAGCTAGCCCAAGGTTTACCATTTTTGAAAACGCTGCTGGAAAACCCTCTCCAATAACCGAGATAACTCCAGCACCACCGGCAAGCACCATAGGCAACGTAATCATGTCGTCTCCAGAAATTACCAGAAAATCTTTAGGACAGCCCGAAATTAGTTTCATAGCTTGTACAATATCGCCTGCGGCTTCTTTTATACCAATGATATTTTCAAAATCATGCGCTAAACGGATCACGGTTTCCGGCAACATATTGGAGGCCGTCCTTCCCGGAACATTATACATTATTACTGGCAAAGGAGTGGCTGCTGCAATTGCTGCAAAATGCTGATAAATGCCTTCTTGCGTTGGCTTGTTATAGTATGGCGAAACCGATAAAACCGCAGTGAAAGCCGATAGATCACTCGTATTTAATTCCTCTATTACCGCCTTGGTATTATTGTTACCAACGCCCAACACTAAAGGCAAACGACCGTTGTTTTCAGAAATTATCGTGTTAACAACAAGCTCTTTCTCTTCTTTTGAAAGGGTTGCATTTTCAGCAGTTGTTCCTAAAACCACCAAATAGTCAATTCCATTGGTAATATTAAAATCAACCACTTTTTTAAGCCCTTCTACATCTACCGAGGCATCACTTTTAAAAGGGGTAATCAAAGCTACTCCAGTTCCTATTAACTCTTTCATTTTTATCTCTTTTTTGTTTTATCGCTTTAATTTAAGTTATAAGTTTTGATCCTCAACTCTCTTCATTAGGAGATCGGACAAAAGCCTTAAATCTTCTTAAAAATCTGCAAATATTTTTTTATTTCTTTTTTAAAACGCTCTGAATTTTTTGGGTCAACGGCAACCAATAGATCGTAAAGCCGTTCATCTGCTCCGTTAAAACCAATTCTAAATTTGGCTTCACTATGGGCTACCATGGCACTTAAATATTCGTGTTTCCCACTGTACAAGCCAATCAATACATCAAAAGGAAAGTCTAGAAATTCCTTAGCATTCTGATTTTTAATTTCTCCACGCCAAGAAAACTCTTTGTTTGTTATTTGGTTTTGCCGAAGGGATGGAATTTTCCTACGGGTTTCCACAAATGTAAAAACCTTGACGTCCTTTTCTTTTAACCCCAGCTCCTTTCCTAGCCCATAAAGCATCTCAAAATCGTTAAAGAAAGCTTCGTCCACCAAGAAGCCCAGAGACTCTAATGGCGCATTTCGCTGCGAAACATCACGCTCCAAAATATTTTTTTCAGTCTGTTTCTTTATTAAGCTATGCTTTACTTTTTTTAGCATAAATGGCATTTCTAAACGTACAAAATTAGGCTTTTTTATTGTTTTTCTCCCCAGCATCGAACTAGCATGACTATACATTTAAAATTGTGCTGATAGTTGCCAAAATCTTAGATGCAGTTCGGTGATTTAAGAGAGAAGCTGTAAAAATTCATCTTCCGAAATAATAGGTATATCTAGATTCTCTGCCTTTGTTTTCTTACTTGGCCCCATGTTATCTCCAGCCACTACATAAGACGTTTTAGACGATATAGAACTCGATACTTTTCCGCCGTTGTCCGCTATCATTTTTTTCAATTCGTTACGGGTAAGTTTTGTAAAGACACCAGAAACCACAAAAGTACTCCCTTTTAAAACATCTGTCTGGTTTGCAAGTTTTTCTGCTGAAATTTCAAGCTGAACCCCATAGTTTTTTAAACGCTCGATACTGGTAATATTTTCTTCGGAAGCGAAAAAAGAAACAACACTTTCGGCAATTCGCGTACCTATTTCATCAACCTTAATTAAATCTTCAGCTGAAGCATTTTTCAAGGCATCAATATTTTTATAGTGGCTTGCCAGCTTCTTGGCCACGGTTTCCCCTACATAGCGAATCCCCAAACCAAAGAGCACCCGTTCAAAAGGAATTTGCTTTGAAGCCTCAATTCCGCTTATCATATTCTCGGCACTTTTCTGCGCCATTCTCTCTAAAGGAACTATTTGCTCCGCTTGCAACAAATACAAATCGGCATAGTTGTTTATCAAGCCATTATTGACCAAAAGTGAAACCGTTTCACTACCCAAACCTTCAATATCCATCGCCTTTCGTGAGATAAAATGCTGGATTCTACCAATAATTTGTGGCGGACAACCTTCGGTATTGGGGCAATAATGTTGAGCCTCGCCTTGGTTTCGTATCAATTCAGTTCCACATTCAGGGCATGCCGTTATATATTCTGTAGGCTGAGAATCTGGATCGCGCTTTGTAAAATCAACCCCGATAATCTTGGGAATAATCTCGCCTCCTTTTTCAACAAAAACCGTATCGCCTTCGCGAATGTCTAGTTTTTCAATTTGATCTGCATTGTGCAAGGACGCACGCTTAACAATGGTCCCTGCCAACTCCACAGCCGCTAAGTTTGCCACAGGGGTTATTGCACCCGTTCTGCCCACCTGATAGGTTATCTGATTTAAAACGGTGGAAACCTGCTCTGCCTTAAACTTATAAGCCATTGCCCATCGGGGTGATTTAGCCGTGTAGCCGAGTTCTTCTTGCTGCTGCAGGTTATTTACTTTTACTACTACCCCATCGGTTTCATACGGAAGGTCATGCCGGTGCACATTCCAATAATTTACAAACTCCAAGACCTCATCTAAGCTTTTAGCTAATTTTGCAGCCTCGGGAACTTTAAAGCTCCAGCTTCTGGCTTTCTCCAGACTTTCAAACTGGGTTTTTATAGGCAATCTTTCGCCAGTTAAACCATACAGCAAACAATCTAACGGACGTTTCGCCACTTCGGCACTATCTTGCAGTTTTAGGCTACCAGAGGCAGTATTTCTTGGGTTTCGATAAGGCTCTTCTCCTAGCTCTACTCTTTCGGCATTCATTTTTGCAAAACCTTCAAACGGCAAGACAATTTCACCTCTAATTTCAAAAAACGGCGGATAATCCCCCTTCAGCTTTAAGGGTACGGAGCGAATGGTTTTTACATTGGCCGTAACATCATCGCCTTGAAAACCATCACCCCTAGTAACGGCTTTTTGCAAGGTTCCATTTTCATAGGTTAAGCTAATTGACGCGCCGTCGTATTTTAATTCACAGGTAAATTCAACATTACCATCCACCATTTTTTCAATGCGCTTTTCCCAATCTTCCAGATCTTCTTTGGAATATGAATTTTCTAGGGAATACATCCTAAAAGTATGCTGGATGGTTTCAAAATTCTTTGTTACCGCTCCCCCAACCCGTTGTGTTGGCGAATTGGCATCATAAAACTCTGGATGCTTTTCTTCCAATTCTTGTAGTTCCTTCAATTTTTGATCAAATTCAAAGTCAGAAATTGTGGGATTATCAAGAACGTAATAGTTGTAGTTATGCTCGCGAAGTTGGTTGCGAAGTGTTGAAATTTGTTGTTCAGTATTCATAGAACAAATATAAAATAAAGAACAACGAAAAAAACTGCTCAAATGAGATTTATGTGCCTTGGAATAAATTCCAAGGCCACAAAATCGATCGTGCCGCTGGCACTCTGGCCGGCCATTTCTTGAGTGCCAGCGGCACGCATCTCTTATAAGCTCGGGATTTCGTCCCGAGGCACTTCCAAGGCCACAAGATTGGGCGTGCCGCTGGCACTCTAGTCGGGCAACAACTTAGTGCCAGAGGCACGTATCTTCTATAACCTCGGGATTCATTCCGAGGCACCGCGTGATACTGGACCAACAAAATGCCGTAGGCATGATCAATATATAAAATTAAATAGGCTCATGAAAAATATAAACCTCCTCATACTCTACTTCAAAACGCTTTAAGAGTTCGCGATATTCGTCCAAAAAGCTTTGTTTCTTATGATGAGTTTCTTGATTTTGGATATACTTAATTACATTGTGAATATGTGATTTGCTATAAGAAAACGCTCCAAAACCCCGCTGCCATTCAAATCTATGGGAAAGTCCTCTACTGTCATTTATCCATTTGGAAGATTTAGCTTTTGCGCTTTGCATAACATCTGAAACACTCAAAGCAGGTTTAAGCGAAAAGAAGCAATGAATATGATCTTCAACTCCATTTACAATTAAGGTTTTACATCCCGTTTCGTTAATCAAGTTTCCTATTACGCCGCATAACATAGCCCTCCAATCTCTGTGAATCATGGCCTTTCTGTACTTCACGGCAAATACAGTCTGTATGTATATTTGATGGTAAGTATTTGACATAAGCTTTAGATTATCAGATGCTCAATACATTATTTCACACTTATATCAAATATAATGCTTTAAAAATGAGTCACTTATAACTATAGTGAGGTTTTTATATAATTTTAGTCAAAAATCAAATTTCATTCATCAATAAATATCTTGCGAACCATCGCGGCAAACAAACCACCAGCAATAGGCGCTACAATAAAGAGCCACAACTGCTGCAATGCCATGCCTCCAGAAAAGAGTGCTGGGCCCAAACTACGCGCCGGATTTACCGATGTACCCGTAATTGGAAATGTTAATAAACTCAAGTTCTATCGGCATTTAACCATTTTGGAACATCGGGGCGCTTAAAATCTTCCATTTTTTGAAGCAAATTGATAGGATTGGTATCCACCTTTAAAAGTTCATAGTTATCCATAGACAGAAACCCCTTGCGCACCATGGTTTCAAGCATTTTTATAAGGTCGTTATAAAATCCGTTAATGTTTAGAAGCCCAATTGGCTTTTGATGAAGCCCGAGCTGCAGCCAAGTTATAATTTCAAAAAGCTCTTCTAGGGTTCCCATACCACCGGGCAGAGCGATAAAACCATCGCTTTCTTCTTGCATTTTCATTTTACGCTCGTGCATATTTTTAGTGGTAATCAATTTGGTAAGTCCTAGATGAACTACCTCTTTCTTTTTAAGAAAACTGGGAATAATGCCCACTACTTTCCCTTTATTAGCCAAAACACTCTTGGCAATGGTTCCCATCACTCCAATTTTTGCTGCCCCGTAAACCAAGGTGATATTTTTGTCAACAAAAATCTCTCCCAGTTTTTTTGCGGCGTCGGTTATTGCCAAATCATTGCCCTCGCTACTTCCGCAGAAAACGCATATTTTTTCGAGTTTGTTCATCGTGTTATTTCTTTGTGCAGCTTTGTTTACTTACTTTTTCGAACCCAATTACAAAAACAGAAACAACCTATTTAAAAGTAGATTTCAATATCCTGAATTTTCCAAAAATGTCCTTTCGTAGTTCTATATCCTGAAACCCCTCTTTTTTCAAAAGTGAAACTGTCTCCTCTGCAAGATACTCATTAATCTCGAAAAATAGTTTCCCGCCAGGCTTTAAATGTGCTTTTGCCAACCGAGAAATAGTGCGATAAAACAGTAACGGATCCGAATCTTGAACGAACAATGCCGCTTCTGGCTCATATTTTAAAACGTTTTGCTGCATCAGTTTTTTCTCCAACTCCCGTACATAAGGCGGATTGGAAACTATTACATCATACATTTTATCAAGCGACTTCGTTATTAAAATATCGGCTTGCACAAAATGAACCCTTACGTCATTCACAAGGGCGTTTTCTTGGGCAAGGCCTAAGGTTTTTTCTGAAATATCTATAGCAGAAACAGTGGCTTCTGGCAGATTTTTTGCCAGCGATATAGCAATACAACCGGAACCGGTACCAATATCCAAAATAGTCTTAGACGCTGCGTTTTGAGAAAAAGCTTCCACCTCAGATAATATAACCTCCACCAACTCCTCGGTTTCAGGGCGCGGAATTAACGTATGTGGATTCACTTTAAACCGAAGGCCATAAAACTCGGTTTCCCCTATTATATATTGAATGGGCTCGTGGTTTTTTAGGCGAATTAAAGCCGAACTGAATTTTTCAGCATCTTTTTCTGAAATTTCTAGGTCCGGATTTAGCGCAGCTTCAACTCGTGAAAGCTTCAGGTATTTTTCAGAAAGAATAGAGAAAAATGATTGTATTTCTTCCGTAGGGTATAACAGAAGAAGGGATTTTTGAAAATTTGCTTTTAGCTCGTTTAGTTTCATAGCAGCGTTTAATAAACACAATTTGATATTTACAACTTTTTAAGCATGTGAACCGGGCAAGAATAATGACCAGTATTTCCTAAAGGAGCTTCAATATGCTTAAAACCCGATTGTTTGTAAAGTTTTTGGGCGTGCGTCATATATTCCATGGTTTCCAAATACATTTTATCAAAACCAAACTCCCGAGCTTTTGCAATACAAAACTCCATCATCTGCGCGCCAACCCCCATACCACGGACTTCAGGAAGAAAATACATTTTTTGAAGCTCACAGACATTTCCATCAAAGTTGGCTAGTTTTGCAACTCCAGCACCACCGAGTATTTTATTATTTAGTACAACTACAAAATAGGCCGAATTGGGTTTTTGATAATTTTCAAACATAGCGTCTGTAGCTTCATCTTCATAAGCCGTACCCACTTTAGGCGCACCTAAAGACTCCAAAACCCCGCGAATTACCTCCGCAACCTGTGGATTGTCTTTCTTTTCAATAAGTCTAATTATCAATGTGTCCATCTAATTAAATCCTTGTATTTTTACGCGATTAATTAACAAATTCAAACACAGAATTGTTTAGCTGCAAAAGTAGCGTTTAAATTTAAAAGAGATGAACGCCCAAGTTGCCCACTTTTACAATTAATTAAATAGTTTTGCCGAAAACCAAAAAGTCCGAACGCGTGAACATACGTGAAAAATACATGTCGCGATGCATCCAACTAGCCAAAAACGGACTGGGCACTACCTATCCAAACCCGTTAGTTGGCAGCGTAGTAGTTCATAGCAAAAGGATGATTGGCGAAGGCTGGCATTACAAAGCCGGCACTCCACATGCCGAGGTTAACGCCATCAACAGTGTAACAGAAACAGACTTACTAAACAAAGCGACAATCTATGTGAGTCTGGAGCCATGCAGCCATCACGGTAAAACTCCACCCTGTGCCGATTTAATCATAAAAAGCGGCATTAAAAAAGTGGTAATTGGCAGTTTAGACCCCAACCCACAAGTTGCGGGTAACGGAGTAAAAAAACTAATGCAAGCCGGCTGCGATGTTGAAGTAGGAGTTTTAGAAGAAGAATGTGCTTACCTCAACAAACGGTTTTTTACATTCCATCAAAAAAAGAGACCTTTTATTATTTTAAAATGGGCACAGACCGCAGACGGATTTATCGCTCCAAAAAATGAAACCAGAAAGGAAGCCAAGCCCGTTTGGATCACGAATGAATATTCGCGTCAATTAGTCCATAAAATGCGAGCTCAGGAAGCAGCAATTCTCGTTGGCACCAATACTGCCCTTCAGGACAATCCGTCGCTTACGGTACGCGGCTGGAGCGGAAACAACCCGGTAAGGCTGGTTATTGACAAAGATTTAAAGATTCCTACCGATTATTCGCTGTACAACGAAGATGCAGAAACCCTAGTTTTCAATAAGAGCGAAACTGCTAAAAAAGGAAAGACAAACATGCTGAAAATTGATTTTTCGGAAGCGCTTATCCCTCAAATTATCAATACAGCGTATAAAAAGGGCTTGCAGTCTATCATCATTGAAGGTGGAGCAAAAACACTACAATCTTTTATCAACTTAAACCTTTGGGATGAAGCTAATGTATTTTCGGGCCCCATTAGGTTTCAGGAAGGGACAAAAGCACCAGATTTTCAAGGAGAACTAACTTCCGAAACAAAAATTAAAGAAGATAGGTTACACATCTTTAAAAACCCACAAGCTTGATTTTTCTCGCACTAAGCATCCTTTCTTCCACGGCAATATTTGTAGTATTTAGGCTCTTTTCAAGGTTTAAGGTCAATACGCTACACGCCATTGTAATGAATTATGTAACCGCGACAACCTGCGGAATTGTATTTCAGAAAAACACCATAAACTTCGCGCAGGTTCCTGAATATTCATGGTTTCCATTCGCACTTATCTTAGGTGGTTTATTTATAGCAGTCTTTAACTTAATGGCCCTCACCACCCAGCGCAGCGGCCTTTCGGTAGTTTCGGTAGCTACAAAAATGAGTGTGGTAATCCCAATTGTTTTTGGGCTAGCCTATTACCAAGAAAGCCTAGGTACATTTAAAATTCTTGGTATTATACTGGCATTGATTGCGCTTTATTTAGCTTCAATAAAAAAGAAAGACGGCATCAAGATAAAGCCGTCTAACCTTATATTCCCCATTTTGGTGTTTTTGGGAAGCGGCACAATAGACACCACCATTAAATATTTGGAAGGTGAGTTTATTGCTGAAAACGATATCCCTATTTTCTCCGCCGTGATTTACACTATGGCGGGGATTATTGGATTTACAATAATAGGGTTTCAAGCGATTAAAGGAAGGTTTAAGTTTCAATTTAAAAATATAATCGGCGGAATTGCTCTCGGAATTCCTAACTATTTTTCCATATACTTTTTGGTTCGTGCTTTCAGAAGTGGTATTTTGGACAGTTCTGGAATTTTTGCCATTAACAATGTTGCTATCGTTATGGCTTCTACCATTCTGGGGATTATTCTGTTTAAGGAAAAACTACTACCTAAAAACTGGATTGGAATCGCACTAGCCGTTTTAAGCATCATTTTAATAGCTCTAGAACGGTTTTAGACCAAAAGAGGCAAACGCACACAAAAAACACACAAATGGAGAAGGACACCTATAAAACGCTTACAAAGCCATCTGAGGAAACACTTTATAAAGAAAAAGGAAGTAAATTTTATGGCTATGCTTTTCCGGTTACTTGTGAAGATGAGATAAAGGAACATATTGAGAGCCTTAAAAAACAACATCATAGCGCCCGGCATTGGTGCTACGCCTGGCAGCTGGGTAAGACTTATGAACATTATCGCGCGAATGACGATGGCGAACCATCAAACAGCGCTGGCATGCCTATTTACGGGCAGCTACAATCTTTTGATGTAACCAACACCCTTGTGGTCGTGGTACGATACTTTGGTGGAACCAAGCTGGGGGTTGGCGGTTTGATACAAGCTTACAAAACCTCGGCACAAATGGCGCTGGAGGCTTCAAAAATAGTTGAAAGAACCATTAACGATACTTTTATCTTGAAGTTTGATTACCCCGAAATGAACATTGTAATGCGAATTATCAATGACGAAGAAATCAAGGTGGTAAACCGTAAAATGGAACTGGCCTGCGAGTTTGAAATTTCTGTTCGTAAAAAAGAAGCCGAACGAATTTTTCAGCTATTCGAAAACACCTATAAAGTGCTTATAAAAAGAAAAGAAGACTAATTATTCTTCATTTAACTTTTCAATCAAATAATCTGGCGCCTTCATTAACTTTTTTGTAGTGGTGTCTATAAAAACCAAAATAGTAGTCGCCGTTGCCAAAAGTTGTTTGGATTCATTATAAATTTCATAGTAAAATTCAATTTTAACAGATGGCATTTTTTTCAATGTTGTCTTAATAGTCAGCAGGTCGTCATAGCTTGCTGGTAGCTTATAATCTATGCTAAAATGGACTACCGGAAGCTGCACATTGTTGGCTTCCATCCACTTATAGCTAAAACCCAGTTCACGAAGCCACTCAGTTCGGCCTTGTTCCAAGTACTGCGCGTAGTTACCGTAATAAACAACACCCATTTGGTCTGTTTCGCCGTAACGCACTCTTAATTGTGTAATTGTATTCTTCAAAATTTTATGGGGTTTAAAGGAAGATTTTTTGTAGTTTTATCGAAAGTGAAGTATGGCGAAAAAAAACTACTTTTTCAACCCCAAAGTGGTTTTTTTTATAACTATTTTGTTCACATATTTGCATTGTTAAGAAATAGCTTCGGAAACACTACATCCATTATTTTTTACGGCAACCTATTAACTAAAATTTAAATAGAATTTTTAACTATGAGCAAAACTGCAGAAACAGTTTGGAACAATTGTTTGGCCTTCATCGAAGACAATATCACTTCGCAAGCGTACAAAACTTGGTTCGAGCCTATTAAGGCAGTAAAGTTGACCGATAATGCTCTTAGTATTCAAGTACCGAGTAAATTTTTTTACGAATGGCTTGAAGAACACTACGTTAAAATTCTAAAAGTTGCCCTCACCAAGGAGCTTGGTACGACCGCAAAATTGGTTTACATCATCAAGATGGAAAACACCTATGGCAACAAGCAACCTTTTACCGAAAAAATTCCGAGTTCCAATCGAAGCAATTTGCGATCGCAAGACGTTGACGTTCCCTTAAAAAACAAAAGTCCGGAGTTAAAAAACCCTTTTGTTATTCCGGGAATTCGCAATGTAAAGATTGAATCGCAGTTAAACCCCAATTACAGTTTTGAGAATTTTCTTGAAGGCGAGTCCAATAGGCTAGCGCGCTCGGCAGGTTTAGCGGTAGCAAATAAGCCTGGGGGAACATCTTTTAACCCACTCCTTGTTTTTGGTGGTGTAGGCTTAGGAAAAACGCATTTGGCGCACGCAATTGGTGTTGATATAAAAGACAAGTATCCCGAAAAAACAGTTCTTTACATTTCTGCGGAAAAATTTACACAACAATACATTGAGTCCGTAAAAAAGAACAATCGAAACGACTTTATACACTTCTATCAAATTATAGACGTACTTATTGTTGACGACATTCAACTGCTATCTGGAAAAGCAGGCACACAAGATGTTTTCTTCCACATATTCAACCACTTGCACCAAAACGGAAAACAGGTTATTTTAACAAGTGACAAAGCTCCGGTTGATATGGTTGATATTGAGCAACGCTTATTATCCCGTTTTAAATGGGGACTTTCTGCCGAATTAAATCACCCAGATTACGATACACGTGTTGCTATAATTAAAAACAAACTCTATCGTGATGGCGTTGAAATGCCAGACGATATTATTGAGTTTTTAGCGAACAACATCAAGACCAATATCCGGGAATTAGAAGGCGCCATAATTTCGTTAATCGCCCATTCCTCTTTCAATAAAAAAGAAATTACCATAGACCTTGCCCGCAACATTGTTGATAACTACGTAAAACACACCAAACGCGAGGTTTCAATAGAGTATATTCAGAAAGTGGTTAGTGATTACTTTCAAATGGATGTGGACACTTTACAGTCTAAAACACGTAAAAGACACATTGTTCAAGCGCGTCAATTGGCAATGTTTTTTGCAAAAAAACTCACAAAAGCCTCGCTTGCATCAATCGGCTCTCAAATTGGGCAGCGTGACCATGCAACAGTACTTCACGCATGTAAAACGGTTGACAACCTCTCTAGTACCGACAAACAATTCCGCAAGTACGTAGAAGATCTTAAAAAGAAATTGACCCTATAAAAGTTTAGGTTTAAAGTTAAAATGCAAGGTTGCAGGTTCTTAATAACCTCATACCTTTGTAATAAATTTATGTATTCATAATTAATCCCGAACGCTTTGCAACAATATAAAATTCTTATGGTCTGCCTTGGCAATATATGCCGCTCCCCTTTGGCAGAAGGCATTTTAAAATCTAAAGTGGATACTTCAAAAATAATGGTTGATTCTGCTGGAACCGGCGATTGGCACGTAGGCGATGAACCCGATTCAAGAAGTATAGCAGTAGGAAAAAAGTACGATATTGACATTACAACCCAACGCGGAAGACAGTTTACGGCGAAAGACTTTAAAAATTTCGATTTGATTTACGTAATGGATAACTCCAACAAAGAAAACGTATTGGCTCTGGCAGAAACAGATGCCGACAAAAAAAAAGTCCGACTAATTTTAGATGAAATATTCCCTGGAGAAAACGTAGATGTACCCGACCCGTATTTTGGGGGAGATTTAGGTTTTGAAAATGTTTACAAAATGCTTGATGAAGCCTGCGACCAAATTGCCAGCAAAATTTAACGCTTTTACTCGGTTCATTTTCTTACTTTTAGTGAAACCCTAAAAGAAACTGCTATGAGAAAATCAATCCTGCTTATCTTGCTCCTGATTATTCCCTGGATTACTTCTGCCCAGGAAGTTGACTTAGAATTGTTTAAAGATGGATTTTCACAACCGCTTAGCTTACAGCACGCCAACGACGATCGGTTATTTATTGTGGAGCAAGGCGGAAAAATAAAAATAATACAAGCCGATGGTTCGGTGAATCCTGTGCCGTTTCTCGATGTTTCAGATCAAATATCTACTGGTGGCGAACGCGGACTTCTCGGGCTAGCTTTCCATCCAGATTATGAAAACAACGGATATTTTTTCGTGAATTACACCAGGCCAAATGGAGACACCCAAATTTCCAGATTTTCCGTTGACCCAGACACCCCAGATGTAGCCCATATAAGTTCAGAGCTGCCAATTCTTGGTTACGAGCAGCCTTTTTCAAACCACAATGGTGGCAACTTGGCTTTTGGACCAGAAGGATTTCTTTATATTTCGTCGGGCGATGGAGGCGGAAATCCGGGCAATCGCGCTCAAGACCTCAACTTACTTCTGGGAAAGATTCTGCGCATAGATGTTGACAACCCCACAGGCGGGAATAACTATGGCATTCCTGCAACAAACCCATTTGTTGACGACCCTAACGCTCGCGATGAAATTTGGGCGTATGGCCTAAGAAACCCATGGCGGTTTTCATTTGATTTTGAGGAAAACAATACTTGGATCGCTGACGTGGGGCAATCTGAAATAGAGGAAATCAACCGCGCTCCTATAAGCGAAGGAGGTTTAAATTACGGCTGGCCTTGCTATGAAGGTTCCCAGCCTTTTAATACACAAAACTGCCCGCCGCAATCTGAACTGACGTTTCCCTATGCTGAATATTCACATACTAACGGAAAATGCTCTATAACCGGCGGTTATGTTTACAGAGGCGATGTGGAACTTGACTTAGAAGGACACTACATTTTTGCTGACTTTTGCTCCGGTGAAATAGGAATCATAGAAGAAGATGGCGCTATTACATTTAACAATAACTTCTCTGGAAGTTGGGTTTCTTTTGGAGAAGACACAAACAAGGAGTTATATATAATTGATTTGGACGGAGCCATTTATAAAATACTAGCATTCGTAATAGGTACCGAAGATTTTTCAATTGAAAACAGCCTTTATATGACGCCCAATCCTACCAGCGGAAATGTACTATTTAGTTTAAAAGATGATAAACTTCAAACAATTTCACTTTTTGACATTAGTGGCAGTTTCATTTCTTCCGAAGAAAATATTTTTAAAAATAATTATAAGGTTTCAACGGAGTCTTTAAGCCCGGGAATTTATTTCGCAAAAATAATCTCAGAAAAAGGAGCTTCCACAGTAAAAAAATTAATAGTTCAATAGTTAATAAATGACAGTTAAAAAAGGCAGTTTATACCTAATCCCTTGCCCTCTAGGCGAGACACAACCCTTAGAAGTTCTTCCGCTTTCGGCAAAAAACGCTATTGAGAAAATAGACCACTATATTGTTGAACATCAGAAAGATGCGCGAAGATTCATAAAGAGTATTGTTCCAGAGAAGGAGCAGTCTTCTTTAAAAATAAGTGAAATAAATAAATTTACGCAGCCCGAAGAAATTCCAGCCATGCTAACCCCTTGTCTTGAAGGTTTTGATGTAGGGGTTATTAGCGATGCCGGATGCCCTGGAATAGCTGACCCTGGAGCTAATGCCGTTCATCACGCCCATGAAAAAGGTATAAAAGTAGTGCCTTTAGTTGGCCCATCTTCTATCTTACTTGCAATGATGGCCAGCGGTTTTAACGGTCAGAATTTCGCATTTAACGGCTATTTACCAATAGATAAGGGGGAACGCAAGCGAGAATTAAAACGTCTGGAAAAACTTTCTAAGGAGCACGATCAATCGCAGTTATTTATTGAAACGCCCTACCGGAACAATCAAATGCTAAAGAGTTTGACTGAAACCCTTGGCGCACATACCAGAATCTGTGTGGCATGCGATATAACATTGCCTTCCGAATACATTAAAACTGCGCCTGTAGCTTTATGGAAAAAAATAAAGGTGGACCTTCATAAAAGACCCACCTTGTTTATTATTCACGGATAATTTTTATATTATCTGTGGTTTTCTATTCGGAATTACATGAGAGGTATCGTAGCCAGAAAACTTTCTGAGGTAATACCGTATTGATGCTCCATTGGCATCTGCGAACCCGCGTGCACCAGCGCTTCTTAGAAATTTCTTTACATTGCCAGCTCCTGCTAAATGCGCAGCGGCCAAAATTCCTGATTCAGTAACATGAACACCACCAATAGTTTTGCCCGAATAGCGTTTAATGTCCTTTCGGAGCACCCACTTATTTCGAGAAACAAAAGCGCGAAATGCAACTTCTTGTTGTTCGGTATCGTATAGAAAGTTATCGGTATTTCTAAACCCCATCATTCTGAGAGTTGCTTTAGAAAACTGATATTTCCCCATATAGCCATAATCGTTTACGATATGGTAATCTCCTCTCGATTCTTTAAAACCGAGTGCTTCTTTAAACCCTAAATAGGTTTTTCCCAAAAACAAATAGTATTTTGGGGTCACAGGCTGTATTAACGTATTAACTTCAGCTTCTGTGGGAACGTTAAAGTTTAACTCCAATCCTTCTGTGCTAAACGCAGAATAATCGGCGCTATCTTTTGAATTAAAACCTGTCCCTACCAGTAAAGTAACAACAAGTAAAACTGCAATTAGATATATACTTTTTCTCATTACGTTTAAAATTCAGGAATATTACTACCCCTTCGTTTCAGCGCGCAAAGATACAGGTTTTTTTAAAAATCTGATTCATAGGTTGTTAAATTTTATTAAAATAAAAAACAAGGCTTGTGAACCTAATTTTTTCAATAATTACAATGCCCCTCTAGCGTTGTTGTCAGCGTGTATTCCTGAAACATCGAAGACTAAAAATCTCGTTAAATAAATAGCATCACACTGAACGTAATTAACAATTCAGAGGTCAATTAACAACTAAAATAATTAGCGTTTTAATCCTTGACTATTAACCCACCGCACGTATTCGGCTTTATTTGCATTGTGTTGCCTTAGGGTTTTGGAGAATTTGTGATACCCAAAATTGGTGACGTCTGCCACAAAATAGTAGTAATCGTGCTTTTCGGGATTTAAAACCGCATCTATTGAAGAAATATCGGGCATGGCAATAGGCCCAGGCGGAACTCCCGCATATTTATAGGTGTTATAAGGCGAATCTAGCTCTAAATCTTTATAAAGTACGCGTTTTATAATTTGGTTGTAATCGCCACTTTCGTGCTTTAAGGCATAAATAACCGTTGGATCTGCCTGAAGCAACATCCCAACTTTTAACCTGTTATGATAAACTCCAGCAACTCTTGGTCGCTCTTCCACTTTGGCGGTTTCCTTTTGAACAATAGCCGCAAGAGACATTACTTCGTCCTTAGTTAGGTTTAATATTTTAGCTTTTTGGGTACGCGACTCATTCCAGAAACGTTCGTATTCCGTTTTCATTCTACTTCGGAAGGTTTCAGCTGAACTATTCCAATAAAACTCATAGGTGTTTGGAATATACATTGCAAGCGCAGTCTTTTCGGTAAACCCAGCTTCTTTGAGGAATTCCGAATCTTGCATTGCTTCTATTAAGGAAAGGCTGTCCGCTTCTATTTGCGAAGAAATATGACCTGCAAGATCTTCTAGACGTTCCTGATTATTGAATTTTATATTTATAGGAACATTTCTACTACGCAAGGTATTTATAATATCATTGTTGGTCATTCCCTTGGTAATTATAAAGTGACCGGGCTTAATATTTCCAGTATATTTTTTTTGGCTGGCAACCCTGTAGAAGGTTTCTGTATCTTTTAGTAGCGGCTCCAACTCTTTACCCACCTCGTTGATTGAGGCACCAGTGGGAATATAAACATGGGCTTTTTTATTGTTAAAGGCAGTGTTCTCTATAAAGGCCGAGCTGTAAACATACCAGGCAAATGCACCCATGGCCACAGCCCCGAGCAAAACAATAATTAGCAATATTTTTTTTATATACATGGTTTTAAGTATGAATTAAAAGTGCAGAATGGTGAATTATGAATTAAGAATGGTATAAATTAAGAGTCTTGAAGAAATTTGTTTCGCATCCTGAATTATCGAATGAGCTGATATAAGTATTCGCTTTTATAGGCTCCATTGGTGAAGACCCAGTCCTTTTTAACGCCGCTTTTTTCGAAGCCCGCATTTTCAAATAGCGAAATGCTACCCTGATTTCCTTCCGTAATGGAAGCAAATATTTGATGTACGTTCAAGTTTTTAAACGCATACTTACAAACAAGAGCCAAAGCCTCGGTGGCAAAGCCTTTGCGTTTGTCGGTTTCAGAAAAAATTACGATTCCTACCCCTACTCTATGATGTTTGGGTTCAAAGTCGAATAAATCAATAAATCCCACTTGGGTTTCATTTTCCGCTTTACAAATTACCAAACGCAGTTGTTTAACTTCGTAAATATCGCGATAGCTATTCTCTAAATATTGCTTTAAAATAAACCTTGAATACGGATGCGTAGTATTGCTAACCTCCCACAGGGTTTCATCGTTTTCCACATTGTAAAGAAAATCGAGGTCTTCCGCTTCTAAAGCACGCAAAAATATTTTGTCTCCTTTAAGTGTCATAATTTCCATTTTCCGTTAAAAACCTGTACTGCTGGACCTTCCAAATATACGGTATTATAACCAGCTTCTTCTTTATTAAAACGCACTTTTAAGTTGCCGCCCGGGGTTTTTAAGTCAATTAAATTTGCTGTGGTTTTACCCATTTCAAACATGGCGATTGCAACGGCAGTAACGCCCGTGCCACAGGAAAGGGTTTCATCTTCCACGCCTCGTTCATAGGTTCGCACCCTAAAAACAGCATCTTCAAGCTGTTCCACAAAATTAATATTGGCGCCTTCTTTTCCGTAGCTATTGTTTCGAATATCCTTGCCGTTTTGAAAAACATCAAACTCCTTCAATCCAGAAACCATTTCAACGTGATGCGGCGATCCGGTGTTTAAAAAAACATGGTTTTCAAAAATATCGACGTTTTTAACCTCATTCATCTTTAAGGAAACCCAATCTGCTTTAACCTTGGCTTTATGCATGCCATCAACGGCTTCAAAGGTAGCGGTTTCAGAAATTACACCAAGGAACTCAGCAAAATGCGAAATACACCTTCCGCCATTGCCACACATGGTACTTATATTTCCATCGGCATTGTAGTAGACCATTGTAAAGTCTGCCGATTTATGATTCTCCAGTAAAATCAAGCCATCTGCCCCAATGCCAAAACGACGGTCGCACATTTTGGCGACCAATTCGGTATTCTGTTTTGGAAAAAACTGGTCTCGGTTGTCAATGATAACAAAATCATTACCGGTACCTTGATATTTGTAAAACTTAAATTCCATAATCGCGCAAAGATATAAAAAAGGCTCCACTAGATGTATGAATATAGCCACGTTAAATACAAGTTAAATGCAAGTTTATGGCATACTTTTTTCGGCTTATGATAGTTAAATTTGTATAGCTGTTTTAAAAATTGATATTCAAACGAAAGATTTATTTTTTCAGAACAAATATCCTTTTTTCAGCTAAAATTTTAAATAACTCGAAATAATATTAATAAAATTCAACTTAAAATGAAACAGACATTCCGTTTATTTATGGTAGCCCTGTTTGCTGGAGCAATTACGCTAGGCGGCTATAAATACTTTGAAGAGAAAGAGCTTGTTACTTTTGAACCGGAGCAAACCTCAAAGTTTGTTCCCGCGAGTTTTTCAGCCAATGCAGCTGAGATGAGCACCGATTTTACCGAAGCAGCCGAAAAAACTGTGCACGCCGTAGTACACGTAAAAAACATAACCGTAAGCCGACAACCCACTAATATATTTGAGTATTTTCAGGGCGGCGGACAACCAAAAGCTCGCGTTGGTAGCGGAAGCGGGGTAATTGTCTCTCCAGACGGCTACATTGTTACCAATAATCACGTTATTGCAAACGCCTCTAATCTAGAGGTAACCCTTAACGACAATAAAACCTATACTGCCGAATTAATCGGTACGGACCCTACAACAGATATTGCATTGATAAAAATTGACGGCGACGACGACTTCCCTTACATTCCTTTTGGCGACTCAAACAATGTGAAAATTGGAGAATGGGTACTTGCCGTAGGAAATCCTTTTAACCTTACCTCAACGGTTACTGCCGGGATTATTAGTGCAAAAGCGAGAGATTTAAACCAATTTGATGGAAATCCGCAGTCTTTTATACAAACAGATGCAGCCGTAAACCGGGGTAACAGTGGAGGCGCCTTGGTAAATACGCGTGGAGAACTTATTGGAATAAACACTGCAATTACGTCGGAAACCGGTAGTTTTATCGGGTATTCTTTTGCGGTACCTTCAAACAATGCGCGAAAGGTAATTGAGGATATTTTAGAGTATGGCAATGTGCAACGTGGTATTTTAGGGATTCAAGTTGGGAATATCAGCCCTCAACTTGCCGAGCAATACGGCATTGATGAAACCCAAGGTGTTTTTGTTGGCGGTTTAGAGAGAGGAAGCGGTGCGGATAAGGCAGGAATTAAGAAAGGAGACATTATTAAAAAGCTAGACGGAATCCGCGTGCGAAAATTCGCAGATCTTTCTGGATATCTCGGTTCTAAAAGACCAAACGATGTGGTCCAGGTAACGGTATTGCGAAATGGCGAAGAAAAATCTATTCCCGTTACCCTAGAAAAACTCGAGACCTTTTCAATAGACAACCTAGGCTTAGAGGTTAAAAACACAACTTCAGCAGAGCTAAAGGAACGGGGTTTAAAAAATGGTGTGGTTGTTACCCGAGCACTAACACCAGAAGTTGCTCGGTATAAATTGGAAGGCATTATTATCACCCATTTAAACGATGAACCGGTAAATGATATAAGTGATGTACGACGAATAATGACACAGCACGATACGCGAACCCCAATAAAAATGACCTTTATGGATGGGGCAGGAAACATTAACTCCTTTATTTTTAGATAAAAACTGAACAAAATTAATGTAGCACCGCTGGGAGTCTAAACTTTCAGCGGTGTTTTTAATTTCATTAATAATTTCCCCAAGCCGATGAAAATAAGTAATTTTGCACAAAATTTAAACCCTTAAAAATCCATCCTTATGAGTTTTGATGACGTTTATGAAAAAGAACTGTCTTTTCAAACTGACCGCAGGAAAGCCTCAGTAGAATTTATTAAAATCATTAGTGACCTTTGGTATGATAAGTCCATTGAATTGGTACTTTTCCGCAACCAACTTATCGATCGCAATGTAAGTGAGATATTAAACCTTCACGAATACGCCGGCGAATTCGTACAAAAGCCCATTTCAATCTTCGACTCTGTTGAAATTGCCCAGGCCATCAAAACTTTAGATCTTCCACCAGCAAAGTTGGATATTGGTAAACTCACCTACGAATTCCATTTAGAAGATGACAAACATTCAAATGCACTTGCTTTTGTTTCGGCTAAATTAAAAGATGCCAAAGCGGCAAAAACTGTTGTTCCAAAAGATGTAGTTCTTTATGGTTTTGGTCGAATTGGTCGTTTATTGGCGCGTGAACTAATGACAAAAACAGGCCAAGGCAACCAACTTCGCCTTCGTGCTATTGTGGTTCGCGGTAATATAGACCAAACGGTTTTAGACAAAAGAGCTTCTTTGCTTGTTAATGATTCTGTGCATGGCGATTTTTTAGGAACGGTATCTACAGACCTTGAAAATAGCGCTTTAATTATAAACGGAACTTCTGTTCATGTAATTTCAGCAAACAATCCGGAAGATATAGATTACTCCCAATACGGGATTGAAAATGCCTTGATTATTGATAACACAGGTGCTTTCCGCGATAAGGAAGCTTTGGGCCGCCATCTAAAAGCAAAAGGTGCCGCAAAGGTGTTGCTTACCGCTCCCGGAAAAGGCGTTCCAAATATTGTTCACGGTGTAAACCAAAACGAACACGATCCAGATAAGGTTGATATTTTTTCGGCTGCTTCTTGTACCACAAATGCCATTACTCCTATCTTAAAGGCGGTAGAAGATTCTTTTGGCGTAGTTCGCGGACATTTGGAAACCATTCACGCATACACCAACGACCAGAATTTGGTTGATAATATGCATAAAAAATATCGCCGTGGCCGTGCAGCAGCGCTAAACATGGTAATTACCGAAACCGGAGCTGGAAAAGCAGTTGCAAAAGCTTTACCTGTTTTAGATGGCAAACTTACCAGTAATGCAATCCGTGTTCCTGTTCCTAATGGCTCTTTGGTAGTTTTAAACCTTGAGGTTGCGAAGCCTACTTCAGTTGAGGAGATCAACGCTACTATGAAAAAGTATGCTTTAGAAGGCGGTTTGGTAGAGCAAATAAAATACTCTATGAGCAATGAACTTGTTTCAAGTGATATTGTTGGTGCTTCAGCTCCAGCTATTTTTGACAGCAAGGCAACCATTGCCACCGAAGACGGTAAAAATGTGGTACTATATATATGGTATGACAACGAATACGGCTATAGCCACCAAGTAATCCGCTTGGCAAAATACATTGCCCAGGTAAGAAGGTTTACTTATTATTAGGAAGAAGATTATTGATAAAAAATCCTATCACGAAAGTGATGGGATTTTTTGTTTATATTTGAAAGTCTATTATTTTAACATTTCTTTAATAATGCGTGTCTTACTTAATAACAGCTTTTCCTTTTTACTTATCTTGTCCATTATGGTCTTCTTTTCTTGTTCCAAAGACAGCGATGAACCAGAGCAAACTGAAAAGAATGTAACTACTCAAGATTTATCAATCACCATGGATGAAAATCCAACTAATGGTCAAGTGATTGGAACTCTTTCAGGAACTACCAACAAAGGCACTGTTTCATTTTCAATTATAGAGCAATCACCTCAAAATTCATTTTCTATTGATGCTGTAAATGGAGAATTGAAAGTTGCTGATGCATCCGTTTTTAATTTTGAGATAAATCCCACAATAACTGGTATGATTAAAGTGGCTAATGGGAACTTATTTGAAATTGCCGCTGTAACTATAAATTTGAATGATCTAGAAGAAGACAGAGTTTACGAGGGAGACGTGATTTTGACAACCCAAATTGAGGTCAATGACTTTGGTGAAATGGGGTTTACCCACATAACTGGAGGGCTATTAATTGGATCATACTTATATGATGATATTGTAGATTTATCCCCGCTATTGAATATTGAGAGAATTGGTCAGACTTTACAAATCTCCGATTGTTCAAGTCTCACTACTACAAAAGGGCTAAAAAATATATCCTATATTGGCGGAAACATTATGATTAACGATAATCCTATGTTAGAAGCAATTCCCGATTTGAGAAAGCTCACCATTTTACAAGCTGGTATTTCTATTGGAGGAAGCATGAATTTGATGGATATCAGTGGGTTGAGTCAAGTAACTAAAATTAAAGGCGACTTTCAATTATATGATACCAGTCTTACTAATTTAAATGCCTTTAAAAATTTAAAAACAATAGAAGGAAGGTTCCTTATCATGGGTAATTTATATTTAGTCAATTTAGACTCTCTTTTAAATCTTAATGATATTGGAAGCAAGATTACCATCTCTTTTAATGAAGCCTTGACCAATTTAGATGGTCTTACAAGTGTGACTGCTACTATTCCCGAAGTGATAATATATCAAAATACAAGATTAGAAAACATAAACGGTTTACAAAATATTAAATTTACAGAGCAAATTGAAATTACTAACAACTTCTCCTTAATAAACTTAAACGGCCTCTCCAGAGCCACCAGCCCTTCAAGAATAGATATAATTAACAACAGGTCACTGATTAGTTTATCTGGTCTTAATAACATAACGGCTATTGGCGAAGGAGGGTTCTATATTGAAAAAAACTATCTACTGAAAAACCTTAACAATCTGGACAGAATTAGCATTATTGAAGGACCATTGTCAATCGAAAGAAATATTCTTTTGAAAGATTTTTGCGCGTTAAATGATCTTATTACCGAAGGGAGTTTTGGAACTTATTTAGTTTTGAGAAACCTATACAACCCAACGATACAAGATATTATTGACGGGAACTGTAATATATAACACCAAAAAACTAGAATATGAAACAGCCAATCATTAAATTACTATGGGTTATTTTTCTTTTGTCTGTCATTAGCTTTCATTCCTGTACAAAGGATGATGAAACACCAATTTACATAAAAACAACAATTACCACTTATGATTTTTCTAAGACTATAGACGAGAATCCACCCGCGGGCTATGAAATTGGAACCCTATTAGCAAGTACTAATCAAGGACAATTAGAGTATTTCATTTCTGAACAAGACCCAGTAGGAGCTTTGTCTATAGACTCAAGTTCTGGGGAAATTAAAGTTGCAAACTCAAATCTATTCAACTATCAAACCAATCCTATTGTAACAGGTACGGTAATGGTCACTAATGAGGACGTAAGTGAAAGTGCAACAATTACAATCTCTCTGAATGAAAAAACCGAGAAAAAGATTTATGACGGACTCATCAATCTAAAAAGTCAAGCAGAGGTTGATGCTTTTGGCGCTAACAATTATACCCATATAAGCGAGACTTTAAATATTGGAAGGTACCTGGAAAATGAAACATCAGATATTCACGATCTTTCACCGCTGTCATCACTAACCTTTATTGGAAAAAATTTAATTGTAGGACTTAATCCAGATTTGCAAAATCTTCAGGGTCTAGATAATGTATCTCAAATTAATGGTCAGGTTGTTATCGCTGAAAACGAAGGGCTTACCTCTATTCAAAGTCTCGGTAATGCTCAAGGAAGCATAAATTTTTCACTATCTATTCTTGAGAACATTAATTTACAAAATTTAGATGGTCTGGAAAACTTCGGAGAATCAATTAATTTGAATATTACTGACAATCCTTCACTACAAAGTATCCAAGCTCTGTCGAGTATGACTAAGGCATATAATGTTTCTATATTAAATAACAATCAATTAACAAGCCTAACTGGACTTCAAAATATTAAAGAGGTTTTAGATATTAGTATTGGAAATAATTCATCTTTAGATAATCTGGATGCGCTTGCTAATCTCACTCATATTAAAAATCGTATAAGCATATTCGAAAACGAATCATTAATAAGTATTAATAGCTTCGATAACTTAATTTTGTTCCCAATAACCATCTACATTATTAATAACAATTCCTTGCAAAGTATTTCGGGATTAAACAGTATTGAAAATGCAGGAGTTATAGATATTACAGAAAACCCAAACTTAAATAGCCTAGAAGGCCTAAATAACTTAAAAAGTGCACATTCAGTGACAATTTCTAATAACGAAAGTATTCAAAATTTAGACCAGTTAAGCAACCTTGAATCAGTTGTCGAGTTAAAAATGGCAGCAAATCCTAATCTGGTCAACATAGAGGGCTTAAATAGTCTAAAATATGTGATTGAAAACCTTAAGATAGCGGGTAATAATGCGATTTCAAGTTTGGACGGCTTGCAAAGTCTTCTTTTCATTGGGAGAGATTTAATAATTCAAAATAATTCCTCCCTGACAGATTTCTGTAGTTTGCAACCAACACTTTTAGAAAATGGTTTGGATGGGGATTACCGGGTGAGAAACAATGCCTACAACCCTTCAATACAAGACATCATAAACGGCAATTGTAGCTTGTAATCTATTTCTTACAATCATTACGCTACTTACTTTGCGGTAATTTTATCTGCAAAATCACACAGGACGCAGTTTTTTTATACTGATACTTAAACCGATTTCAATTACTTTTGCAACTTAGCCTTAATTAAAAAAAAACATTTTACAGGACGATTTATATAATTGCGAATTGAAATGATATTGGAATACTCCGAAGACACCTAGAAAAAAGAAGTGATATAATGCGAATTGATATAATAACCGCCGTTCCCGAATTGCTTCAGAGTCCGTTTGAAGCATCAATCTTAAAGCGCGCCATTGAAAAAGGCCTCGTAGAAGTACATACGCACAACCTTCGCGATTGGTCCAGCAACAACTATAAGCAAATAGACGATTACCAGTTTGGCGGTGGTGCCGGCATGGTAATGATGATTGAGCCTATTGATAAATGTATTTCAGATTTAAAAGCACAGCGCGATTATGACGAAATAATCTATATGACGCCAGATGGCAAAACGTTTAACCAACAAGCGGCAAACACGCTTTCGCTTAAAGAAAATATTATTATTCTCTGCGGTCATTACAAAGGCGTAGATCAGCGGGTTCGCGACCATTTTATAACCATGGAGATATCAGTTGGCGACTTTGTACTGAGCGGAGGCGAATTAGGAGCCGCATTGGTTTGCGATGCAGTCATTCGGTTAATCCCAGGGGTCTTGGGGAATGAAACAAGCGCGCTTACCGATTCGTTTCAAGATAATCTGTTGGCTCCGCCTATCTATACACGACCAGCAGAATATAAAGGTTGGACGGTTCCAGAGATATTAACCAGCGGCAACACTCCAAAAATTGAAGAATGGCGCGAAGACCAAGCCTATAAACGCACCCAAGAAAGACGACCAGATTTATTGGAGTAGCAACTTGTACTACAATCTTTTAGCTTATTGTGTCCTTAAAAACCTAGTTCAAAATAAAAACTAAGGCTTTTCCTTGCTACATTACACAAATTAGTTATTTTTGCACCCACTTAATCCAACCTCTGGCGAAAACCGCGAATGTTGTTTTAATTAAAACTTTATCAAATTAACAAAATGGAAGAGTTAATTAAATTTGTAGAAGACGAATTTGTTACTAAAAATGAATTCCCAGATTTCGGTGCTGGTGATACGATCACTGTGTATTATGAAATTCGTGAAGGTGAAAAAACAAGAACACAGTTTTTTAGAGGTGTTGTAATTCAAGTTAAAGGTACTGGTACTACCAAGACATTTACAATCCGTAAAATGAGTGGTACAGTTGGTGTGGAGCGTATTTTCCCATTAAACATGCCAGCACTACAAAAAATTGAGATCAATAAAAAAGGTAGCGTGCGTAGAGCTCGTATATACTACTTTAGAGGACTTACCGGTAAAAAAGCCCGTATCAAAGAAAAACGTTCATAAGTTATTCTTTGTTGAAAACGCTAAAAAGCCCTGTAAACACAGGGCTTTTTTTATAAACAATTGTTAATAACCAATGTTGGTAACTTGTGGATTACTAATAGGTTACACTTGCTTGGAAATTCGAAAATCAGTGTTATATTAGCAGTACCAAGATGGAGTAAAACCCATAATGATAAGTTAAAGTAAGTTCTTTTACATCATTTTTGCTAAGTTGTTTACGAGAGTAACACGTAAAAACGTTATTCTCTAGATTTAGCCAAAAGTAAAAACCTACTTTAAACACTTTTTTTAATTGTTTGAAATACTCAAGGTCTTTAGATTATTAGTATTGAAATTGAAAAAAGTATTTGAGTCAATTTTTTGCAAGACGGAATGCTTTATTGCAATCTGAAACTAGGAAAATTTTGAACTCATGTAAGTAAATCACATTTACAAGTCTATAATAAACTTGTATTTAGCCCGCTTAGGTAGGCCAATGGTAACGATTTACATACAAGGAGCCATATCAACGTATTCGTACTGTGATATGGCTTTTCTTGTTTTTAAGCCCTTCACCTCACTACAGAGTCATTTTGTTTAAGCGAACCAACCTTCTAAAACAACAAAGGGAACAAGGTTGTAAAAACCTATGTTCCCTTTGCGAATCATATTTCTTCTGCTGGCATTATTCGTTTCGAAGTTGTGTGGGTATATTCTCAGCTGTTTTTAAAATTTAAGCACCCCGATATGATAATCACATAAATACAATATATTTAAAGCGATTAGCGGCATTATTACGAAAAACTTAACAAACAAAGCCTATAACCGCTTTCTTCCAACCAAGTAGTCTGTAGCCCAAAATGCAAGGAGCAGCAATATAAACATGCCGCAAATGTATTTCGCTGGCTCCAGTCCGCCATCACCAATCCCTATAAAACCAATGACGCCAAATACAATGGCCATAATAATATAAGTTGCCTTCCAGTGAAGCATAGGGAGTTTAGGTTAGGGTTGCTTAATTAAAAATGTTAAATATAAGCTTAAATTACCAAAACTTTAACTTTATTTAAAGTTTTTTAATGTTTTTTTAGCTACTCAACTATATAAATATATTTTTTAAGCGAGATATACTTCCCTTCTTCAGTATAGCCTTGTAGGTGTATTCTATATGTTCCAGGTACATCTGAGGTGTAAAAAGAAGTTGAATACATCCCATTAGAAAGATTAAGCTTAGGTTCCCATAACAGTTGTGCCCGATAATCTGGAATGCGTGAAAGTGTATTTCCTGTCTTATACTGTGGACTGTAACTATACTTCTCCCCTACTGCTGGCGGCAACTTAATTGTTTCGACATATTTTTTTGATAAATTCGGTACAAAATCTCCAGACTTGGTTTCAATGGCAATAACACCACTGTATATTTTTGGTCCGTAGCGATAAGGCTGCGTGATTACACGAATGCTATGTACCGCTCTGGAATTAAAATTTACAACCTCATTATTGTCTTGGACCAGCATCCCGTCCATTAGCACCAAGGGCGGTAAGTCATTAAATTTCGCAAGCCGGTTTGGATCGTAAGCATTATTTACCGAAAACCTATAGTTATCTTCAGAACCCCGGATTGCAGCCAGGCTAACTACCTCAATAAATGTTTCTCTAATACTTGGAAAACGGGTGTAATCATCCAGTAAAAACAAGGTACCCAAATGATCATAAAATGGCGGCGTATTATCAAGGTCCAAAACACTATCTTTTTTAACATCAAAATAGGCGTTTTCTATTTGCATTTGAACACTTCGTGTTTCCAACCAATTTTTTAAACTTGGATCCAGCCTTAAGAAAGTCCTGTCGTTCTTTTCCAGATTAAGACGCTTTTTATCTAAATATATCGCATAATCAGTATCGCTGCCCTGAGTTTCATATAATTGGATAATACTCTCATCGGCATGGTAACCCTCCGTAATTGAAAAGAAAAACCTTCCTTGGGCATTGGTCTTTGCCAGTTTAAACACATAGTCCTCACCGGGAATCGTCAGAGACACAGTTTTATTCGCCGCAGGGTTTTTATCGGTTTTAGAGAGTACGCGGCCCGAAATCAACTCGCCCCGAAGTTCAGGAATATAAAATTTATCTGATGAATCAATTCGCTTAGACTTACTGATTTTACCCGAAACATTAATGGGAGTAATTTTTCGCACCGAAAGTGTAAAGTTTCCGTTCAACTGGTTGCTAGGCTCAATATTCAAATTCACTTTTTCACGGAGGCCGTATTCCTTCTTATCTGTATTTATTCTAATTGTTTCAGAATTATCGGTAAGCCCTGAAATTTCGTTCGGATTAACTGAAAGCAAATTAAGCTTTAATGTATCTGTAACTTGGCTTGCTACTTCAGTTTTAACAAAAGTGTTTATTACCTGTATTTTCTTCTCATCAAAGGCATTTTCAGCATTGTTAAGCGAAAAATTTGTGTAGGCTATAAGCGAATAAACCCCTGTATTTAAGCTTGAGGGAATAAAGAAATCGCCGTTAGCATTGCCATTTTCAACCCGTAACTTATGGGTAAAGACAATAGAATCGGCTTCATTTCGCATCGATACATAAACCAGCTTGCTAAGATTGCTCGGTTTGTTTGAATGATCTAACACATAACTTTTATATTGAAGCAGTTCCCCAGCGAGCAGAACATTATCATTAATTGAAAGCGCTACTTTTTCCTGCGGAAATACACTAACATCAACACCAACTTCTGTCGTTGGAATTTGTGCATTGGCGACAACTCCGAAAAATAAAACGAGTATAAAAAGTATTCTATCTGTCATAATTAATCTTCCCAAAAATCGGGTCTTATATTAGATGAAAAGTAAGTGCAAACGCTGCATTCTGGCTGAACGATTCTATAGATTAAGCGCGAATTACCAGAGAGTACCTGATAGGAAGAATATTTTAAATAAGAATACAGTGCTTCTCGTTCATTCTGGTCATTATCTAGAACGGTATTGTCATAATAATCTAGTAGGAGCACTTCGCAGTCCACAAAATATGGAGGTTTAGAAAGCCCGAAATCTTCATAATTAAAATAAATTCTTTTCGAGCTTACTGAAGAAGCTTCAAAAAACCCCAAAACCCTTTCTTCTGGGTCAGCTTCAGCAGATAAATTTCCAACAACATAGCCCGGTTGCCCTTGTGAAAGTAGGCTTTGAATACTTCCTAGGTCTTTAATAATTTTATAAAACGTAAACGCCTCAACACTTTGCACGTATTGTTTTACTAAAAGACTGTAGCGCGTTCTAATTTTAGGGTCATTTTTTGACAAATACCGAACTGGAAAACGAAACACTCTATTTTCATTAAATTCGGTGGTTGAAGCTTGGGTGATTCCTGTAGAAAACTCAGTAGAATAACAAATTTCTTCCGGTTCACGAGGTGTAAGAATTACCTGATACGTTCCTTCCATAGGGTCGTAATTAACAATTTCGCTATAATACTGGGTAGGATTGGGCGCTATTATTTTATAGGTTTCTTCATATTCATATCTAAAATATTTCGAATTTCCCGTAGGATCAGTGGTATTGACCAATACCTGAACTCCGTCCTTCTTTTGGTTGGGGTCTGAGACGCGTTCGGCGTATATTTCGCCCATTTCCACAACGGGAGGGAGATTAACTGCAGAAGAAGTATAATTCTTGCCATCTGCTGTGTTTATCTTTAAGGTGTAAAAAATGCCTGGTTCAGCACTGAATGCTTGGCTCGAAATATAATAACCCAATTCACTGTCAAAATAGAAGTGATAGTTTTGTCCATCACTAGTCATCACATTGACATTTGCATCGCTTTCTATTAACACTTCAGAGTTTTCTAGGGTTGAGGTTCTACTCAGCCTCACCACTTGTTTTTTCATTTCATTGGTAATAGTACTTTCTACAACCAAGACACTTTCATAATCCACCGTTTCAATTTCATAAGGTTCTGTACAGTTCCAAAGAAAAAGAAGGAATAACAATAAAAACGGATATCCTATTTTTGTCTTCATGCTCCTAAAATTTAAAGTTATAGGTTATTGTGGGTACGGGCACAGAAAAAATTGAAGTTTTATAAGCCTTAATTTCTCCGGCGTCATTCACAAAAAATACGGAATACGGGTTATTTCTTCCCAGTACATTGTAAACTGAAATATTGATAAAGCTATGTGCAAACTTTTTCAACTTATGGTTTCCTTCAATATTCACCCCCAGATCTAACCTAAAGTAATCGGGAACGCGAAACTGATTTCGGTCGCTGTACAGCACTTGTTCTTCGCCAGCAAAAACATAGCGGCCAATTGGGTAGGTAATTGGGCGTCCTGTTTGGTACGTAAAGTTACCTGAAAAACTAAACCGCTTGGTGAGTTTATAATTTGCCACTACCGAAAAATCATGCGGCTTGTCGTAATTAGCAGGAAAAAAGGCACCATTATTTACCTGTTCCTGAAGCAATTCACTGGCAAGCTTTACCTTTGAGCGGGAGTAGCTGTAGCCTATATACCCATTAAATCGTCCTGAGTTTTTCTTCACCAGAAATTCTACGCCATAGGCTTTTCCTTCGCCTTGTAGCAGTTCGGTTTCAAGATTATCGTTTAAAATGAGCTCGGCACCTACTTTATAGTCTAGTAGGTCGGTCATGGTTTTATAATAGCCTTCCACGCTTAATTCTATATCTTTTCCGGGGAGGTTTTTAAAGAATCCCAAGCTATATTGGTTGGCACGTTGGGGCGCAATGTTTAAATCGGACAGTTTCCAGATATCTGTTGGCGATTGTGTGGTATTGGTTGAAAGCAGGTGTAAATACTGAATAGTTCTGTTAAAACCGGCTTTTACCGAAAAGTCACTTCCCAATAAATAACGGGCAGAAACACGATATTCTGGGCCGCCGTAGGTTTTTATAAACTCATTGTTGCTGTATTCCTTTACATCTATTAAAGACGACTCAGACTTAGGAACGCCTTCTGCATATACATTTTGGGTTGCGGGGCCCATTGCGGCATAAAAGGAATACCGCAAAC
The DNA here is from genome assembly GCF_031631895.2 of Aequorivita marina. NCBI lineage: Bacteria > Pseudomonadati > Bacteroidota > Flavobacteriia > Flavobacteriales > Flavobacteriaceae > Aequorivita > Aequorivita marina. Next base: position 42,737 of record NZ_JAVMBW020000008.1, read on the forward strand.
CTACATCCAAAAGAAGCTTGTCGTTAATTTCGAACAAGTCGGCCAAATATACGGCAGATTCAAGTCCTTTTTCACGATCAACGGTTTTGGCCAAAACATCAGAGTTTTCTCCAATAGGGGCTATATTTCCAGGATCTATGGCATATAACTTACTGCTAAGGCCATAACTAAGCTTGTGTTTTTTACCGAGTTTATAATGAAAATTTAGTTTTGCCTGATATTCGTTGAGTTCATAACCAAAGTCGAAATCCTGATTGGCATCGGCTTCATAATTTACTCCGTATTTATATTGTGAATTGACCAAAACAAGCTCTGCCCTACTCTTTTCACTAAACGTATGCGCGTAGTTTAAGGAAATCAATCGGTTTTGGTAATCGAAAATAGAATCTGAGGTTATACTAAACCGATCTTTACTGAAATAAACGGTTCCCTGAATAGCATTGTTATTGTCAATATTGTGTTTGTATTTTACAATTCCGTCATAAAACGAAGCTTCGCTATTTTTCAGTTCCTCTTCGTCCAGACTTCTTAAAATCCAATCGGAATAGGTAGCGCGAAAACCAGCAATCAACGAAGCCTTTTCCTTTACCACCGGCACTTCAACGGCAAGGTTTGCTGTAATAGGGCCAATAGAGCCTTCTCCCTTAAACTTTTCCATATCGCCAGATTTGGTTTCAATATCAAAAACCGAGGAAAGCCTTCCGCCATATTCTGCGGGAATACTGGCTTTATAAATCTCTAAACTTCCTGTAGTAAAAGGATTGACCGCTGAAAAGAACCCTAAAAAATGCGACGGATTATAAAGTACTGCATCGTCTAATAAAATAAGGTTTTGATCTGCTCTACCACCACGAACGTTAAACCCACTGGAACCTTCTCCGGCTGTTTTTATACCCGGCATTGTAGTGGCAACTTTTAAAATATCACGTTCACCAAGCACCAGCGGAATTGTTTTCACCCCTTGAATATCTATATTGGTAACCCCTACAACCGCATCGCGAACGTTAGCGTCTTTTTTAGATTTTACCACTACTTCCTCAAGCGATTGGGTGTTTTCGTGCAGCTCCACATTCAATGTGCCATCACCGTACATAATAACGTCTTGCCTAATTTTTTCAAACCCCAATAAATTGGTCTCTAGTTTATTCAATCCATAAGGAAGACGAATACTGTAGCGCCCATCTGAATCGGTTACTGCATATTTATTTCTATCTACAGTAGAAATTGAAAGATTGGGCAGAGGCTCACCCGTTTTTGTGTTTTTAAATACGCCTGAAAGTACATAGGTTTTATTTGCAGAATTTGGGCGCTGCTTGCCTATAGTCTTTAGCTTTCTATGCTGAACGCTGGTTTGGGCAACATATTCCTCTTGAAAAATGGGCGCATTGTTAATTTCTTCGCCTAATTTGTCATCGTGTTTTTCTTGATTAAAATACCCTAGAGGCAAATTGCTATAGACGTAGGTATTATTCAGAAGAATTACTTGTCCATCTTTAAAGACGAAATTAATATTCGTGTTTTGAAACATTGTTTTTAATACTTCGTATAAGGACACGCTTTGAAAAGCCTCCGTAACAAAATATCCTTTTAACCAGTTTTCATCAAAATAAAACTTTTTTTCAGAAAGGACTTCCACTTGTAAAACCGCCTCTTTTAATGGCGTATGTTCAAAACTGACCGAAATATTGTCGTTATTTTGTGCAAAAACTCCAAGACTGAAAAATAAAAATGCAATTATTAAAATGCTGTTTCTCATAAAAGGAATTGACTTCTAGGTTAGTTGTGTTTTAAGATTGTTTGGGGGCATCCAAGTATTTAATAAGGTTGATCATAAATAGTTCTCGGTTGGTTTTATATAAGGCCCGGTAGGTTTTATAAAATTCACGTATCTGCCCTTCTTTTTCAGGAATCAATTTACGCAGGTCTCTTTTTGAGTTTACAAGCGTATATTTTCCCCCTATTTTCACGATGTATGAATTGTTGTTCTTAAACCGATACTCTACGCCCCCTTCTTTTGCCCTATCCTTCATTTTCTTAGCGTGTTTTATATAGAGTTTCAGGTTCGTACCGAGATAAGCTTCCTCAAAAAAACCATTGCCCGAAAGCCCCAGATTGGTATTGGTAAGTAGAATGAAATCGCGGTTATGAATTGAAAACGATGCAACGAAATTTGGAATAAGTTTTATATTGAAAATGCTTAGGTTATCTTCAGAACGGGCGATAAGCGCATCTTCCAACAGGTCATATTTTAACGAGACGTTTACGTAGTACTGTCCGTTATAGGTAACGGTCCCTTTTGAATAGTCAAACCCCTGTAAATACCTATAGGTTCCATCGGTATTTAGATATAGGTCTGTGAATTCCGTTCCATTGAAAAGACCGGTATTGTCGGTGCCAACCAAGGCATCATAGGTTTTGAATATTTGGTTGTTTAAGTTGGGTTGCGCATGTAGGAAGCTTACCGTAGCAAGCAGAAGAATAAAAGCAAAGTTTAGGTTTTTCAATGTAATTCCGATATCAAAATTTCGATTAAAATTAATCAAAATACAGACAAATTCTTTACCTAGAGATATTTTTTTTCAGTTAAAGGCATTCCATTGTTCTTCTAAGCAACACACAGCATTGATTTTCAGCGTTTAAAAAGGAAACTACCATCTATCGGTGTATCTAACCGTATTCATGTTTTGGCTATTCCCCTTACTAGACGCCTTGTTTATGAATGTAATAAGGTTTTCGCCAGCGTACGTTTCTTTAGTTACTAAGGTAATAAGATTTATCTTTTTATGTTTTTAATCACTGAAGTAAATAGGTTTTAACCGCACCACCCTTAGCCGTATTAGCTTAGTAAAAACAATATAATTATAACCCTATCAACCTTATTACCTCAGTAAAATCAGTACAACCGCGCGCATGTGAACCTTATTAGCTTATTTCACCACTTTTATGAGCAAGGGATAAAAAATCACTTCTTTTTTGTAACCTGCCAAGGTCATTGGCATCAAACCTATATAAAACAATAGGTTAAACCATAAAAACAAAATATTATGAAAACTAGTAAATTTTTCAAAAACCTCACTGTACAAGTTATTGCTTTATTTATAGGTGCAATTGGGTTCGCACAAGAAACCCCATCATTAAACGATGCCGAAATTGCCAGTGTGGCCGTTGTTGCCAATCAAATAGACATAGATTACGCCAATCTTGCAATAAAAAGCTCTAAGAATCCAGCGGTGCGTGAATTTGCGAACACCATGATTGCCGATCATAGTGCAATTATAGACCAAGCCGTAGCACTGGTTACCAAACTTGGGGTTACCCCCGAAGATAATGCCGTAAGTCAATCTTTAAACCAACAAGCCGAGGCAACTACCAAAAAGCTAAAAGCAGCCGAAGGAAAAGCTTTTGATGAGACATATATAAACAATGAAGTGGCATACCATAAGGCAGTAATTGGCGCAGTAAAATCTGTGTTGATTCCCCAAGCGCAAAATGCCGAGTTAAAAGCATTGCTGGAAACGGCACTCCCTATTTTGGAAACGCATTTAGGACATGCAGAGATGGCCCAAAGTAAAATTTTAAAATAATGAAAACGGCCCAAAAATCGGCTCTAATCTTAGCGATTATAAGCATGGGATTGGCCTCTATATTTTTTCTTTCAGCTGGATTTAAAAATACAGATACCAATTCGCAAAAACCCACTACCCATATTGTTACCATCCATCAAATGAAGTTTGATCCAGAAACAATTTCGGTAAAAAAAGGAGATATCGTAAAGTGGGTAAACAAAGATTTTGTACCGCACGATGTTACTGAAAAAGATAAAAAATGGACCTCAGGGCCACTCAAACAAGGTGACACTTTTTCAAAGGTAATTAAGCAGAATTTCGACTATTTCTGTAGTATTCACGTAGTAATGAAAGGTTCGGTTGTCGTTTCCAATAAGTAAAACTCCACTTTTTTTATTTAGTATGGAAAATTCCACTGTTGTTTTGGTTTGGTTGACCTTTATGACAGTGGGTTTTCTGTATAAAATAGAAAAGCATCGTAGTTCACATAAGTTTTTAATTTGAAAAAAGCACTGTACCTTTACTGCAAATTGAAGTATGAAAGCAGCCAGTTTAAAGGAAATTAAAACAGAGTTGAACCACCGATCTACACAGGAATTGTTAGAGATATGTCTTCGGTTATCAAAATTTAAAAAGGAAAACAAAGAACTGCTGACTTATTTATTATTTGAATCTGCCAATGAAGCAGCTTTTATAGCGAGCATCAAAGATAAAATTGATGCAGACTTTGAAACCATCAATACCAAAACCTTTTACTTTATTAAAAAAAGCGTTCGGAAAATTCTGAGAGAAGTAAAGAAGTTTATCCGTTATTCCCAAAATAAAGAAACAGAGGTAGAACTCCTACTCTATTTTTGCCATAAACTTTATGATTTTGAGCCAGATATAGCAAATAATACTGCGCTCACAAACCTATATAACCGGCAAATTGGGTATATACAGAAAAAAGTAGCAAGTTTGCACGAAGACCTACAATACGATTACAATATGGAACTCGAGGAACTGCCAGAAATATAACAGCTGACAGTTTGATGAGCGATTGAAATTAATAGACAAACTAAATTCACGTATTACAAATAATAAATCAAAGCATACAAATGACAACTTTATACCACAACCCACGTTGCAGTAAATCGCGCCAAGCACTTAAACTCTTAGAAGACGAAGGGGAAACTGTTGAAATAGTAAAATACCTTGAGAATCCACCTACCGAGCAAGAGCTAAAACAAGTACTCGAGTTACTACAAATGAAACCCATTGAATTGGTACGCACGCAGGAAAAAGTTTGGAAAGAACAATACAAAGGCAAAGACCTTTCAGACGCAGCCATTATAACCGCTATGCTCGAAAACCCCAAATTAATAGAGCGTCCCATCGCTATAAAAGGAACCCACGCAGTTGTAGGACGGCCACCAGAGAATGTGCTTGAGCTCTAAAAACTATTTTGCCTTAAAGATTAACAAATGACTTTAGGTCGAGCCCTTTAATTTAACAGGAAATTAGCAGTTCTCAATTAAACCAAGACTACATTCGCTGGTCAAATTGACTAAAAGTTAAATGAAGTTTACATTCTCCCTCCTATTGTTATTTGCAACGGCAAGCTTGTTTGCACAAAGTTCTGAACAAAAACAAGTTACCATAAAAGGAACTATCCTTGAAGAAGGCACGGACTATCCGCTAGAGTATGCCACGGTATCTTTTATAGACCAGCAAGGAAAAACCGTCACAGGTGGAATATCCGACCTAGAAGGAAAGTATAAAATTAATGTACCCGCAGGGCTTTACACGGTTAAATATGAGTTTATTTCGTATAAATCTAAAGAAGTTCCCAATCAGAACCTCAGAAAAAACACGACGCTACCTACCATAAAATTAGCTTTAGATGCAGCAGGTTTAGACGAAGTAGTGGTGCGTGCCGAAACTACCGAGGTACAAGTGCGGCTAGATAAAAAAATATACAACATAGGGAAAGACCTTACCGCTGGTGGCGCAACCGTAAGCGATGCCTTGAGTAATGTACCTTCGGTAACAGTAGATGTTGATGGGGCCATTGCCCTACGCGGAAATGACAACGTAAAAATATTAATTAATGGGAAACCTTCAGCAATTGCCGGTTTTGGTTCTACTGAAGCGCTAAGACAAATCCCTGCAGAAGCTATTGAGCGTGTAGAGGTTATTACTTCGCCTTCCGCCCGTTATGATGCCGAAGGAACCGCAGGAATCCTGAACATCATTCTTAAAAAAGAAAAAACACTAGGCCTAAATGGCTCCATAAGCACCAACTTGGGAATACCAACAAGCAGTAGTGTTTCAGGAAATATAAACCTTCGTACCGACAAATTCAATATATTTAATACTACGGGAATAAGCTACCGCAAAGTGCCGGGGAATGCTTTTTTTAACAATAACTATTTTGAACGTAATTATATAGATGAAGATGGCAACCCTGCTACCTACACACCCGAATTTGATCGTGTAACCGAAGATAGAAGCTATGACAGGCTTAGAAAAAACTTCAACACCAACTTGGGCATTGAATATTACCTTACTGAAAGTTCATCAATTACCGCAAGTGGTTTTTTAAGATTGGGCGATGATGAAGACGTTACTACTAACATAACAGACAATTTTAAGGACAACAATTTAATTGAAAACACAAAACGGGTAGAAACGGAGTTTGAAGAAGACACCAATTATCAATTCGCCTTAAACTACGAAAACAAGTTTAACGATAGCGGCCATAAATTAACTGCAGACCTGCAATACGACCGAAGCAAGGAAACGGAACATGGTATAATTGAAGACAGAAAGACCTTCCCAGAGTTAGAGGTTTTACCGTCTGAAGATATTGTTACCATAGAAAACGAAAAAGAATACCTGATCCAGGCTGATTATGTTTTACCCATCGGAGAAAATGCCCAGTTTGAAGCGGGATATAGAGGAAATTTTGACGAGAACATAACCGATTACACCCTGAAAAATGAAATGGGGACCTCTGGAAACTTTGAGCACAATGATAGCCTTTCAAACATTTTTACCTACAACAAAAATGTTAACGCCATCTATACCCAGTACGGAAATAAGCTTGGAAAATTCTCGTTTCTGCTAGGTTTACGCTTAGAGCATACCCAACTTAAAGGAAAATTGGATGCAGAAAATGTTTCTGAAAATATTCCATTCAACTTAAATTTCAATAAAAATTACACAGGTCTTTTTCCTACTGTCAATCTTACGTATGAATTGGGAGATCGTGAAAATATAACTTTAGGCTACAACCGCCGTATCAATAGACCAAGAAGTTGGTACGTAAATCCATTTCCTTCGCGTTCTAGTGAAGCAAATGTATTTCAGGGAAATCCCGATTTAAATCCGGCGTATGCCAATGCATTTGATCTAGGATATTTAAAACGTTGGAAAAAACTTACCTTAACCACTTCCATCTACTACCAGCACGAAACCGATGCTTTTGAACGCGTACGGGAAGAAACCGGAGAGCAGACCAGAAACGGAATTCCTGTTATTAGGTCTATACCCATCAACCTTTCAACCAATGATCGTTATGGGTTTGAGCTAGGCTTACTTTACAATCCTTACAAATGGCTTATGCTAAATGGAAGTTTTAACTATTTCCAATTTAAGACAGAAGGCTTTTACAACAATGTAGATTATGGCACAAAAAGCACGAGTTATTTCGCAAGGTTTAGCGGAAAGGTAAAGCTCCCTGCCAAGATTCAATGGCAAACCAATGGATTTTATTATGGGCCACGCAGTACTTCTCAATCTGAAACAGACCCAATGTTTTCAGTTAGTATGGCGCTGAGCAAGGATATAATAAACGATAACGGTACGCTGGGGCTTAATGTTAGCGACCTGTTTAATACGCGTAAAAGAAACAGCATTACCCAAACCGATACTTTTAGTACCGAAAGTGAATTTCAATGGCGAGGTCGTCAAGTAAGTGTATCATTCACCTACAGATTTAACCAGAAAAAACAACAGCGTCAACGTTCAGGAAATAATGGCGGCGGTGAAGAACAAGGCTTTGAGGGATAGAAAAACCTAAGTCTATAAAATTAAAAAGGGAGCTAAATTAGCTCCCTTTTTTAATATGATATAATTAAGATTGAAGTTAGGACTTCAACTCTTTCTTTTTCTTTTCTTCACGTTTTAGTTTGTAGTTTTCATAAAGCGATCCACCGATCCAATAAGGAAGGATACCCATTAAAAATATCATTAACCAAAAGCCAATGGTTACAACTCCCATTACTGCGATAAACCCTAAATATTGCTCAAAACTAAACATGTGTGTATTTATTAATGTTAAAAGGTCAAAGATAAGTGTTATTTTTCAAAAACCGCAAGAAATTGATTCTATTTATTCACAAGAAATAAACAAGGCCGCGGGTTGACCAACTTTCGTGATTTCGCTATCTTTGCATGGTGCACCAAAACTTCGGTAAAGGTGTATCATTTTTAACTCCGCATTATTCGTGTAGTTACACAGAAAGACATTTAATTAACTCATTATAAATCCTTTTCACAATGCAGTATAGAATAGAGAAAGACACCATGGGCGAGGTAAAAGTACCAGCCGATAAACTTTGGGGCGCACAAACAGAGCGTTCTTTTGAGAATTTTAAAATAGGCCCCAAGGCTTCTATGCCTTTGGAAATAATCTATGGTTTTGCTTATTTAAAAAAGGCAGCTGCCTATACCAATTGTGAATTAGGGGTTCTTCCAGAAGAAAAAAGAGATTTGATTGCGAAAGTATGCGACGAGATTTTAGAAGGAAAACACGACGATCAGTTTCCGCTGGTAATCTGGCAAACAGGAAGCGGTACTCAAAGCAATATGAATGTAAATGAAGTGGTCGCCAATCGTGCACACCAATTAGCAGGAAAAACCATAGGCGAAGGCGAAAAAACACTCCAGCCCAATGACGATGTAAATAAATCGCAGTCGTCAAACGATACGTTTCCAACGGGAATGCACATTGCTGCCTACAAAAAGATTATTGAAACTACTATTCCCGGTGTTGAGCAACTTCAAAAAACTCTCGCTAAAAAAGCAAATGATTTTAAAGACGTTGTAAAAATTGGCCGTACACACTTTATGGACGCCACGCCCCTAACCCTTGGTCAGGAATTTGGTGGTTACGCCGCACAACTAGAACACGGCCTTAAAGCCTTAAAAAATACGCTTCCACATTTAGCAGAACTCGCTTTAGGCGGTACAGCAGTAGGTACTGGACTAAACACCCCAAAAGGTTACGACGTAAAAGTTGCAGGGTACATTGCAGAATTTACCGGTTTGCCTTTTATAACCGCAAAAAATAAGTTTGAGGCCCTTGCCGCTCACGATGCTATTGTAGAGAGTCACGGAGCTTTAAAGCAAATAGCCGTAGCCCTCAACAAAATTGCAAACGATGTACGAATGCTAGCCAGTGGCCCCAGAAGTGGTATTGGCGAAATAAACATCCCTGCCAATGAACCAGGTTCTTCTATTATGCCAGGAAAAGTGAACCCTACACAATGTGAAGCACTAACAATGGTAAGCTCGCAAGTAATAGGAAATGATATGGCAATTGCCGTTGGTGGCATGCAAGGCCAGTTTGAACTCAATGTGTTTAAACCTGTAATGGCAGCTAACTTCCTTGAATCTGCAGAATTACTTGGTGATGCTTGTGTTTCTTTTGATGTAAATTGCGCGCAGGGAATTGAACCCAACCACGATGTTATTAAGAAGCAACTAAACAACAGCTTAATGCTAGTAACTGCTTTAAATACAAAGATAGGATATTATAAAGCTGCCGAAATAGCTAATACAGCGCATAAAAATGGAACCACTCTAAGAGAAGAAGCTGTAAACTTAGGCTATACCACTGCTGAAGAGTTTGATGCATGGGTTAAACCAGAAGATATGGTGTAGGTAATTTACGATTGTAGATTGCCAAGTCAGAGTTTTAAAGCCACGGATTCACGAATATTAGTTGTTTACTATTCGTCAATTCGTGGCTATTTTTTATGACTTTAGTTTTTTGCTTTTTCCAGTTTTGGGACTAAGAAGCTATACTGATTACATTTTATGATTGAACCCGCTTGGGGTTCTTACACGATAATGGCATTCATACACTACACTGTGTTTGTGTAGGCTTATTAAAATTGAACTCCTTCGGAGTATTCCATAGCAATTTAATACCATAGGAATCGAACAGCCCATAAGGGATTTAATAGTAATAAGCTCAAATACAGCTGAAATGAAACAGAGGCATAATTCAAGAAAAAGCTTAGCTGCCTATACTTAAAAATCGAATGAAGTTCAACTTTTTAAAATTCAACTAATCAAAAAATCAAAGACCACGAATTCACGAATGTTTATGTTATTCGTCAATTCGTGGCTATTTTTTTATGACTTTAGTTTTTTAGGTTTCTTCTTTTTCTTGCCGTAATACTTCTTGTATCTAAAGTAAGCCACAGTACTTAAAATTACACCAATCAGCGTAATCCACCATACAAAAGTTGGTGTAGCAGGCGCATCTCCGCTGGCATATGAATGAAGGCCACTTAAGTAAAAGTTTACCCCAAAATAAGTCATCATAATTGAAGCATAAGCAAAAAGTGCGAAAACATTAAACGTCCATCGTCCGCGTAAGCCAGGTACTAGTCTTGCATGTATCACAAAGGCATACACCATAATGCTAATAAGTGCCCAAGTTTCCTTCGGGTCCCAGCCCCAATAACGCCCCCAGCTCTCGTTGGCCCATTGGCCGCCCAAAAAGTTTCCTATGGTCAATAGTACCAAACCTACGGTAAGCGCCATTTCGGTAACTACAGTTAGCTCACTAATGCTGATTTCCATAGTTTTAAAATTCTTCTTTGTGGTAAAAATCATAAGGAATAAAGACGTTGCTGCCAAGATTGCTCCCAGCGTAAACGGCCCATAGCTCATAACAATTACGGCAACGTGAATCATAAGCCAATAACTGTCCAACACAGGTTGTAGGTTCGCAATAGACGGATCTAACCAGTTTTCATGCGCCACCCACAAAATTATAGCCCCAGCAAAGGCTGTAGAAGCAATGGTTAAATCACTCTTTCTACCAAATGACAGTCCGAAGAAAATCGTTGCCCAGCCCACATAAATAACCGACTCATAAGCATCACTCCACGGGGCGTGACCACTAACATACCATCTAAGTGCCAACCCAAGGGTCATTACCGCAAATAAAGTCCACATGATTATTTTTGAAGCTGTAATTAATCCCCGCAGTATTTTCCGATCTTTAAAAAGCTGTGCAATAATAAAGACCATCATTAAGATTCCGAAAACTGCAAAATACTTATAAAGTCTATTAAAAATATCGGCCTTGTTATAGATAGTTTCTGCCCTTAGCTTATTTTCAGAAGGCATTACCTCCTTTCCATATTTCTTTTGAAAATTGGTAATACTCTCCAAAAGCTCATTAGCTGGCGCATAATCACCGGTTTCACGTGCTTTTTTCAAGCTGTCAAAATAAAGCGGTAGAATATTTTTAGCATAAAGGGAATCCATTCCCTTTAGGTTTGCTTCGCCTAGTTCAGGGTAAGACACCCACTTGTTACCTTCATCGCCCGGGATTGGAAATATCTTCAGAATAGACCCGCTTAATGCTGAATTTAACAACGAAAAGTTTTCGTGGGCTCTAATAAAGTCTTTTTGAAACTGGTTGGGAGTGTTGGTTCGTGTAGCCGCTGCCAAATAAGGCTCTAACTTGTAGCTTCCTTTTGAATCAAAAAGATCTAACAGCGCAATATCCTTTTGTCCTTCAGGCACATCGGCAACGTGTCTAATACTATCGTTCCCGCGTTTTAGGGCAATTATTGGAACTTCAACCCAAAGCCTTGGAAACTCCGTCATTGAAATAAACACCTGATTGGCATCCAAACCTTCGTAATGGTCGCTTCTGCTAATTTTTCGTAAGAGCTCACTCGCAAAAGTGTTTATGGGCTTCATTCGCCCATTGTCCTGAATAATTAAGTGCCCAAATTTGTCGGCGTGCTCCTTACTAACCGCATTTGCTTGTATAAGGGAATCTATTTGCTGTTTTGGCGCACTTGAATGGGCAGGTTCTTGAGCTACCTGAGCCATACCGGAAAAAGACAATAATAATACTAGGATACTCAGCATGTTTCGCTTCTTCTTTTTAATACGGCTCAACATAACTTCCAACTTACCAAAACGGCTGTGTTTACTCACTAAAATTGCCATCATTCCTAAATAGAGGAAGAAATAACCAATGTAGGTAATCCATGTTCCCCACCAGTCGTGGTTTACCGAGAGAATGGTTCCACCTTCATCTGGATCAAAACCAGATTGGAAAAAACGATAACCTTCATGGTCTAAAACATTATTCATAAATATATCAGCATCAAAATGGGTTTTGTCTTCATTAATAACGGTCACTTTACTTTTAAATGAGGAATATCCTGTTTCGGTTCCCGGATATTTATCGGCAATAAATTTGTTTAAAGTAATACTAAATGGTAGGTCAATACTTTCAGAGCCGTAAGACATATAAACTTTTAGTCCTCCAATCTGGGTTTCCTTCGGGCTTGGTGCCGAGCCTTTTCCACCTAGCAGCGCAACAGTTTTTGTTTCATCTTTAGAAGAAACCTCAACAATTAGGGCGTCTTGATTGGCGGGTTCGCCAGCTTCAGCTTTTACCACGCCAAACTCACCAGTTGTAATGGGTTCGGGAACAACAAAAGCGGTTCCGGCCATTGTATATAGTGAGCGCAATTGGAAAGGTTGAATGCTATCAGCTACCACTTCGCCTTCCGCTTGGTCTGCCATACGCATATAGCTTCCTTCAAAAGGGCTAGAAATGGTATATTCTCCATCTTCGGTGTGGGTAATATTAATTGCGCCTTCGGTAGGTTTATTTATGGCGAAAAGTATATTGTGAATATTGGAGACCTCCCCTACTTTCACCCAATGATCATGGCGTTCACCATCACCAGACTCAACAATTTTTAGGTATTCGTCGCCATTTTCTGTTTTTGTAAGTCCTTCCTTGGCACCTTTAATAAAGTTTTTGTATTTGATGGTAACGGGCTGGCCGTTATAGTCTGTATTAATGGTGAAATTATTGTTCAATCTTTCAGAAAGGCGAAGTTTTTTCGGCTTAACCCTTCGGCGTTGTGCCACGCCATCAATCATATAATCACCGTCAATAAACACATCTAAATAGGTGTCTTCAGAAAGAATGGAGTTTTCGGTCTGCCCTTCACGAATATGCATGACTCCCTCAAAGCCAATATAACGCGTTACAAAAGCGCCAAAAATCACTAAAATAAAGGCAAGGTGCAGCATTAAAGAGGCCCACATTTTACGTTTGTGGAGGTTATACCGGAAAATATTCCCTAAGAAGTTGATCATAAATAATAACATGATCAATTCAAACCACCATGCATTGTAAATCAACTCACGTGTGTAAGGGGTTGGCGGTGTTTCTGAAGAAGCATCAAGAAATGTTCCTGCAGCCATTGCGACGGCAAAAACAAGGAACAAAACAGCGGTTAAACGGGTAGAGAAAAGAATGGAAGCAATCTTTTTTTGCATTACAAGGAATTTTGCCGCAAAAATACATAATTGCAGCCATTTAATCTATTAAAAAAACGAAGGACTTAGCAATCTAAAGCAAAGCGTTATTGTTTCGTTTTAGTTTCAATCCCGTCCTAAATATTTAACCAGTTTATTTTTTTACTTGGCATTTTCAGTTCTAGCGTTGAAAATATTAAGGTGGATAAAAGTTCCCATATTTCTGGAGCGATTCTTGGCTATTTGCGCTACTTCGCCATCAAAAAGTTCATCGACCGTTTCCAGCCATAGGTTAATCCATGTGCCAAAGTGAAGTTCATTAATGGTATTGTCAACTTTATTATCTACCTCAATGTGTGCGTGCATTGGGTTTCCGAAGTATTTACGCTTGTAAAGCAGGTTGGTCTCCCAAAAATCGGTCAAAAGCTCCAAATGAGTAGGCCAATCGGTGATAATTCCATTAAAAATAGGCCCAAGAAGTTCGTCCTTGCGCACTTTTCCGTAGAAGGTATGGACCAGCAAAGAAACATCTTCGCGGGTCTCAATTTGTTTGCTCATAATTTTTTACAACAAAGTTATTAAAATTAAGAGTAAGTTGGCTATCAGGCTCACAATCAATAGCCAAAACGCAAGCTTTCTGTTCGAGCCAGCCAATAATGCAGCGTTATACCCCATACAAAGCGAGACACAAATGGTCAGTTCAATACCTGAAAGTAATGAGGTACCTTGTGCCAAGACCGTCATAGCGGCAACAGAGCCAATGCAACTGTTTAAAATAATGGTTAGCGGCACGTACATATAGTAATCGTGTTCAAACTCTTGTTGTAATGATTTTAAGGATAGTGATTTCATTTTATATATTTTTTAGCGCAATAAACGCAAGCCTCAATGCGCAGCTTTAAAAGCATTTCTAACAACAGTGGACTTTTGCTTATTAACATGTTGATTTAATAGTGTAAATTTACAAACAACAACAGGCCTTATTTTATGAGGCAAATCATAAACAGATGATTCCAGAAAAATTGTTATTAAACTTTGGTGCCAGCATTGAAAAGATGGATGCTGCAGAGTTTATTATTACGGAAGGGCAACGGGCAGATTTTTATTTTCAGATTAAAACGGGCGGCGTTAAAATGTACAATCTCAACAACCAAGGAAAGGAATTTGTGCAAGGTCTTTTTTATGATGGCGAAAGTTTTGGCGAGCCACCAATACTTGGGGACTTTAAATATCCAGCTTCGGCAGCAACCGTAAAACCTACAGAACTTTATAAGTTATCAAAAACAAATCTTTATAAATTACTAACCCAAAACCCAGAGGTTAATTTAAAGTTCACCAAGGCTCTTGCCAAAAGACTCTATTATAAAGCCACTATTTTAAAGGAAATTTCAGTACATCCGCCCGAGCACCGAATTTTGGCCTTAATTGACTTTCTAAAGAAAAAATACGGATCCGCAGATCTTTTTCAAGTAGAATTGACCCGACAGCAAATAGCCGATTTAACTGGGCAGCGTGTTGAAACCGTGATTAGAGCAATAAAACAATTGGAACAGGATGGGGAGTTAAAAATAATTAATAGGAAGGTGTTTCGGTAAGACTCCAGACGCCACAAAATTTCTTTATTCCTTTTTTGATTCTTTTTTCATTATTCTAGCTACTTTTGATAATTATCACGCTTACTTCTAACTTTGTACCATGATATCAGTTGTTCTATTAGGTTTCGGAAATGTAAACAGTCATTTATTTAAAGCATTTTCAGGTAGTAATAACATGAAAATAAAACAGGTGTATAACCGAAGTGCTATCAATATAAGCTCGCCTGATGCAACCATTCCCTTTACTACTGAAATTTCTGAAGTTGTAAAAGCAGATGTTTATATTATCGGTATTCCAGATGATGCCATTTCAAATTTTTCAGAGCGCTTAGCTTTTAACGATCGCTTGGTTGTTCACACCTCTGGTGGGGTTTCTATAGACGCACTTTCAAACAAAAACCGACGTGGAGTTTTTTATCCGTTACAAAGTTTTTCAAAACAACGGGAGGTAGATTTTACAGCTATCCCCATTTGTCTTGAAGCCGAAAACAAAGCCGATTTAAACCTATTGCAGAAATTGGCTACGCAGATTTCAAAACATGTTACCGAAATTTCTTCCGAAGAAAGGGCGAAATTGCACCTTGCTGCCGTTTTTGTAAATAATTTTACCAATTACCTATACCGTATGGGTAGCGAAATTCTAAAAGAAGACGATTTATCTTTTAATTTGCTAAAGCCTTTAATTGCGGAAACCGCTTTAAAAATAGAAACGCTTTCGCCAAAAGAAGCCCAAACAGGCCCAGCAAAACGAAAAGATATTAAAACTATTGAAAAACATTTAGGCTTGTTGAACAACCCGAAACACGTAAAATTCTACACAATGTTTACCGAAGCATTAAAAGAAGAATAAAAACCACACTTCAAGAACTCGAATAATTTAAAAGTAAATTAAGTAAGCTAAAACCATAGCTTATTTCTAAAACAAAAAACCAATGCAAACTAAAAACAATTCCTCTGAGGAAAAAAGCTATAAAGAATATCTTAAACACATTTCCACATTTATTTTTGACGTGGACGGCGTACTTACTGACGGTAACATCCAGGTTAACACCAATGGTGAAATGTTCCGAACCATGAACGTAAAAGACGGCTATGGCCTTAAAACTGCTATTGACCAAGGGTTTAACATCTGTATTATTTCGGGTGGATCTAACAACGGCGTTCGTTTGCGACTTCAAAACTTGGGCATTAAAGACGTATTTTTAGGTGCCGATAATAAAACTAAGATCTTGGAAGACTACCTGTCAAAAAACAACATAAAACCCGAGAACACCTTATATATGGGCGATGATCTGCCAGATTATAAAATTATGCAAGAAGTTGGCCTACCCACATGTCCGCAAGATGCCGTTCCGGAAATCAAGGCTATTTCAAAATATGTATCGCATAAAAAAGGGGGCAAAGGCTGCGTTCGTGAAGTAATTGAACAAGTACTGAAAGTACAGGAAAAGTGGATGACGACCGAAAAAGTTAGTGCAAAATATGATTAGTGCTTCTAATTCCTGAAGTAAGAGCCGCTGAAAAAAGCCTTATTTTACTCTAAATAGCTTTTAATTTATGTAGTTTCTTCAAAATTTTAACTCCAAACCTTGAACCCTAAAACTTGAATTTTTTAAACCTCATCCGCTACCAAAACCTGCTGTTTATTGCCTTGGTTCAGGTTTTAATTAAATACGCACTATTTCCGGCATTCAATGTGGATACTAGCTTAAACGCATTAGATTTTGCATTGCTCATTCTAGCCAGTTTATGTATTGCCGCGGCAGGAAATGTTATCAATGATGTTTATGATGTGGCAATTGACAAGGTCAACAAGCCCAAAAAAGTGCTGATTGGGAATAAAATTTCAGAAACCTTTGCCAATCGATTGTACATTATTTTGAACGTGATTGGCGTCGGGGTTGGGTTTTATCTATCAAATAGTATCCAAAAACCAGGCTTTGCAGCTTTATTTATTATAATTTCTGCTTTGCTTTATTTGTATGCTTCCTACCTAAAAAGTGTTTTTCTGGTCGGGAATCTGGTTGTTTCCATTTTAGTGGCAATGAGCTTGCTTATTGTTCCTATTTTTGAACTTTTGCCCGCAATTACTCCAGAGAACCAAGCTTCCCAGACCGTAGGTTTTAAGATTGTTTTAAACTATGCACTCTTCGCGTTTTACATAAACCTGATTCGCGAAATAGTCAAGGATTTAGAAGATATTAATGGCGATAAAAAAGGCGAAATGAACACTTTACCCATTGTTTTAGGTAGAAAAAGAACGGTGAACCTTGTGTTTATCTTAGCGATTCTTGCCGTTTTGGGACTTGTACTTTATATGTATGAAAACCTGTATAACGTCCAATTATTAATGCTGTATTTTCTACTTGCTCTGGTTGCTCCCCTACTCTATTTCTGTATAAAAGCCTGGGATGCCAAACGCCCCAAAGACTACGCCTTTCTTTCTCGGCTTTTAAAAATTATAATGTTTTTCGGAATTTGCGCCCTTGCGTTATATCAATTTGTAATTTTGAAGTAAATCGTTATTACTGCTTAATAGCTTTGAAGTTTCTATTGGTGTAATTCCCAACAAAACTACAACAAAAATTGAGGGTTTTTTATAAAGAATAACATCATCAAAAAATGTTTTCCCAATGAAAATCAAGAAATTAAACCTTTATACATCACAAATTGACGCCCAAAAGAAATTTTATGGCGATACCCTAGGTTTAGAAATAAACCGCTCAACAGAAGCGGAAATTTCTTTTAATGCCGGAAACACAATCCTTAGATTTATAAAGAAATCCAACTTTAAACCCTATCATTTTGCCTTTAATATTTCACCAAACAAAGTAAGTGAAGCTTTGGCGTGGTTGCAGGAACGCGTAAAAATACAAAAGGACGGCGATTATAATGTTGTAGATTTTCCCGCTTGGAATGCGGAATCTATTTATTTTTACGACGCCGATAATAACATTGTGGAGTTTATTGCTCGAAAAAACCTAGCCACGAGAAATTCAAAGCCGTTTACTGCCAATGATATA
The DNA here is from genome assembly GCF_031631895.2 of Aequorivita marina. Taxonomy (NCBI): domain Bacteria; kingdom Pseudomonadati; phylum Bacteroidota; class Flavobacteriia; order Flavobacteriales; family Flavobacteriaceae; genus Aequorivita; species Aequorivita marina. The sequence goes on from NZ_JAVMBW020000008.1 coordinate 60,500, forward strand.
TTGGAAGTCTCCGAAATAGGACTGGCTACTAAAGATTTTAAAGAAAAATATGATTTTCTTACTTCAAAAGTGGGCGTTGCTAAATTTGGTGGCGGAAAAAAAGTGTTTTCGGCGTTGGGCTCTGAAACTGGGCTTTTTATTTTGATTGATATTAATGAGAAGAATTGGTTTCCAACCAACGACACTGCCTTTGCAGCAGACTTTACCGCTGAAATTGAATTGGATGGAGTTCATAAGACCGTGGAGTTTAAAAGTGAATCGGTTTCTTTGGAGGATGGAAACGGTGTGTAAGGGTTAACCACAGAGGCACAGAGTACACAGAGGAATTTTTGACTGGATGTAGCTGGATGGGTTAACCACAGGGGCACAGAGTGCACAGAGGAATTTTTGACTGGATGTAGCTGGATGGGGAAACCACAAAGGCACAGAGTGCACAGAGAAATTTTTGACTGGATGTAGCTGGATGGGGAAACCACAAAGTCACAGAGTACACAGAGGAATTTTTGACTGGATGTAGCTGGATGGGTTAACCACAGAGGCACAGAGTGCACAGAGGAATTTTTGACTGGATGTAACTGGATGGGGAAACCACAGGGGCACAGAGTGCACAGAGGAATTTTTGACTGGATGTAGCTGGATGGGGAAACCACAAAGGCACAGAGTACACCGAGGAATTTTTGACTGGATGTAACTGGATGGGGAAACCACAAAGGCACAGAGTACACCGAGGAATTTTTGACTGGATGTAGCTGGATGGGGAAACCACAGGGGCACAGAGTGCACAGAGGAATTTTTGACTGGAGTGCAGCTGAGTGGGTTAACCACAGAGGCACAGAGTGCACAGAGGAATTTTTGACTGGATGTAGCTGGATGGGGAAACCACAGGGGCACAGCGTGCACAGAGGTATTTTTGACTGGATGTAGCTGGATGGGGAAACCACAAAGGCACAGCGTGCGCAGAGGAATTTCTGACTGGATGTAGCTGGATGGGGGAACCACAAAGGCACAGAATGTACAGAGGGCTTATTGACTAGTATTTGAGAATATTTACCGCAAAGATTGAAGGGCAACAACTATGTTCATGAAAAAATAGTTTTGCCCATAACAGTTAAAAAATAAAGACGCTACCAACACAGCGAGACATATACAAAACCTAAAAAAAAACATGCTAAACGAAAAACTAAAAGACTACAATATAATCCTCGCTTCCGGATCGCCAAGAAGGCAGGATTTTTTTAATAAACTAAATCTAGACTTTAACATTCAGGTAAAATCTGTTGAAGAGATTTATGACCCGAGTTTAAAAGCTGCCGAAATAACAGACTACCTTTCAAAGTTAAAAGCCGCCGCATTTAAAAACCTAAAGGAAAACGACCTACTCATTACTAGCGACACCATAGTTTGGAACGATGGAAAAGCAATGGAAAAGGCAGCAGACTTTAAAGAGGCTAAACAGATGCTTGAAAATTTAAGTGGGAAGATGCATGAGGTAATTACTTCGGTTTGTTTTACATCTAAATATTTTCAAAAAACCGTTCATGACCGTACCAAAGTTTGGTTTAAGGCTCTTTCTGAAGAAGAAATAACGCATTACATAAATACCTACAAGCCTTTTGATAAGGCGGGAAGCTACGGTATTCAAGAGTGGATTGGTTATATTGGCGTAGAAAAAATAGAGGGCTGTTATTTTAACGTAATGGGCCTGCCAACCCGTCTTGTTTACAAAACATTATCTGAGATTGCTGCTGATTAATTTTTTGGTATTTTTACATTAGTGTCCGATTAAAAGAGTGAGAAAATTAGTTGGGTCAAAGATAATAGGTCATTAGAATATTTTTATTTAATGACAGCATGCTATTATACTTAAGATCAAAATTTATCGATTAAAAAGTATGTTTAATCAATTTCATCTAGTTTTCAATCTATTAAAAAGCAAGTCTTACGTCTTATATCTTTAAGCGCAGCGGTCTTAGGTCTTAGTCGGACACGACTAGTATTTTTACGTAAAATGTCTTTGCACAATGGCTTCCTATAAACTTCTTTTCTATCTTAGTTTAATCACGCTTCTTTCAGCTTGTAATTCTTCTGAGGAAAAAAATAGGCAACAACCACTTCAGAAGAAAAAAGAAATAAAGAACGCAGACCCTAGAAATATTTCTACTGTGTTTAAAGACTATTGGTATTCTGGTAAAGCCGAAATAACTTCCTATAACTTACAACAAGAACGTTATGGTGAACTGCGAACGGGAACCGCTGTCACTATTTTTGTTACCGAGAATTTCCTTCCGGAGAAACAAGTTAAAACCAACTCCAATTCAGAAAAAAACATTTCAGTATTAAAATTAAACCAAACAAAAAACTTCAACACTGGCATTTACCCCTACTCTATAATGAATAGTGTGTTTAGCCCTATTACCCATACAAACCATGCGCTAAAACTGAGTACCAGCGTTCAGGAATGGTGTGGGCAAACCTATATGCAACTGAATAATCGGGGTGGTTTTCAGGTTAAATCGCATTCTTATTTTGAAGGGGAAGCCGATCAACAAGTTTCCTTAAAAAAATCTTGGCTTGAAAGTGAACTTTGGAATTTAATAAGAATTAACCCCGATGAATTGCCCACCGGCGACCTGAAAATTATTCCTTCTCTTGAATATTTAAGATTGCAGCATAAGGAAATAAAGCAGTACAATGCTATTGCCAGCTTAAAACGGGACGACTCTATTTCCGTTTACACTTTGCATTACGAAGACATACCGCGTAAGCTAAATTTGTATTTTAACACTTCGTTTCCACACGAAATTGAAAAATGGGAATCCATTCAGGCAACAGCCCAGAATGACACGGTACAATTGCAGACCATTGCCACAAAATTAAAAAGAATACGAACCGACTATTGGAACCAAAACCGAAATGAGTTTACGCATCTTCGCGATTCGTTGGGTCTGAAATAAGTACAAAAAACGAGATGGTAGATTTTATAACAGAAGGTAAACACAACGCCATTGCTTAATAGAATTAAAATAACCACCATCTTCCTCACGATTATTTTTTTACAATTAAGTATCTTTGAAAGTTTCAGAATAAATAAGCTCTAAAAATCTTTATGAAAAATATATTTTCAAGCCTTCTATTTTTACTTTTCACAATAGTTGCGACCGCACAAACTCCATTAAAACCAACTGCTTCTGAAATTTACCACTCCCTACAAAAACTAAATTTTGTTGGGTCGGCATTGTATATTGCGGCTCATCCAGACGATGAAAACACGCGGCTTATTTCGTATTTAGTGAATGACGTACACGCAAATACGGCCTATCTGTCCCTAACCAGAGGCGATGGCGGACAAAACTTGATTGGCCCCCAATTACGTGAACTTTTAGGAGTTATTAGAACCCAAGAATTGCTGCAAGCGAGAAAAACCGACGGTGGTCAACAATTTTTTACTCGAGCCAATGATTTTGGGTACAGTAAAAACCCAACTGAAACCTTTGACTTTTGGACAAAAGATGAAGTAATGAGCGACGTGGTAAAAACGATTCGAAAATTTAAACCCGATATAATCGTAAACCGCTTTGATCATAGAAGTCCGGGGAGTACACATGGGCACCATACGGCCTCAGCCATGTTGAGCGTAGCGGCTTTTAACTTGGTTGGCGATGCGTCAAAATTTCCAAAATCTGCTACGGAATACGGCACTTGGAATCCGCAGCGCTTATTTTTTAACACCTCTTGGTGGTTTTATGGCAGTAAAGAGAAATTTGATAGCGCAGACAAAAGCAAGCTCGTTTCGGTTGAAACCGGGCGTTATTTTCCCGCACTTGGGCTTTCCAATGGCGAAATAGCTTCATTGAGTAGAAGCATGCACAAATCGCAAGGTTTTGGAAGCACGGGCTCACGAGGAAGTGAAAAAGAATATCTTGAAATTTTAAAGGGCTCTAAACCCCAAAACAACAATCTTTTTGAAGGAATAAACACTTCTTGGTCTAGGCTTGAAGGTGGAGCCAAAATTGGTGCTATCCTCAATAAATTGGAAAGCGATTTCAACTTTAAAAATCCTTCAGAAATGCTTCCGCAGTTGCTAAAAGCATATTCTTTGGTTTCAAATTTAAAAGACCTTCATTGGCGTGAGATTAAACTAAAGCAATTAAAACAGCTTATTTTGGACTGTGGTGGAATTTTTATTGAAGCTGCTTCCGAAGAAAACACAATCAACCCCAAAGAAAACTTTAAAGTAAACATTGAAGCCATTAACCGTGGAAATGGAGCGGTTGTTTTAAATTCCATAAAAACCACCACGGGTAAGACTTTATGGAACCAGTCTGAAACGCTTTCTTTTAACGATGCCAAAACCATTGAAATCACTGTGAATTCTGGAAACCACACCCCCATGTACTCTGCACCGTATTGGTTAAATAAAAAGGGCAGTGTAGGTATGTATGCAGCGCCAGAGCAACTTATTGGTTTACCAGAAACCCCAAGTTTGGAGCAATTGCAGTTTGAGCTTCAAATTGGAACCCAAACAATTTCCATTACAAAAGATATTATTTATAAGTTTAACGACCCCGTAAAAGGTGAGGTGTACAGACCGTTAGAAGTACTTCCTGAAGTTACGGCCGCCATACCTGAAAAGGTTTTAATATTTGCAAACGATGCTGCCAAGAATGTTTCGGTAGTGGTTAAGGCGGGGAAAGCGGATATTTCGGGAAGTGTGAGCCTGCAACACCCAGAAGGCTGGAAAGTGGAGCCCACAAAACAGTTATTTGATCTTGACCGAAAAGGACAGACGCAAACGTACACCTTTACCGTAACCCCACCGAAAAACCAAAGTGAGGGCTATTTAAAAACACGTATAAATGCCGAAGGAAAGATTTTTGACAAGGAGTTAGTTAGCATAGATTATGCTCATATTCCCTATAAAAGTGTGCTCTTACCTTCGGAAGCCAAAATTGTAAAGATTGATATTGAGAAAAAAGGCGAAAACATAGGCTATATAAACGGGGCGGGAGATGCCATTCCTGAGAGTTTAAAGCAAATTGGTTACTCGGTAACATGGATTGATCCTGAAGCTATTTCAGAACAAAACTTGAAGAAATACGATGCTATCGTTGTGGGTATTCGCGCGTACAATACCGTACCACAACTGGAATTTGTGCAACCCATACTCAATAAATACGTTGAAAACGGTGGTACTTTAATCGCTCAATACAATACCAGCCATGCATTGGTAACAAAGAATATTGCACCGTATTCCCTTAAACTATCTCGTGATAGGGTAACCGATGAGTTTTCAAAAGTTAAGCTACTGGCACCAAAAAATCCCTTGTTAAACACGCCCAACAAAATTACCCAAAAAGACTTTAAAGGCTGGGTGCAAGAGCGCGGGCTGTATTTTCCTGATGATTGGGCTAAGGATTTTACCCCAATTTTAGGAATGCATGACAAGGGTGAATCGCAAACCAAAGGCTCCCTTCTTATTGCCCAATACGGAAAAGGATATTATATTTATACCGGCTTGAGTTTTTTCCGGGAGCTACCAGCTGGAGTTCCGGGTGCCTATAGACTCTTTGCTAATATGATTTCGGTGGGGAAATAATTTTGCACATTACTGAATTACTTCCCGTAACTTTGTAAAAGTGCAATTACACCGCCTTTAACTATTTTGAACCGGTAACCTTATACGGAGCGTTACAAATACTGTGGAATAAACAAAATATATAATGAACCAAGAATCACAAAAATTTGTCTGGAAACGAAGTTTTACCTTAGTCCTGCTCGTTAATGCGGTATATATCTATCTGTTTTATTTAATAATGCAAAACTTCGCCTAAATGCAACAGATTGACTGGATTGTTTTAATAGGAACCCTTGTTTTTATTGTTGTTTACGGCACTTGGAAATCGCGACAACAAAAAGATGTAGGCGATTATTTAAAAGGGGGAAGCTCGGCACATTGGTGGACCATTGGCCTAAGTGTTATGGCTACTCAGGCCAGTGCAATTACGTTTCTTTCAACCCCTGGACAAGCTTTTCACGACGGGATGGGCTTTGTACAATTTTATTTTGGGCTGCCTATTGCCATGGTTATTATTTGTTTGGTTTTTATTCCTATCTATCACAAATTAAAGGTTTATACGGCATACGAATATCTTGAAACACGTTTTGATAAAAAAACCCGAACCTTAACTGCCATTCTCTTTTTAATTCAACGCGGGCTAGCATGCGGAATTACCATTTTTGCACCTTCTATTATTCTCTCTGCTGTTTTAGGGTGGAATCTATTTTATTTAAATATAATCATTGGGGTACTTGTAATTATCTATACCGTTAGCGGTGGCACTAGGGCTGTAAGCGTTACACAAAAACAGCAAATGGCGGTTATTTTCTTTGGAATGTTTGTGGCGTTTCTGTTAATAATTAACTACTTACCACTTGATATTACGTTTCTGAAGGCTATAGAAATAGCTGGTGCCAATGGGAAAATGGATATTCTTGATTTTTCTTTTGATTTTGATAACCGATACACTTTCTGGAGTGGAATAATTGGTGGTACTTTTTTGGCGCTTTCTTACTTTGGGACAGATCAAAGTCAGGTGCAGCGCTATTTATCTGGTAGATCTGTAAAGCAAAGCCAAATGGGCTTGATTATGAACGGTATTTTAAAAGTGCCCATGCAGTTCTTTATTTTATTGGTAGGTATTATGGTTTTTGTATTTTATCAATTTAACGCTGCTCCCCTACACTTTAACCCTGCAGCGGTCAATGATGTAAAAAACTCGGAATATGCTTCGGAATACGAAGCGTTGGAAGCACAAAAAAAGGTTTTAGACCATAAGCTTTCCGAATCGCAAATAGCCTTTTCTAAAGCTACTTCACAAATTGAAAAACAAGACTATGCCGCAACAATAAAAAGCTTAAACAAAGGGCAGGATCAATTGCGTGCGCAGTCGGTTAAGGTCATTAAAAAAGCAAATCCAGATGCTGAGACCAATGATAAGGATTATGTTTTTATACATTTTATATTAACCAATCTGCCTCGCGGCCTTATTGGGCTACTCTTAGCGGTAATCTTGAGTGCGGCGATGTCTTCTACAGCCTCGGAGCTCAACGCACTTGGCAGCACTACCACCATTGACCTTTACAAACGCAATGTTCCCGGCAAGCGCGAAAAACATTATGTTGCCGCTTCTCGTGGATTTACCCTTTTATGGGGCCTAATAGCTATTGGCGTAGCTTGTACCGCTAATTTATTTGACAATCTAATTCAGTTGGTCAATATTATTGGGTCTATTTTCTACGGTAATGTACTCGGTATTTTTTTACTCGCCTTTTTTATCAAATACGTACGAAGCAAAGCCGTGTTTATTGCCGCTATAATTACCCAAATTATTATTATTTATTTCTGGTACATTGACCTTATGCCCTACCTATGGTTAAACTTAGTGGGCTGTGCTTTGGTAATGGCTATTGCAATGCTGCTTCAGGTTATATTGCCCAAGAATGGCAAAGGAGAAGCAATGGCTCTAAAAGAAGTATAAAACCAAGTCTCTAATTTCGAAAATAAATCTATTTTATTAGTGCTCCTAGATAATTATTCAATCTAAGGTTTGAATATATTTATCTGCATAGTTGTCTTGGATTACCCAAACTTAAGATTTCATTAATTTCATAGAAGGAAATACCATAAACGGTATGTTGGTATGGTACACAATTTTCTTTATTACTGGTTTAAATAAAAGGTTTTCAAAAAACGATGGTTTGTTTTTGATCATAACCAAGAAGTTGATTTTTTGTTGAATTTGAAACTGCTCAATAGTCTCTACCAGATTCGCATATTCTGCGTTATGCAATACATAACTGTTGTCATTTAAGAAGGCCTCAAATTGCTGCTTTACTTCTTCTTGCTTCTTGTTTAACGCCTTTTTGAACGAAATGTTTAAGATGTTGAGCTCTGCTTCATGATTGGCACAAATAGACTTCACCAATTCTAAATTTTTATTTTTCAAGGAAAATTTAAACTCAGTTGGAAATACCACTTTTTTAGGCTTTTCATAGGTGAAGCCTTCAGGAACTCCAATTACTGGGCAGTTAACCTTTTTAATGGTAAACATTGTATTGGTTCCCAGAAATACTTCACGCGCACCGGTAGCACCTTTTGTCCCCATTACTACTAAATCTATATTGCGTTCCTTTATTACCGCCTCAATTTCTTGGGTTAATAAGTTAAAGGAAGCCGATCTTAAAAAAGTATGTTTTGGGTTGTTAAACTTTGCTATCAAACCTTCTTCAATCTTTGCCAACCTATTTTCTGAAGTTCTACGGGTGAGCTCTTCTAACATTAAACTTGAATGACCATCAGCAAACGTTGACATACTGTATGAAACAGGTGTAAAAGTATTTAATAAATGAAAGGTGCAATCTTCATTCTCAAAAAGCTGTACAGCATATTCTATCGCGTTATACGCATTTTTGGAAAAATCTGTAGGAAGTAAAATATTTTTCATTTCTATGAAAATTAAGTTAGTACTCTTAATAGGTCTGTAAGATAAGGTTTAGAGATAAATTCAGCTACATTATAAAAGGCTAATTTAAGTGATAAACTAAATTCATACAATGATATTTAGCATAACTTCTAAATTTAAAAAAATCTGTTTACAGCCGTTCAGAAAAAGTTAGAAAATTTCTCTTGTTATTCCCCTTTTCAAAAGAATTGAGAAAGTAATTGCCGAAAACTCAGTTCTCGCAATAATTTCACATCAGCACATACCGTCAAGAGAATTAGTTGTTTACATTAAGTAGCAAAAAACAATCAAGATTATAATTGTATTGCCTAAAGGTTTCTCTAATTTTGTAGTTAAAATAACTAAAATGGCACAAATAGGTTTAGTTCTCTCTGGTGGAGGAGCTCGAGGAGCCGCCCATATTGGGGCTTTAAAAGCATTTGAGGAATATAATATAGAACCTACATATGTTTCTGGCACTAGTGTTGGAGCCATTGTTGGCGCACTCTATGCCGGTGGCGTGCATTGGAGCGAAATATTGAATTTCTTTAAAGACACCTCCATTTTCCATACCAAACGATATGCCTTCAACAAACCTGGATTTTTAGATACTGAAAAATTCTATGACGATTTAAAGGTGTTTTTTCCAAGGGATAATTTTGATGTACTGGAAAAAAACTTGTCTATTACTGCCACCAACGTAATTGACGGCAAGTTAAAAATATTTAACGAAGGGCAACTAATTAAGCCCGTAATCGCTTCTGCTTCATTCCCAGGGGTTTTCACACCTACCGAAATCAATGGTTCGTATTATATAGATGGTGGGATATTAAATAATTTCCCAATAGAACCGCTACAAAAACCTTGTGATAAAATAATAGGTGTCTTTATAAATGGCCTAAAGAAAATAAGCGTTAAAGACTTAAAACACTCCTTTTCCGTTGCAGATAGGGCTTTAAAAATAAGAGCAGCTTCCGAATCTATTTCGAAGTTTTCGGCCTGCGATTTATTAATCTCTCCGAAAGGATTAGGCGAATACGCCACTTTTGGCATGGGCAATATAGATGCTATTTTTGAATTGGGGTACGTTACCGCAATAAAAGCAATTCAAGAAAAAACAGATTTCCTTAAATAAGTGAAACTAACGCAAACTCTCCTTAAGCTTCAATATCAAGCTGAATTGGGCAATGATCAGAGCCGTAATAGTCTGAAAGTATTTCAACACCATTAACGTTTTGCATCAACTCATTTCCAACTAAAAAATAGTCTATTCGCCAGCCTGTATTCCGTTCTCTAGACTTAAACCTATAGCTCCAAAAAGTATAAGCAACTTTCTCTGGATAAAAATAGCGGTAGGAATCTACAAAACCTGAATCGAGCAAATTATCCATTCCATCAATTTCTACTTGGGTATAACCAGCCGTTTTATTGTAGTTAGATTTATCGTTTTTAAGGTCGATAGCCTGGTGGGCAACGTTTAGATCGCCACAAAGAATAACAGGCTTTTTCTTTTTTAGATTAGTTAGATAATTGCGAAAATCTACGTCCCATTTTTTTCTGTAATCAAGGCGCACCAGTTCTCTTCCCGAATTGGGAACGTAAGCATTGACCAAGTAAAAATTATCGTATTCCAAACACAGTATTCGCCCCTCGGTGTCGTGCTCTTCAACGCCCATATCGCGAGTGACCGATATAGGTTTAATCTTACTTAAAATGGCTACTCCCGAATATCCTTTTCGCTCTGCCGAATTGTAATATTGATGGTACTCATCTAATTTGGCTAAGGCTTTTTCAACTTCGTCATCTTGTGCCTTGGTCTCTTGAAGGCAAAGTATGTACGGATCTAGTTCTGAAATATCCTTAAAAAAGTCTTTTTTGGTTATCGCTCGTATGCCGTTTATATTCCAAGAGATTAGTTTCATGATGCATCTGGTTTTTGTCTATTATAGTTAGCCTCCATAGGTTTTTTCATCACCTCAAAGCAGTACTTACAACGGAATATTTCCGTGTTTTCTGTCTGGGCGTGTAATATCTTTGGTTTCCAACATTGCAAAGGCTTTTAATAATTTTCGGCGTGTTTCGCGGGGTTGAATCACTTCATCAATAAACCCACGTTGTGCAGCTTTAAACGGGTTGGCAAACTTTTCGGCATATTCAGCTTCTTTTTCTGACAGCTTTAGCTCTGGATTATCAGCCGCGGCAATTTCTTTTCTAAATATAATTTCACTTGCACCCTTTGCTCCCATCACGGCAATTTCGGCAGTGGGCCACGCAAAATTCATATCGGCACCAATGTGCTTGCTGTTCATTACATCATACGCGCCACCATAAGCTTTTCGCGTAATGACCGTAACTCGCGGCACACTTGCTTCACTTAAAGCATACAACAGTTTAGCCCCGTTGAGAATAATGCCATTCCATTCTTGGTCTGTCCCCGGTAAAAAGCCCGGTACATCTACCAAAACCAAAAGTGGAATATTAAAGCAATCGCAGAAACGCGTAAATCGCGCTCCTTTTTTAGAGCTATCTACATCTAAAACACCCGCCAAACTCATGGGTTGATTGGCTACAATCCCAATACTTCTGCCCCCTATGCGCGCAAAACCAACAATTATATTATCTGCATAATCTTTATGTACTTCAAAAAAGGAATCTTCGTCTATAATTCCTTTTATAACATCGTGCATGTCATAAGGCTTATTGGCTGAATCTGGGACAATGGTTTCCAATTCATCCCGAAACTCTTCCGCAGCTTCAAAAGGGAGATTCTCGGCAGTGGTTTTATTATTTTGGGGAAGATAGCTGAGCAGGGTTTTAATTTGCTCCAAACACACAATATCATTAGATGCCGTAAAATGCGTTACCCCACTTTTAGAGGCGTGAGTTTTGGCACCTCCCAATTCTTCTGAAGTAACGTTTTCATTGGTTACTGTTTTTACTACGTTAGGACCAGTAACGAACATATAGCTACTGTCTTCCACCATCATTGTAAAATCTGTCATTGCTGGCGAATACACAGCTCCACCGGCACATGGCCCCATAATGGCAGAGATCTGCGGAATTACTCCTGAAGCCTGAACGTTTCGGTAGAAAATATCGGCATATCCACCCAAGGAACGAACGCCTTCCTGAATTCGAGCTCCGCCAGAATCGTTTAGACCAATTAAAGGCGCACCAACACGTACGGCATGATCCATGATTTTACATATTTTTTCAGCATGAGTTTCGGATAACGCCCCTCCAAAAACCGTAAAATCCTGAGCAAAAACATATACCAAACGCCCGTCTATCGTTCCGTAGCCCGTAACAACCCCATCACCATAATACACTTGTTTTTGCATATCAAAATCGGTGGTTCTATGGGTAACGAGAATACCCATTTCTTCAAAGGAGCCTTCATCTAAAAGGTATTCTACACGTTCGCGAGCGGTAAGTTTTTTCTTTTCGTGTTGTTTCGCAATTCGTTTTTCTCCGCCGCCCTTTTTTGCTTCGGAAATTATTTCTTGCAGTTTTTTATTATTGTCGGTCATAAATGTGTTTGTTTCTCTGCTTTCGCTGCAATAAAAACTTTCATCGCAGGAACGCAAAGTATTTACTTCGGTAGTCGAAGTTTTTCTGAATCTTTTATATAGTGTTGCAATGCAAAAAGGGCCGCTATTTTAGCCTCCTCTTTATTAATTTCCAATAGCTTATCTTCGGAATAGTATTTCTTTACAAAATTAGTATCGAAATCTCCACTTCGGAAAGCTTCGTGTTCAAAGACAAATTTTCCAAAGGAAAGGGTTGTACTTACTCCCTCAATATCATAACCCTGGATAGCATCCAACATAATCTGCATGGCCTCGTTTCTGGTTTTTCCGTAGGTAATCAGTTTCGAGAGCATCGGGTCGTATTGAATAGGCACTTGCATTCCTTCTGTAAATCCATCATCTACACGAATATTATCACCGCTTGGCGGACGGTAAACCTCTAGATTACCAACGCTTGGCATAAAGTTGTTTAAAGGGTCTTCGGCATAAACGCGAAGTTCAAAAGCGTGGCCGTTAATGTTTAAGTCTTCTTGAGCAAAGGCTAACTTTTCATTATTGGCAATTTTTATTTGCTCCGCCACCAAGTCTAATCCTACAATAAATTCGGTAACTGGGTGTTCCACTTGAAGGCGTGTGTTCATTTCAAGGAAGTAGAAATTGTGGTTTTCATCTAAGAGAAACTCTACTGTGCCGGCGCCCACATAATCGCAAGCTTTTGCCACTTTTATAGCGGCTTCTCCCATCTTTTTTCGCAATTGGGGAGTCAAGACTGCCGATGGTGCCTCTTCCACAACTTTTTGATGGCGGCGTTGAATACTACATTCTCGTTCAAAAAGATGAACCGTATTTCCAAAATTATCTGCTAATACTTGAATTTCGATGTGTCGTGGCGAAGTGACAAACTTTTCAATAAAAACCGCCCCATCACCAAAAGCATTTTCAGCTTCACTAATTGCGCGTTTCATTTGTTCTTCAAATTCATCGGAGTTTTCAACAATTCGCATTCCTTTTCCACCGCCGCCAGCTGATGCTTTTATAAGAATTGGAAAACCTATTTTCTTGGCAATTTCTTTTGCAGCAGGCACATCTGTAATAGCTTCATCGGTACCGGGAACCATCGGGATATCGTATGCTTTTACCGCCTCCTTGGCAGCAAGCTTGCTTCCCATTACACGAATGGCATGCGATCTTGGACCAATGAAAATCATTCCACTTTTCGCTACACTTTCTCCAAAGTCGGCATTTTCGCTTAAAAATCCATATCCAGGATGAATGGCATCAACACCAAGGTCTTTAGCAACCTTTATTATTTTATCACCTAATAAATACGATTGATTTGAAGGTGGTGGACCAATGCAAACCGCTTGATCTGCAAATTTTACATGGGGCGCGTCCCGATCTGCTTCCGAATAAACAGCAACCGTTTTAACACCCATATTTCGGGCGGTTTTCATTATCCGTAGCGCGATTTCGCCACGATTGGCGATCAGTATTTTTTTAATCATTTTTTTCTAATTCAATTAGCAGCTTTCCTTTCTCAACCGTTTCACCCTTAGTAATATTTACAGATTTCACAATTCCGTCTCGAGGTGCAGTCAAGGTGTTTTCCATTTTCATTGCTTCTAAAACACAAAGAAAATCGCCTTGTTTTATGGTATCGCCTTCTGAAACATTTACTTCCAAAATTAATCCCGGCATTGGGGCGTTAATCTCGTCTTCAACGGAAGCATTGCCAAGCGAAAGCCCCATTTCAGCAATAAGGGCATCAAGTTGGTTTTCTATACGCACTTGATATCGATTGCCATTTATTGATACGGTGTAACTCCTTTTTTCAAAATTTGACACAAGAGTTTCAACCTCAACCGACTTGTTATTATAGACGATATTGGATTTGTTCTTCTCGGAAATAACATCGAGTTTCTCCAAGTCTTTCGCGTTCAATGAAAATTCAAAGTTCTCATTGACAATCGCATTATATTTTTCTTCCATAAACAGAAATTTTGATAAAGGTAATATTTGTGGAAAGATTATGCCAATAGTCGCGGCTTATATCTATAAAAGAGATGTGAAAAAAATTATTTTTAATACTTTAATTCATTAACACCCCACAAAGATGAACGACCACTTCGGTAAATGACTTAAGACTTGCCTAACGTGCATTTGCAGGCAGACGAACGACAACAACCTGATAATTAAGACACTCCAGTTTCATATACTTTAAAAACGCTTATTTTTTAGATTTCGGCTTTGATTTTGGTTTCGGCTTAGACTTTTTACTCTGAAGTTTTGCAATCCATTTTGGCCTCAACTTATCTCTAACCTTACTTAAGGCAAGCCGAAGTGCACCAATTCGAGTTTCCAAATCTGTATTCGGGTTGTAGGTTGAAACGTCTATGTCGGCAACACTGCTAAGGGCTTGGGTTAAAAAATCGAGATGCTCTAACTCTGCAGCTTTTTTTGCCGCTGAGCCCGCTTTTTGCCATATTTTCTTAAAGTTTTGGGTAACTTCATCCCATTTTGATTCCATTACCTCGTCTTCAACCACCAAAAGCAAGCATAGGTCAATATTTAATGCCGCTATCAAATCCCAATAGTCTAAATCTTCATTTTTAGACTTTTCCTCCAGCTTTTCTTGAAGCTTATTCAAGGTTTGTTTGGCTTCGGAAAAGGTTCTTAACTCATACTTTTTCTTATCAACCGTAAAGTGACCTCCATCGGTTATAACCTCATTAAAAACCAACAAACTAGCAAGTTCTATGGCGTTGACAAGGGAATAGGTTTTATTCAAATTAAAATCATTGACAAAAGCTTGTTCGTAATGCGAAATTGCAACTTTATAGGCTTTGACACGTTTTTTGGCGTCTGGAGCCAACATAGACAGACGCTTATAAACACCTCCTAAAAGGTTATGCCGCTCTGCTGTTTCACCAGAATAAAGTAAAACTTCAAGATCATCAATTACCCGCTCGGTATTTTTATAGGCTTCTTTTTTAGAAACAACAGCTGTCTTTTCAGTATCAAAAACTTCTCTAATGTATTGTTTTGCTCGTGTGGCGCAATATTTCTCCATACAGGAAAAGGAAAAGTCTGCATTTTCCATTTCTAATAGTTCTTCATATTTAGCGATAGCTTTGACATATATGGCAAGTTCCTGATAAATTTTTGCTACGCGCTCTATTATTTGTGGGGTTCTTTCAACATCTCTATCTACCGCAGTCATTATAGTATTTAGTTCGGCTAAATGATCTTTTTCACCGCTGGTTGCCATTTGTAATTGGTTGAGTAGGTTATCCAGGTCAATTTCGGCCTCTTGTGGTACAATATAGCTTGGCATCCAGGTTGATTTTTCCGCAGTGATACCTTTTAGCTTAAAGAAAGGGTCTCCATAGCACTGATAGGCGCCCCATGTGTTATTACCCTGGTGTTTTTCGTAAATATAATTTCGCGCGTTTGTAACCGCATCTCCAAAATTGTCTCCAGAGAACATGCTGTTATAAAAAACCTGAGCAAAATCTAATGCCGCAGTGTCATTTACTGCCCATCCGGCTGCAATTACGGCTTTTACTCCTATACGGATTAATTGTGTACCAATATTTGCTGCCAATTTATAACGGTCTTGATAAAATTTTTCATCTTCAGAATTGGTATAGCCCAAATGACAGCAATTCACAAAAACAAGTTCGGGTACTACTGGCATTTGTTCTATTTCAAATACGGTAAGAAAAATATCCTTCCCGATAACCATCCCTGATTTTCTTGGGGAATCTGGATTAAATACTCCGTGACCGGCTAGGTGAATGATTGTATAATCGTTGCAGAAAAAGTTTTTAACGATATTTTCAGGCTGTGTTCCTATTAAATGAACTGTTGGGTACCCAATGTTTTCCAAGGTGTCTTTAACCATCATTCCCTCTTCCCTTGCTCCTGGTAATTGAGAAATATACCCGTCTAGAATAGGATCTGCAACAACCAAGGCTCCTTTTTCTGCCACGCGTTTAATGTTTATTCTGTAGTCCTTAGTAGATAGTTGCCGTATCATTCCGGCATTTATGCAAAGCGGTTTGGCATTGGTTGTATTGTCCTGAAGCAACTCCCATGGGTAGGAAGCCGTATTAGCATCGAGTATCCACGAGATATTCCCTTTGCGTTTAAGTTTGTCTTTTAGGTTATTCGGAATCAATAACTCGAAAAGTGTTTTTGCTGTACATGCAGACCATTGATTACTACTGGACACTTCTTGAATAAAGAGATCTATCAAAGGCGTACTGCTATACAGCTCATTTTCCTCTTCTCTAGAATCGCCCGTTGACGAACCAAACACCATGCTTGAAGGCATTCCAGTTTGAGTATTGGCAGGTTTGTGCCTTACCGTTATTCTATTCCACCAATCTTCTGAGTTATCAAGTGGCGTTCGTTTTTTTATACCCAGTAAGTTTTTGATTCGCTTATTGCCAACAATAATATTATAGGTTGCATTTTCTTTATTAGCAATTTTGTTGAGTACATACATACAATTTAAGGCTCTACTTGCGTAAAGCTCTACAATTTCAATGTTCTGAACGCTACTATAACCGCCGTCTCCCAGCAGTTTTATTTTTTCATTGGCACGATTTACACCATTAATTATTGCCTTAAGGGAGCCTTCTACCGAAAGGCCACCATACCCCGATGCCACGATTAAAGAAGAAACCCCTATACCTTTTTTTGGTACTTCCTTCCCACGCATAATTATCAGGTAATTTAGCACGCCTTGCTCAACCGATTTTGAAAGTTGAAACGATGTAAGTTGGTCTGGTTCGCCCAAGCCTACAATAATGGCGCCTTCAAAATCGCTTTCCTTCATATTTCCGAAAAAAGAATTAGTACCGATCTCACCGGGATATAGCCCCAATCTATGTTTAGCAGTTAGACTGCCGTTTAGGTAATTGTCTATGGACTTTTCGGCATAAAGCACGCCGTCGTTTAAAAAATGCCCCGCGATTATGGGGTATTCCGAATAGCGCAGATCGCCATTGCTCACAGTTACGCTAACGGGCATTTGGCTACCTACTGGTTCGCCTTTATCTGGGAGTCCAAAAATGGTTTTTTCCAATCCGTTTTGAGAAAGGTCAAAATCAATATCAGGTTCTGCTCTAAATATTTTTGTTTCGCCCCGCAATAAAGGTTTTGTGTTTCTGAGTAACTTGGTTTTTCCTGTTGTGAGAATTTCCCCTATGGCATTGAACAAATCGGGCTCATTGGCCAAAGCGCCATGGGTTACCTGTGAATAGTAAACAGCATTTGCCTTTTTAAGCTGTTTGGGAATGCCAGAGGCCCAAGTTACACTTTGATCTCCTTCACTGGTGTATAGAAAATACAGGTGTTTTTTAGGTTTTATATCATCTAAATAATATCCGCAGGGCGTCATTTTATCTTTTCCCGCTATATAAACCATGTTTTCGTAATCAATCTGGTCTCTTTTTTCCAAAATATTATCGCGGTAGGCCTTAAAATTGTCTAAAGCTGACTGATGCGGTAAGGGCCAATCTGGCTTACCGAAATAATCTCTCATATTCTCCCAAGTTTCCATTTTAGCAAAATCGTTTTTCGGATCGGTGGTTAATGGCAGCAATGATAAGATGCCTGGAAATTTAGAAAACATTTTAAGCAGCGTTTCTTTGGTGTGAAAAAGATCCAACTTGCTCAGTTTTTGAATTATGGCATCTTCTCCAAATAAAACGGAGGGAATTCTAAACGAACCACCAAGTGGCGACCCAAGAAAGAGCAATCTAAACCCATTTGAAGCCTTTAATTCTGCCCAAGTTTCGTCATGGCCCAGAATAAAATCGCGAACCAAAAGCCCGCCCATGGAATGCCCGATAATCTTTATGGGCTGTCCTACTTCTAATAGACTTTTCATTTTTAAATTGAAATCATTGGCACATTCGGGCAATGGTTTACGCCAGTCAAACGGATATACAACCACATCGTAGTTGCCTGACAACCATTTGTACAGTTTGTAATAAGAAGTTTTCACTACGGAATCGGCAACAATTTTGTTGGCATTGGAGTAGCCTAATTTAATTAATCCTCCGGTTAAGATGCGGCCATAATGAAGCCAAATTTCCTTGTCTTTTTGCGTAAGATTTGAACCCATAATCCCTGGCAATAGCACCACAATAGGCTTGGTGCCTGAAGGTGGCGATGTGGAAGGATACAGCTCGCCATACTCAATAAGCGCCCTGTCACTGCCAGGTATTTCATATTGCGGAATTGATTTAAAGCCCGGAATTGCCTTGCCTTCTGCGGTTTTAAGTGCAAGATCTATCGCTTCTCTAGTTTTTATGTTTTCAAAATAGGAAACATGGTTTACCCCCGCACCCTGAGCAAAGAAATACTGAATATTATTCCTTCGTCTTGCGCCCAGATACATAGAATCTGTATTTACAACCAAATCATTACGCTGCCAGTAAAACAGTTTTCCCAAGATTACGAAAAGCCCTTGTCCCGAAAAACTCACTTTTCCATTTCCTGAAATTACCGCCAACGGATCGCCGTTAATAGCGGTTTTAGGGGAAGGGTCGTTTAAAATTTTAATAAATGCCGATTCGGGTCTTTGTGCCTCCAATCCGGGAAGTACATTTACATCTTCCTTCCCTTTTACCGCTGCCGAAAGCAATTCTTTTAAAATATCACCAAATGGCCCACCTGCAATAAAAATTAAATTCAGAAATACATTTAGTATATGATCCAATCTTTTTGAAGCCAGTTTGGTCCCGGCGGCAGGACAACCAACCCGTATAAACTTAGCAACTGTTATCCTTTTTTCTTTAAAAATTTTATTGAGCGCCTCAATATTTTCAACATCTTCATCTCTGCCTTCTTTTTCAAGCAATGCAATATGGTCGCTGTTAAAACCTAGCGAAGTTTCATCATTAGTTTTACTATATTTATTGAGGATATCGCCTACAATTCCACCCCTAGAATGGGTTAACAGATGCACTACGGAATTATCTGGAAGCATTTTGGCAAGTTTCACGGCATTTTCCAATGGACTTTCAGAAAGGGTTTTATGCTGAAAGGCAAGAATGTTTTTCGCATAGATTTGATGTAGGCTGTTCCATGCCGGTGCTGCTTTTAAATCTTGAAACGCGCCGAAGGTATCTGAGTTTGTACCGTGAATAAATAGGAAAAATGGATGTTTGGAAGGCTTGCCGTCAAAAGTTCCAAAGTTAAAATCTCTATCTACCGTAAACAATGCAGCACCAGGGTCTAAGTATTTTTTTGGTATTAAATCGAAATCAACTTTGTGCTTTAAATGTTTCTCGTCCAGTTTTTTTGCTAAGGCGGCTACTCCAGATCCAACAGCCTTTTTCGCAAATACTCTTAAGAGTTTGAGGGCTATTTTACCAATAACTCCTCTTTCTGTAGCTGGGGCGTCGAGCGAATCGGGGAGCACAAATTCATTTGGCTGTGCTGCACGTGTTCCGGGAGGTTTGATTGCTGGGTCTAGTTCAGGAAAAAGTTCGTGCATGGTAGATGCATCACACATCCAAGAGGTGCCATCATCGAGAACAAACTCTAATAACGAGTCATTTTTGGCTAACTGAATTTCGTGTTGATTGGAAACATCTCTATTGCTGGATTGTAAATTATAGACAACAGCGCCCTCTTCATCCGTTTGCTTTTCACCATAAACTACAAGTTTTTTAATAGGTTCCATAGTATCGAGTATTGGGTTATTTTATAAAATAAATACGTTTTTCTTGCCAGGAATTTTAGGATTCGAGTATATTAAACTCAAATACAAGAGTCTAAATAAACTCTAAAAGTGAAGTAAAACTAATCAATCTGACCTTAGAACGCTAATTATGAGCTAATTAAACAAAAGGGAGCATTTTTGTGAGGAGATTAAAAAGTTACGATAATTTTTCAAATTTCAACAGAATTTTCTTCTTTGAATTTTTAAGTGTAGAAATGATTCTTTTTTTACATTATAAATTTTAATAGGAAAGAATCTTATAACCTATTGGGTGTAACTCTATCTTAATGTTTATTCAAAATCACTTTCTCACCCTGAGACTCAAGAAAATATTTTTTTTCAAACGGCGGTAATGACATAGAACTGAGATTTAATGGGATTCTATTTAAATTAATAAATTTATGATAGTGAAGTAATTATAAAAGATGTCAATGGTAACACAGTCGGAGTGCGAGACCTCTTTTATATTTCTAATAGCAGCTTCTTAAATCAAAAAATTTAGATAAAAGCTTTCCACGCGGATGGTTTTTTTCATAGAAAAACAGATAGTTGAAGAAAGATTATTGATACATTTGGAATTAAGGGTAATGCTTTATTCTCCCTAGCTTAATTTTATATCCGATGACGATTAGCTTGTTGGGTTTGTTTTAAAAAATCAGTGAAATTAACGCAACGAGGCAACCGGATTCTTGGTAGCACGGCAGAACAACGAAAAAATATGTTATTTTTAATTCCTTTAAAAGAATGTATCATGAGCAAAACCAAGTTGAATGTTAATGAACTATTACACGTTTTTAAAAACTTAACCTATGGTAAGAAATAAAAAAATCAATGTTAAGGGCACTGAAATCACCATTTTTGCTCAGAATGAAACGGATTTTATTAGCCTTACCGATATGACAGAAGGCTTTAAGGAAGGTAGTGGCTTGATCGGGAAATGGATTACCAATAAAAATACGTTAGAATATTTAGGGATTTGGGAAAAAATAAACAATCCTAATTTCAATTACCCCGAATTCGGGGTAATTGAACAAGATGCAGGAGTCAATAGGTTTGTTATGTCTGTAGGTCAATGGGTTGAAAGAACTCAAGGAAAAGGAATGATAGTAAAAGCTGGGAGATATGGAGGCACTTATGCACACAAAGACATTGCATTGCATTCCATTTCGCTATGTGGCTCAGTCCCGAATTTCAAATTTATTTAGTCAATGAGTTCCAGCGTTTAAAAGAAGACGAAAATAGCCGTCTCAAACTCGAATGGAATTTTCAACGAACATTAACGAAAGTAAACTATCACATTCATACAGATGCAATCAAAGATAATTTGATTCCTAATACACTTAGTAAAGCCCAGATTTCACTCGTTTACGCCGTTGAAGCTGATGTTTTGAATATGTCTCTTTTTGGCAAAACTGCTAAACAAGGGCGTGATGAAAATCCTGACAAAAAAGGAAATGTCCGTGACGATGCTACCATAGAACAGTTGGTAGTTTTGTCTAATATGGAAAGCACGAATGCTTTATTAATTCACCAAGGAATGGAACAAAGCGAACGACTCATTCAGCTCAATCAAATGGCAATTACCCAAATGAAATCATTGTTAACTCATAACACTTCTATAAAAAAATTGAAATGAAGAAAAGCAATAAGCCGTCAAGAATGTTTTATCTGGTGGTAAAAACACCCAATGTAAACTTAACCCGACGCAGATTTTAACCATTAGATACGTTTGGTAGAATCATAAAATTTTAAGAGAAACAGGGGAGTTGAAGAAAGATTTTTGATACCCCCGCTCTCGCGCGATTGTATCGCGTTATTTTCTGCACCTTAAAGCAGTAACCACTTTTATGGTTAACCATACTTTGTTTAGTTTAGTGTTCGTTCATATATACCTCGAAACTCAGTAAACATTACAGACCATTCAATATTTTTAATTCTGAAACTCTGAAAAACTACTATCTTTGGAATATGAGTCGTTATTATAAGCCAGCCTGCCGGCAAACAGGTTTCATAATCCAGTAGAGGTAGATTTGGTTTATAGATTTCAAGATTATGTTTATAGCAGTGCTTCAGATTATGCAGATGAAAAAGCTTTACTGAACCATATTGTAGTCTTCCGCTATTATGGTTAATTCGGAAATGAACGCGATGCAATTGCGCACCAGCGGGGAATGATGTTTCAACTATAAATAAGAGACTACGGAAAAAAAAAGAATCATTATGAAAATTTATTTTGCATTAATTACAGCCTTTATTGTCTGTACATCTTGCGCCCAACAAAAGAAGAAAAACGATGTTGCGCTTAAAACCGAAGCCCAATCTTACAAAATTGAAAAAGTTGTAACAGACCTGTCAATTCCTTGGGGAATGACTTGGCTTCCCGATGGAAGTATGCTCATAACTGAAAAAGAAGGTCGTTTAGTCCATTTTCAAAATGGTAAGAAAACTGAAATCGCAAACGTTCCCAAGGTTTATAACAACGGGCAAGGCGGCTTGCTAGATATTGAGTTACATCCGGATTATACCGAAAATGGTTGGATCTATATTACTTACGCTTCAGAAGAAGGCTCAGAAAAAGGAGGTCACACCGCTTTAACACGCTGTAAACTAGACGGCGATTCACTATCAAACATTGAAACCCTTTATAAAGCTGAACCGAATACCACAGCTGGTCAGCATTTTGGTTCGCGTATTGAATTTGACAACGACGGGTTTTTATATTTCTCCATTGGTGAACGTGGTGATCGGGAGGTTAATCCACAGGATATAATGCGCGACGGCGGTAAAATTTATAGATTGAACGATGATGGAAGCATCCCAAAAGACAATCCATTCTATAATGAACCGAACGCAAAAAAAGCAATTTTCACCTACGGAAACCGGAATCCGCAAGGCATTGCAAAGCATCCGCAAACCGGAAAAATATGGATGCACGAACACGGGCCAAAAGGTGGCGACGAAATAAATATTGTTAAAAAAGGTGCTAACTACGGCTGGATGACGGTTACTTATGGGGTTAATTATAGCGGCACAACCATTACCGACGAAACTACGCGTCCAGGGATTGAACCTCCTATTTACTATTGGGTTCCATCAATTGCTCCCTGCGGAATGGATTTTGTTACGGGAAATAAATATCCTGACTGGGAAGGAAAATTATTGGTAGGCTCGTTAAAGTTTGGCTATGTTGAGTTACTTACTTTAGAAGGAGAAAAAGTTACACACCGCGAAAAAATTGCTCAAGATATCGGGCGTGTTCGAAATGTAAAAATGGGTCCAGATGGGTTCATTTATATCGCCGTAGAAGGACAGGGAATATTCCGATTGATACCTTAATAAAATATCAACTTTCAACGTTTACTTACACCTACAAGAAGCCCCGCAAAAATTTACGATTGGGTTTCCAGCATTTTCATTGCCTTAATACAAAACTTCAAAATCATTCAGTTTATAATCTGTAATTCCGTTATTCCTGAAAGTTTCTTGATACGCAATCCATAACTCCAATTTATCGCTATCATTCATGTCTTTCCATTGCTGTAAATGACAGTTTACTTTAAATAGATCTAGATCGGTATATTTTTTCTAATATCCGCATTTTAAATATTTGCTTGGAAGCGTCAATAATATCATCTTTGCACCCGAAAAACTAAACATGCTAATTAAAAAAAGAACATGCCAATTAAAAAAAGAAGGTAGAATAAAATGACATTTCACCTTCAAATTCAGGGGCTATTTTATTGAAAACACAGCTAATACAAATGATAATCGAAAACAAGCAAAAAGTTCTCAAACACACTTTTACTAAGAATAACACAACAAAAATACGATAATACTCCTTTTACCGTAACACCTTAAAGATAATATTAGTATTTTTGTAGTCCCAAATCAAAATTAGCACTGTTGAAAAGCCGTATACTATTTTATGCCATTTCACTGTTTTGTGTTTTTTCGATGGCTTCCCAACAAGGGAGAAATTTTAAATTCAGTAAAAACTTTATATCTGCTGTAAAGTTATTGAATTTAGATGAAAAAAAGTCACTCAAATTCACAGACTCATTACTCCTAGAAGCTTCTACACCTTATGAAGTCGTGGAATCAAAAATGATTTCGGCTTATATCTGGAGTAATTGTGGGATATATAAAAAATCTATAAAAGTGGCTTCCAATTGCCTCGAAATGGTTTCTGATAATCAAGATTATTATTCAAAAGCCCTTATTGAGCTGTTTCTAGCAAAACAATATCGTGAAGTAGATCTTTCACTTTTAGAAAAGAAATATATCGATGACGCCGAAAAAACCATTTCATCATTACCACTAAACAAATATACTTATTGTTTGAAGGGCGAATTGCTTATTGAAAAAAGCAGGCTATTGCAAGGACAGTTAAAAAACAAAGAAGCTATTGCTTTATTAAAACGTTCTAAATCACTATTTAAAAGCTCCGCGAGTAACGAGGAGGTTAAAAATAAATATCTATTCGTAGTAAATGATTTACTCGGAGGCTCTTACCATAATATTGGGGATAATTCCCAATCACTATTTCATTATAAAGAAGCATTGAAAAACGCCCAGCTTGGCAATATAATTGACAAGTATAGATATGCTAGAATTTACAATGGAATGACCAGCGCTTATCTTGATATGAAAGATTTATCTAAAAGTGAAGTGTATTTACAAAAAAGCTTAAAATTATCTGAAAACTCAAATAACTATTCAAACAAGCTTTCCATTTATTCCAATGCTATGAAGTTTTATGAGCTCAAAAACAATTTGGATAGTTTATCAGATTATTCAAAAAAATACATCTCTGAGTTAACCACCTTGAATGCAAATCATAAAAATGCACTAAAGTTTAAAATTTCACAAAGTAGGGATGAAAAATTAGATGTTAAAACCACTATCTACCCATATTTAGCCGCAGGCTTACTTATTATAATCATCGTAATTTTTATAACTAATAATGGTTTAAAATAGACCTTCTCGTTAAATGGGAGCCTTAAAGCTATTAACGACGTACAATTAGAGGAAAATGAAGATGCCGAGGACAACAAGAACGAGCATAGTAATAAAACTGTTCTACCAATCAATACTGAGCAAGAGTTATTAGCTAAGTTAGATAAATTTGAAAAGAAAAAAAAATACCTAAACTCCAAGATGACTATTGCCTTAATGGCTTCAAAACTACAAACAAATAGCAATTACATAAGATATATTCTGAAAAAGAAAAAGAACAAAAGCTATAACAACTATATAAACGAATTACGAATAGAATATATTATCGATAAATTGAAATCTGACCCCACTTATTTACAATTTAAGATTAGCCACTTGGCACAAGAATCTGGGTTTTCTTCACATAGTACATTTACCAAAACTTTTAAAAGTGTAGTAGGAATGTCTCCCTCCACATTTATAAAAGAAGTCTCTTCAAAATCACTGTAAATTTCGTCTAAATATTGTCTTATATAATATAATTATAGGTCAATTTTTATGAATATATCTTCAATAACAGTATTTACCTCCCTTTATGAAGGGCTACAGCAAGAGTATTTAATATTTTTTATAACAATTTGATAATCAGGCATTTATAGGGTTCAAAAATTTGTCGTATTGTAACAAACGACAAGTGTAGGAGCAAGAGATTGGTTATTTATTCAATAGGTTTGCAATAAAATGATATCAATCATATAACTGTCTTATGAAAAAAATTTTACTCTTTCTTTTATTGTGTACAAGCAGCATTTATGCCCAAGTAGGTATTGGAACGGATGCTCCAAACCCTTCAACACAACTAGAAATAAAATCTGCAAATCGGGGTGTTTTAATTCCTCAAGTTCCACTTACAGGTAAAACAGACCAAACAACAATTAACGCAGGTAACCTTGAAAGTTTGTTAGTTTATAACACCAATACTAACGAAACGCTTACTCCAGGTTATTATTATTGGTTTGAAGGAAGTTGGAATAAATTATTAATAGACACCGATCTTCCAGACCATATTGTTTTTTGGGATATTGAAAACAACCAGTTTTATTATATAGATGAAAATGGAGATACGGTAACAATTAATATTGCTGACCTTGAAACTCTAACTTTACTAGGCCTTAATGATGATGGGCACACCTTAGAATATACAGATGAAGATGGAGTGGTAACAAGTATTGATCTTGAAACCATCATCGATAACTTTGAAACTCTTACAACTATTGCCGATAATGGCGATGGTACTTTTTCTTATACCGATGAAAACGGGAATACTACTACTATAGATGTTTCAAACCTTGAAACCTTAACTTCCTTAGCCTTAAATCCAGATGGTAAAACGCTAGAGTATATCGATGAAAATGGCGATTTAACTAGCATCGACCTTGAAACTATTATCGCTAACTACGAAACGGTAACAACCCTCATCGATAATGGCGATGGCACCTACATTTTCACCAATGAAGCAGGTGAAACTACGCTTGTAGATGTTGTGGGCGAGGTAATAACAAACATCCAAAACCAAGGCGATATTTACAATGAAATAGTATCTATTGTCATTGCCAACTCAGATATTTTCGTTGACAATGGCGACGGAACTTTTACGCATACCACTGTTGATGGCGACGTAGTAACTTTTGATGCCAACACAACCACTATGGTAAACAATGGCGATGGAACTTACGTGTTTACAAATGCTAATGGCGATTCAGTTACTGTTGATGTAATTGGTGATGTAGTAACAAACATCCAAAACCAAGGCGATATTTATAATGAAATAGTATCTATTGTCATTGCCAACTCAGATATTTTCGTTGATAACGGTGACGGAACTTTTACACATACCACTGTTGATGGCGACGTAGTAACTTTTGATGCCAACACAACCACTATGGCAAACAATGGCGATGGAACTTACGTGTTTACAAATGCTAATGGCGATTCAGTTACTGTTGATGTAATTGGTGATGTGGTAACAAACATCCAAAACCAAGGCGATATTTATAATGAAATAGTATCTATTGTCATTGCCAACTCAGATATTTTCGTTGATAACGGTGACGGAACTTTTACACATACCACTGTTGATGGCGACGTAGTAACTTTTGATGCCAACACAACCACTATGGTAAACAATGGCGATGGAACTTACGTGTTTACAAATGCTAATGGCGATTCAGTTACTGTTGATGTAATTGGCGATGTGGTAACAAACATCCAAAACCAAGGCGATATTTATAATGAAATAATAACAATGCTTGAGGGGCAATATGGTAACGTTGTTTACAACCCTACTACAAACACATTTTATTATATAGATGAAAATGGTGATCAACAAGAAATTGACTGGTCAGACTTAAATACAGTAAACACAAGCTTTACATTAGAAGGTGACCAATTAATAATCACTGACTCCAACGGGGATACCGTGGAATTAGCAGTTGAAGAAATTGCAAACAACAGCACATTCATTACTACCATTACGTCTAATCAAGAGTTTATAGACGAAATCATTAACCTGATCGATTTAAATGAAACTGTAACTAATATAGTTGATAACGGAGATGGCACAATAACATATACAAATGAGGACAATGTTAGTGTAACTATTGACTTAACTGAAGGGCCACAAGGACCAGCAGGAGAAGACGGAAAATCTGCTTACGAAATTGCAGTTGAAAATGGGTTTGTAGGTACCGTAGCTGAATGGCTAGAATCTTTAATTGGAGCTGACGGCCAAGACGGTGCTGACGGTGCTGATGGCTCTGTTATAACAATCGAAAACGGAAACTGGTATATTGATGGCGTTGACACAGGCGTACAAGCAGGAGGACAAAACGGTGAAGACGGAGCAACTCCTGAAATTGGAACCAATGGAAACTGGTGGATTGATGGTGTTGACACTGGCGTAAAAGCGCAAGGTGAAGACGGAAAATCTGCATTCGATATTGCTGTAGATAATGGATTTGTAGGAACAGAAACAGAATGGCTAGCCTCTTTACAAGGTGCTGATGGTGCTGCCGGACAAGATGGTGCTGATGGTACTGATGGAAAATCTGCTTACCAGGAATGGTTAGATGCTGGAAACACAGGATCAGAACAAGACTTCCTAGATTCATTAATCGGTGCTGATGGTGCTGATGGCTCTGTTATAACAATCGAAAACGGAAACTGGTATATTGATGGCATTGACACAGGCGTACAAGCAGGAGGACAAAACGGTGAAGACGGAGCAACCCCTGAAATTGGAACCAACGGAAACTGGTGGATAGATGGTGTTGACACTGGCGTAAAAGCGCAAGG
>NZ_JAVMBW020000009.1:0-149595 GCF_031631895.2 Aequorivita marina
GGGGGGGGTAAAATTTTTACTCATAACTTTATAATTTAAAGATTAATCTTATTTCTGGGGAGTTATGATTTCATAAAGATATAATTTTATCCGTTATAAACCAAATAATTTGTTAAATAATCAGAGTTTCATTCGGCTTTACGATGTTTATTTGACAAATAATTAAAAATTGGAGTTTTGGGCGTTTTTGAGACCCGTAAGCATTACACCAATTATTTTAAAGACATTACAAACTTTAAGGATTACCGAATGAGAATGCTGAACAGTGATGGTTTATTCATAGTTTTGGAAGCTATAAATACTCCCATAGATGATTAGGGGTTTGCGTAGAATAGACTCGAGAGCTAGGGGTTTGGAAAACAATATTAAGAAATATCTACCATAATCGAGTAGGAAGCAAAGGTAGGTAATTACCCCTATCTTTGCTGTCCTCTCACACCACCCAACGTACGTCTCTCGTATTAGGCGGTTTTCTCAATGGGTAACCGTAATTCGCTGTTAAACTGTATAATCCCGTCTTCTTGAACCATTCCAAGTTCATTCCCTCGTGTACTGCGTGGGTCATTGACAGCCTGAACCAACCTTTGGAGCTGCCCGCTGTTGTCCAGCTTCGGTTCCAAGGAACGCCCAGTTTGGTCAATAACCTTGCTATACCCAGCGCCCGCTTGCATTGTTTTAAACGGTAGCATCTTAATCTACGGCGTAGCCAAGCTTCGATATTGCAAAGACGATTTCTCATCCTTGCATATTTGAAGTAATTGAGCCAGCCTCGTAGTACGGGGGTTAGCTCGCCTATCATCTGCTCAAGGCCAATGCCCCTGTTGCGTTTGGTAAGCCGTTTTAACTTTGCCCTAAAGCGTTGTTCGCTCTTTCGGCTTAGTCCTAAACTTCCGTCCTTTAAAATACTATGTCCAAGAAAGTTGAGTTCGTGAGGGCGGCTGATTTCGCTCTTTTCTTTGTTTATCTTCAGTCGCATTCGACTTTCGATAAATTCTGAAAGAGTTTTCATCACCCGTTCTGACGCCAGTTCGCTCCCGACCATTACAATAATGTCGTCGGCGTAGCGTACAAAACAATGTCCTCTTCGCTCCAGTTCCTTGTCCAGTTCATCTAAAACGATATTGGACAATAACGGGGATAACGGACTGCCTTGCGGCGTTCCCTTTACCCGCTGATTGGTCATCCCTCCGCTCAGCATTCCTGCGCGAAGAAACTTCCCTATCAGGCTAAGTACTCTCTTGTCGCCAATACGGGTACTTAATTGCCACAGCAAACGGTCGTGGTTCACTTCGTCAAAGAATTTCGCCAAGTCTATATCGACTATCCAATTCTTGCCCGCTGCTACATAACCGCCTGCCTTGCGGAGTGCCTGATGGGCATTGCGCTTGGGGCGAAAACCGTAGCTATGGTCTGAAAATGTGGGGTCATAGCGTTTTGATAGCACTTGGCTTATCGCTTGTTGTACCAAGCGGTCTTTGACCGTGGGAATACCGAGTTGGCGTTTCCCGCCATTCGGTTTGGGTATTAATACTTCTTTAACTGCCGTAACTCGATAAGTGCACGTCGTTAACTGGTGCTGAAGTGCTCGGTAGTGGCTGCTGAACCAATCGCCGAGTTCTTCAAGGCTCATCCCGTCAATGCCTGCACTTCCCTTGTTACTGATTACTCTCCGCAATGCGGTGTCAAGATTCTTTAAGTCCGCTATCTCACTCATCAAATCTTGGGTCAAGGCTCGTTCTTTTCTGCACCTCGACAACCACTCCCGCCGTACCAAACCGCTTCGGATACTGAATACGTCAGTACCTTTCACCGTTTGGCTACACTCCCATTCGTCAAAAAGACCCATCTGGAAGTTTTCGTATTTTCCTGGCTTCATCATAGTTGTTGCGATTTACAGAACCACTGCTCCTTAATTGAAAATTCAGCCCTTCCCTATATTGGCGTTACCCAATATTTGTAACGGTACTATGGCTTCTGCTGACTTCTCCAGCCCTCTCGAACCGGAGACCTCCTACGTTAGGCCCATTATCTTCCAGTCAATACCACTGCATTTACTACCCCCGATTACGGACGACTTTTGGGCGTCTGTGCCTATTGCCACATTGCCCTCTGGGTAAGCCTTAGTATGCAGTTTCTGTTCGTTGGCACCGACTTTTGTTTTAGGCTTCTTTCGGATTTCACCTCACGATGGACACCCTTGCCCTCAACTAACGGTTCTCGTCAAAATAAGCCCGTTCGGGACTTCAACCCTAGAGATAATGAACATGCATAGCAAACAAAAAAGCCCCGCGATATTGCGGAGCTGTGAAAATTACCCATTCAATTGCTCATGGGAAAGCCTGTAGATGGAACTACTTTTGCAAGTTTTTGGCCTCAATACTCAAGGTAGCGTGCGGAACCAGTTTTAAACGTTCTTTATTAATGAGTTTTCCGGTTACGCGGCAAACACCGTAGGTCTTGTTTTCAATACGTACCAACGCATTTTTAAGATCGCGGATAAATTTTTCCTGACGGATGGCCAACTGCGAGGAAGTTTCCTTGCTCATTACCTCACTGCCCTCATCAAAAGCCTTGAATGTAGGCGAAGTATCGTCGGTACCGTTATTGCTGTCGTTTTTATAAGAGCTTTGAATCATTTCCAATTGCTCCGTTGCCTTATTTATTTTTTCGTTTAAAAGTGCTCTAAATTCTTCCAGTTCGGCATCTGAATATTTTGTTTTTTCTGTGTCTGCCATGATTAATGTTTTTTAATGCTAATTAGCGTTTTAATGTCATCGAATGCAATTTCCGTTCCTTGATCAATTTTTGTTTGAAATTGCAATTCCTCGGTTAATGTCTCTTCTTTTATATATTCCAGATTTTGGTTTACCGCCGCATTCAGTTTTTCATTTTCCTGAAGCACGACCGAAACCTTATCCGTCACTTCAAAACCGCTGTCTTTACGCAGGTTTTGAATTCTGTTAACTAGTTCTCTCGCTATACCTTCATTTCGCAAATCTGGTGTTATGGTAACATCGAGAGCTACGGTAACTCCATCTGCATTTGCAACCAACCAGCCAGGAATATCCTGTGAGCTTATAATTACATCTGCCAGCGCCAAAATAGTATTTTTTTCGTTAATAGAAACTGATATTTCCCCGTCTTTCTCAATTGTTGCAATTTGATCTTGGTCAAATCCCGATATTGCTGCTGCCACAGCTTTCATATCCTTACCAAATCGGGGGCCTAATGCTTTAAAATCTGGTTTTATTTGTTTTACCAACATTCCAGATCCTTCGTCAATCAACTCTATTTCCTTAACGTTTACTTCGCTTTTAATCAATTCTGAAACTGCAAGGATCTCTTCGCTTTCCGAAGCCTCCAAAACCGGAATCATTATCTTTTGAAGCGGTTGCCGTACTTTTATACGTTCTTTTTGACGCAAAGACAAGACCAATGATGATATGGTTTGTGCCTTTTGCATCTTGTGTTCCAACTTTTTATCAATAAAAGAAGCGTCTGCTTTTGGGAAATTGGTTAAATGGACCGACACTTCTATTCCGCCCTGCGACTTTTCTTTTTTAGACCGTCCCGAACTCAAATCTTTATAAAGCCTATCCATAAAAAATGGAGCTACTGGAGCACTTAATTTGGCTACGGTTTCTAAACAAGTGTACAGCGTTTGGTATGCCGAAATTTTATCGTCGTTATAACTGCCTTT
The DNA here is from genome assembly GCF_031631895.2 of Aequorivita marina. Classification (NCBI taxonomy): domain Bacteria; kingdom Pseudomonadati; phylum Bacteroidota; class Flavobacteriia; order Flavobacteriales; family Flavobacteriaceae; genus Aequorivita; species Aequorivita marina. The sequence continues at coordinate 3,701 of NZ_JAVMBW020000009.1, forward strand.
CCAATATCTTCTTCGGCTTAAACGCACAAACCAATTGCTCAAGTTTTCCTGAACAAATTCCGAAATAGCACGTGTTGCTTTGGTAGGCTCATAATCGGCATAATAATCGTCCACTTTTTGGATAAGCGTATGCAATTCTGAAAGTATCCAACGGTCTATCTCGGGTCGTTTTTCCAAGGGAAGATCGTCTTCAAGATACTCAAAATTATCGAGATTAGCATACAGGGCGAAAAAGTTGTAGGTATTGTAAAGCGTACCAAAAAACTTATTGCGGATTTCAGAGATTCCGTCCTGGTCAAATTTCAAGTTGTCCCACGGATTGGCATTACTTATCATATACCAACGGGTGGCATCTGGCCCATAAACATCCAAGGTCTCAAAAGGATCTACGGCATTGCCAAGGCGCTTGCTCATCTTCTGGCCATTTTTGTCTAAAACCAGGCCGTTTGAAACTACATTTTTATAAGCTACATCGTCAAAAATCATGGTGGCAATGGCATGTAGGGTATAAAACCAGCCGCGGGTTTGATCTACGCCTTCTGCTATAAAATCTGCTTGGCGCCATGTGTTTTCAACTTTTTCCTTGTTTTCAAAGGGATAATGCCATTGTGCGTACGGCATGCTTCCACTGTCAAACCACACATCTATCAAATCGGCCTCGCGCTTCATGGGCTTTCCACTTGGGGAAACCAGCGTTATACCATCAACAATGTTTTTATGTAAATCTACCTGGGCGTAGTTTTCTTCGGAAAGATCGCCAGCGGTAAAATCTTCATAGATATCATTCGCCATAAATCCAGCTGCAACAGCTTTCTTCATTTCGGCTTTAAGTTCTGAAATTGAGCCTACGATAACTTCTTCCTTTCCATCTTCGGTTCTCCATATTGGCAACGGGATTCCCCAATATCGGGAACGCGAAAGGTTCCAGTCGTTGGCATTTGCAAGCCAGTTTCCAAAACGGCCCTCCCCGGTTGATTTTGGCTTCCAATTAATTTCTTTGTTAAGCTCGAACATTCTATCGCGAAATTCGGTTACGCGTATAAACCAGGAGTCTAACGGATAATATAAAATTGGCTTGTCGGTACGCCAGCAATTTGGGTAGCTGTGAAGGTATTTCTCAACTTTAAACGCCTTATTTTCGGTTTTTAGCTTTATGGCCAGCTCAACATCTACCGATTTTTCAGGCACATCGGCGTCGTCATAATATTCGTTTTTTACATATTTACCAGCGTGTTCCTTCATTTCTGGTCGGAACTTACCCTGAAGATCTACCAGCGGCACAAGGTTGCCGTTGTCATCTTTTACCAACATGGGCGGAATTGCCGGTACGGCTTCTTTTGCTACCTTGGCATCATCGGCACCAAAGGTGGGTGCGGTATGGACGATTCCGGTTCCGTCTTCGGTTGTAACAAAGTCGCCGGCAATTATTCTAAAGGCATTTTCAGGATTGTCATGTGGTTTTGCATACTCCAATAACTGTTCGTAACGCATCCCTACCAAATCTGCTCCGGTAAACTCCTTAACTATATAATACGGTATTGTTTTATCGCCTTGAGTAAAAGCCTCCAAAGACTCTTCATTGGGCTTTTCTTCATATTTACTTGCGAAAAGGTTTGCTACCAAATTCTTCGCCAAAATTACGTTGATAGGCTGAAAGGTATATTGGTTAAAGGTTTTTACCAATACGTATTCTATTTTGTTCCCTACCGTTAGCGCGGTGTTGCTAGGAAGCGTCCATGGCGTGGTTGTCCAGGCAAGAAACCAGATGTTGTTTGACTCTTCGGCCAGAAAATCGGGCAAGGTTTCTGCCACTGCTTTAAACTGTGCTACAACGGTTGTATCTGTAATATCTTGATAAGTTCCCGGTTGGTTAAGTTCGTGTGAGCTCAGACCAGTACCCGCTTTTGGTGAATACGGCTGAATGGTGTAGCCTTTGTAAATTAAATCTTTGTTGTATATCTCCTTCAGCAGCCACCAAACGGTTTCCATATACTTTGACTCGTAGGTAACGTATGGAGTTTCCATATCTACCCAATAGCCAGCCCGTTCAGTAAGGTTATTCCACACATCGGTGTAACGCATAACCGCTTTTTTACAAGCTGCGTTGTATTCTTCTACCGAGATCTTTTTACCAATGTCTTCTTTGGTAATTCCGAGTTCCTTTTCAACACCCAATTCAATTGGCAAACCGTGCGTATCCCAACCTGCTTTCCGATCTACCTTAAAACCTTTTTGGGTTTTATAGCGGCAGAAAATATCTTTTATGGCACGCGCCATAACGTGGTGGATTCCCGGCAGACCATTGGCAGAAGGTGGTCCTTCAAAAAACACAAAAGGTTCTGCTCCTTCACGAATGGAAATACTCTCTTCAAAGATGTTTTCGTCTTTCCAGAAATGCTGTATCTCCTCCGCCAATTTTGGGAGGTCTAATCCGTTGTATTCTTTAAAATTCTTGCTCATAATGTTATTGTTACCGTAAAGTGCTGCCCAATTTGTCAGACAGGCTGCAAAAGTAAGGTTTTTAAAAGAAATAATTGATTTCTAACACTTCGTGATTACATGCAATTTATAAAACAAAAAAACGCCACTTTTAAAAAAGCAGCGTTTTAAAAAGATTAATCAGTTAGCAAGCCCTATTTAGAAAATCTATATTCCTTAGTTATAGTTGTAGAACTATTATCTAGAATAGTTGTGTTTTCAGAAAAGAGGGTCATTCCTGTTTCCTTATAATCCTTAATCTCAAAGGCTCTTGCATTACCATCATCATCGGTAATTGTAACTTTACTGTTTCCCGTGTTTAAGGCGTAAGTTCCAGATTCATCTAGATTTACAATAATTGGATCTTCAACAGTTGTTGAACCATCAGGATTTGTTATGGTAGTCTGTGTATTATATAGTCCTGTGGCAGTAAAGGTATTGTCTGAATTGAATTCATACTGTACATTCTGAAAAACACTTCCCACAGTAGTAGATGTAGATGTAGATGTGCTACCATTACTAAAGGTAATTGTTTCTACTTCTATAACTTCTAAAAATTTCATTTTATAAGTGTCTACAAAGTTATTGGTAGAAAGCGTGTATGGTTCTGGCCCATTGTCGTCATCACTACTACAGCTAAGGGTAGCCATTGCAATTGTAAAAAGTAAAATTAATTTTGTTGTTTTCATAGTTTGATTTCTTGTCAATTTAATTGTTTTGATTTCCCAATCAAGATTAAAAACTTGATTTAGTTGTTTTTATTGTAATAGGCTGCGAAAGTAATACGTAAGTTTTATTTTAAATCATACTTAATATTTTTTTATGAAAATTCATCTTGTTTTCCGTAATAAGCTTCCTATTTACTGGGCAAGCTTTGGGAGAATACTATCTCAGTATAAATTAAGATGTTAAAGTTTAGCTATGATTCCAAACATCAATTAGAATATACCAGAATATTTAGGTTTTTTCAAATAAAAATCCGAACCTATCAGTATATTTGTGAACCCAGCCTTAAGGGTTTTTTTAAAATCTGGCTCATAATAATACTAGTCCAAAAAACATATTGGTTTTTACTTAACGTTTTTGGCGAAAAAATTAAACTTGACTATGCATAAAATTTTTCTCTACCTTCTCCTCGTTTTTGTTGCAACTACTTCCCTGCAAGCTCAAATTCTAGACCCCGTAAAATGGTCTACCAGTGTTAAGAAAATATCGGAAACGGAATACGACCTCATCTCTAAAGCTACTATAGATGACAATTGGCATCTATATTCACAAGAAGTACCTGAGGACGGCCCACTACCTACGGTATTTACTTTTGAGGAAAACAGTGCTTATAAAGCTATAGGCGATGTAAAAGAAAGCAAGGGCACAACCGAACACGACCAAGTTTTTGACATGGTTATTACCTTCTTTTCAAACACAGCCACCTTTACACAAAGAATAGCCCTAACCGGCAATGAAGGCACTACAATAAAGGGCGAAGTAGAATTTATGGTCTGTGACGACACGCGTTGTTTACCCCCAAACTATATAGATTTAACTTTTGAAATACCTGCGCCAAAGGAAGGAGCTGTTACCGGTGTAATTCCAGATGATACAACCAAGCCTGAAGCCACCCAAACTGACACAGATACCACTGAAGATACACCCGCTGCCGATACAAAAAACGCAACGACTGAAACTAATAAGGTTCAAAATTCCGATAGCTCTGAAGCTGCAGTACAACAAACAAAAAAACAAGAGAAAAGAGGACTTTGGACCATTTTTTTAGTTGCCTTCCTTTTCGGGTTTACAGCATTGTTAACGCCCTGTATATTCCCAATGATCCCTATGACGGTAAGCTTTTTTACAAAACAAAGTAAATCACGAGCTCAAGGAATTCGAAATGCAATAATTTATGGTTTAGCAATAATTGTAATATATGTAGTTCTAGGAGCAGTTGTAACATGGTTCTTTGGTGCCGATGCGCTTAATGCACTATCCACCAACGTGTGGTTCAACTTCGCCTTCTTTTTATTACTAGTGGTTTTTGCACTGTCCTTTTTAGGGGCGTTTGAGATAATGTTACCCAATTCATGGGCTAATAAAGTAGACAAGCAGGCAGACCGAGGCGGATTGATTGGAATCTTTTTTATGGCGCTAGCACTAGCTATTGTTTCTTTCTCTTGTACCGGTCCTATTATTGGAACACTCCTGGTTGAAGCCGCTTCCAAAGGTGGAATTGCACCCTTTGTAGGTATGTTCGGGTTTTCATTAGCATTAGCTATGCCCTTCGCACTATTTGCAGCATTCCCCGGATGGATGAACTCGCTACCAAAATCTGGAGGATGGTTGAATACCGTTAAAGTATTTTTAGGGTTTTTAGAATTAGCTTTTGCATTCAAATTCCTTTCCAATGCCGATCTTGTACTTCAATTACATTGGCTAGAACGAGAAGTCTTCTTAGCCATTTGGATTGTAGTTTTTGGAGCCTTGACTTTATATTTATTTGGAAAATTCCAACTTCCAAACGATTCCCCAATGAAACATCTTTCAGTAGGTCGCTTAAGCTTAGCACTTCTAGTAGGAGCATTTACTATTTATTTGATTCCCGGATTATGGGGCGCGCCTCTAAAATTGATTAGTGGTTTCCCACCGCCAATGCAGTATAGCGAATCTCCGTATGGTGTAGGTTATACAAAACTAGGTTCCGGTGGTGGCGTCTCTAGCACGGCAGAATTCCCAGAAGGTGCCCATCTTGGACCACACGATATTATAGCTTTTCACGACTACGAAACGGGATTAGCCTACGCCAAAAAAGTTGGCAAACCAGTATTAGTAGACTTTACAGGTCACGCCTGCGTAAACTGTAGAAAGATGGAGGAACGCGTATGGAGCGAGCCAAAAGTATTGAAGCTCCTAAACCAAGATATTGTTCTTATTTCACTTTATGTAGATGATAAAAGACCACTCCCGGAAGATGAACCGTATATTTCGGAATTATCTGGAAAAAGGCTAAAGTACATTGGTCAGAAATGGAGCGAATTCCAAATTTTAAGATATAAGGCAAACGCGCAGCCCTTCTATGTGCTGATGGATCATAACGAAGAAAACCTTATAGACCCCGTTGGCTACACCCCAGATATAGATGAATATTACGACTGGCTTCAAAAAGGAACCAAAGCTTTTGAGGAGTAAAAGCAATCACATTTCTTGTTATAGCCGTGTTGATTAACTTTTTAGTAATTTTTAAAATAACGCATGATGATATCTTCAAAAAATATTTCGGAAGAAAATGAAGCTGCAATTTCACTGGAAAAGTATTTTCAACCTTTTCGGAATAATATTGTAGGCATCAATCAGGATTTTGATTCTCCCTTCGGAAGAAAAAAAATTATTTATACTGATTGGACGGCCAGTGGAAGACTCTATGCTCCTATTGAGGAAAAATTACTTCAAGACTTTGGGCCTTTTGTAGCAAATACTCATACCGAAACATCGGTTACGGGAACAGCCATGACAAAAGCCTATCACGAGGCACGTAAAATAATTAAGCAGCACGTAAACGCAGATCAAAATGATGTGCTTATAACCACAGGCAGTGGAATGACAGGTGCCATAAGCAAGTTTCAGCGTATTTTGGGGCTTAAAATTCCTGAGAGTTTAAAAGATTACACCAAAATTCCAGATAAAATAAAACCGGTTGTGTTTGTAACGCATATGGAACACCATAGCAATCAAACCTCATGGCTGGAAACTATTGCAGACGTAGTCGTAATCCCTCCAAATAACAATGTTTTGGTATGTATGGATAGCTTTGCTGAAATTGTAGAAAAATACAAGGACCGTCCCATAAAAATTGCAGCAATTACCGGTTGTTCCAACGTTACCGGCATTCAAACCCCATATCATGAAATAGCCAAATTAATGCATAAAAATGACGGTTTATGCTTTGTTGATTTTGCTTGCTCTGCACCTTATATTGCCATAGACATGCATCCTGAAGAAGAGGGCGCACATTTGGACGCAATTTTCTTTTCACCCCATAAATTCTTGGGGGGGCCTGGAACCAGTGGCGTACTTATTTTTAATGACAACCTTTATAAAAACAACATCCCAGATAACCCCGGAGGTGGCACAGTTGAATGGACCAATCCGTGGGGAAACCACAGGTATATTGACGACATTGAAACACGCGAAGACGGCGGTACTCCTGGATTCCTACAAACCATTCGCACAGCGCTTTCTATACGATTAAAAGAAAAAATGGGAGTTGAAAACATTCTAAAACGCGAACACGAATTGCTTGAGATTGTTTTTGAAAAACTAAAAGCCATTCCCAATCTAAAAATTCTGGCACCGCAGACGGAAGACCGCTTGGCGGTAGTTAGTTTTTACATTGAAGACCTTCACTTTAATCTGGGTGTAAAGCTTCTTAACGACCGTTTTGGAATCCAAACCCGAGGTGGCTGCTCCTGTGCCGGAACCTACGGGCACTATTTACTGCACGTAGATCAAGAAACCTCCAACACCATTACCTGCGAAATTGATGGTGGCGACCTTACTCACAAACCCGGCTGGATACGGATGTCTCTTAACCCAACCAGCACCAATGCCGAAGCACATTTTGTTTGTGATGCAATAAAAGAACTCGCCGAAAACTTTTCCGAATGGAGCAAGGACTATAAATACAACTCTAAAAGCAACGAATTTTTCCATAAAAACGAACCCGCAGATAATAAAATGGAGTCCTGGTTTACGTTCTAGTGTTTTTTATTTTATCTTTAAAACATTAGTGTCCGATTAAAAGAGTGAGAAAATTTGTTAGGTCAAAGATAATAGGTCATTAGAATATTTTTATTTAATGACAGCATGCTATTATACTTAGCATCAAAATTTATCGATTAAAAAGCAAGTCTTACGTCTTATGTCTTTTAGCGCAGCGGTCTTATGTCTTAGTCGGACACGACTACTTTAAAAAGATAAAATTCAAGCATTGGCATTTCACCACCACAATTTGAAAAAACTATTCGTTCTATTTCTTTTACTTCCACTTGCTGCCGGCGCCCAAGATTACGTCGATCTCTTCCGTGTAAGTTATGGGCAAGCTTTAAACAATAATTTTGAAGGCTCGGCCAGTAACACCAACGTTACGTCTTTTGATTTAGGATTTACGCTTCCCATTGTATTAAACGAAAATCACGCTTTGATTTCTGGAGCAGATTTCAGCTTAAATAGCGTACAACTCTACCCGAAAACAGCATATGTAAATCTTTATAGCACCAATCTTAAATTAGGAATGGCTTCCACTTGGTCTGAAAAATGGAGCACAACAGTTGTTTTGCTTCCAAAAGTAGCTTCAGATTATAATAGCATTAGCAGTAAGGATTTCTATTTTGGCGGATTTGCATTGTTAAAGCTAAAAAGAAACCCCAATTTTAAATATCGCTTCGGGATTTATGCTACCCAAGAAGCATTTGGTCTTTTTACAACTCCTATTTTAGGCTGGTATTATTTAAGCCCGAACAAGCGCTTTGAAATGGATGTAAGCCTGCCCATTGCTGCAGACATAAGCTATAAATTAGGAACTACAAGCATTGGCATAGATTACTTCGGCATTGGCAGAAGCTATAATTTTCAAACTAAAAACTCACCGCCGCGCTATGCAGATTTAAGCTCTTTGGAATTTGCAGGCTATCTACAGTTCAACGCTTTTGAAGAAAGTGTTTTATTACGTGCAAAAGTGGGCTATTCCAGTAATAACTATGAAACCTACGCTCAGGGTGACAAGATAGACCTTGGCATATCGGCCATTAGTATTGGAGATGATCGTACCCAGTTCAACCCCTCATTAAATGGTGGAATTTTTCTAAAATTTGAAGCCATTTATAGGTTTCACCTTAAAGAAAAGGCGAAACCTATGGAAACCCGAAGTAAGTGAGCTTAAAGAACTAGCTATTAACCTCAAAAACAAACATTTATATTTGGAATTGGTTTTTGAACAATGGAATAATTATATTTAGACTATGGAACGAAATTGTTCACAATGTGGGGTTAAAATTAGAGGACGCGCTGATAAAAGGTTTTGCAGTGACTTCTGCCGGAACACGTTTAATAATTTGCTAAACAAAGACAGTAACAACTTAATTCGAAACATTAATAATCGGCTTCGTAGGAATTACCGTATTCTTCGAAGATTGAACACCAAAGACAAAACCAAAGTCCCAAAATCTAAACTGTTGCGCATGGGGTTTAATTTTGATTCCTTTACCAGTATATATACTACAAAATCAGGCGCTACGTACTTTTATTTGTACGATCAAGGCTATCTTCCCTTGGACGACGACTTCTATTTATTGGTTAAAAAAGTTATTAAATAAGCAGCATACACCTTAAATATTAAGCTCTTAAAGACCTATTTTAAAAAAATTGGGGCTTTTTTGTATATACTATAACGTTATTTTAACCCACCCCACTTTCTAAAAAAGGTACTTTTAACATCGAATTAAAAAACCAAAGTTATGAAAACTAAGAAACTTTTAATGATGCTGATGCTAGTTTTCAGTATCTCAATATTTGCTCAAAATGCTGATGACCAAAAAATAATAAACGATGCTCAAAAAGCAAAAGCAGCTTTTTTAGATGCGAATCCGAAATTGCAGGGTTATTTTGACGATGCCAAAGCGTATGCAATTTTTCCAAATATAGGCAAGGGCGCCGTTATTATTGGCGCTGCCTCAGGAAACGGTGCAGTTTATGAAAGAGGCGTACTTGTAGGAATGGCAAGCCTAAAACAATTAGATGTTGGTGCGCAAATTGGTGGAAAAGCTTTTAGTGAAATTATATTTCTAAAAACCGACAAAGCTGTTCAAGATTTTATGGACGATGATTTCAGTTTTGGTTCTAATGTTTCCGCTATTGCAGCAAACCAAAGTCCACCTTCATTTGATGTAACCTATACAGATGGTTTCGCCGTTTTTACACTTCCAAAAAAAGGTTTAATGGCCGAAGTATCAGTAGGTGGACAAAAATTTGATTTTGAAGACTTTGACTAAGCACTAGTTATACTTTCTTTTTAAAATCAGAATTAACCGTTTTAAATCTATATAGGTTTAAAACGGTTTTTTTATGTTACAAAAAGAAGAGATACCGCTTAAAATGCTTCAATCCAAAAAGTAGTATCTTTGCGGCCTAAATAAAAGCGATGCAAAGAATACGAATTACCAAGCAATTTTCCTTTGAAACCGGTCATGCCCTGTACGGTTATGACGGTAAGTGTCGTAATGTTCACGGCCATAGCTACAAGCTTTCAGTAACGGTAATTGGCAGCCCTATTACCGATAGCGATAACGTAAAGCTTGGAATGGTGATAGATTTTGGCGATTTAAAGAAAATTGTAAAAGAAGAAATAGTAGATGTTTTTGACCATGCTACCGTTTTTAATAAAAATACGCCCCATGTTGAATTGGCAAAGGAATTAAGCAATCGCGGACACAATGTTCTCTTAGTAGATTATCAACCCACCAGCGAAATGATGGTAATAGATTTTTCAGAAAAAATAAAGCATCGCTTACCGAAAAACATTCAACTTTACGCGTTAAAACTTCAGGAAACTGACAGCAGTTATGCCGAGTGGGTTGCTGCGGATAATTAAATTATTCTACAATATTGTTAGAACATTTCAAGCTTCATAACAAATATACTCAAGGCAACACATCGGTTTTACTATCTTTGCGAAATGCAAATCCCACAAGGCAAGAAAATATATTTTTCCAGCGACAATCATCTTGGCGCTCCTACCCATTCCGAAAGTTTAGCACGTGAAAAGATTTTTGTAAAATGGCTAGACACTATAAAAGAAGATGCCGAAGCCATATTTTTACTCGGAGATCTCTTCGACTTTTGGTTTGAATACAAAACAGTTGTACCAAAAGGTTTTGTTAGAACCCTTGGGAAACTAGCCGAACTTCGTGATAGTGGCATCCAGATTCATTTTTTTGTCGGGAACCACGATCTATGGATGGATGATTATTTTGACAAGGAATTAAACATACCTGTATATCACAAACCAAAGGAATTTGAATTTAACAACAAGCATTTTTTAATTGGCCATGGCGATGGATTAGGCCCTGGAGACAAAGGCTACAAACGCATGAAAAAGGTGTTTACCAATCCATTTTCAAAATGGCTGTTCCGGTGGTTGCACCCAGATCTTGGCGTACGCTTGGCACAACATCTTTCCATAAAAAACAAACTGATTTCTGGCGAGGACGACAAAGCCTTTTTAGGTGAAGAAAAAGAATGGCTCGCCCAATACTCCAAACGAAAACTGGAAAGCAAGCACTACGACTACTTTATTTTTGGCCATCGCCACTTGCCTATGGACATAGAAGTTGGCAAAAATTCAACTTACTACAACCTAGGAGATTGGATAAACCACTATACTTACGGCGTTTTTGATGGCGCATCGTTCGAGTTAAAAACCTTTCAAAAAAACTGATTACTGATCACTGCGTACTGACTACTGAACACTGCGTACTGACTACTGAACATTGCGTACTGAATCCTGAATCACTCCATAATATCTTTCAACCTTAGTTGTAAGCTCACATTTCCCTGCCATTCGTTTTCATCTATGCAATAGGCAGCTTTAAAAGGGCTTCCACCACAGGCAATATCACTTTTTTTAGCCATTCCGAAGCCAATTCCTGTAAATTGATCGGAATTCCCTTGCTTTACCACTACCCGCAAATGCGATTTATCTTTCCCCACACATTTACCATAACCCACATCTTTAAGGTTTTGAGTCATAAAAACCGGGGTCATGTTGCCCGGACCAAAAGGGCCAAATTGCTTTAAAATTCTATAGAGTTTCGGATTAATGTCTTGTAGGTCTATTTCGGCATCTATTTTTATTTCAGGAATCAATAAATGTGGCGGTATGGTTTCGGATACCACGCGTTCAAATTCATTTTTAAAATTGTCAAAATCTTTTTCAAACAACGTAAGTCCCGCGGCATACTTATGGCCGCCAAATTGTTCTATGTGCTCCGAACAGCTTTCCAAAGCTTTATAAACATCAAAACCTTTAACAGACCGCGCAGAGGCGGCAAGTTTTTCGCCGCTCTTGGTAAAAACTAAAGTAGGGCGATAAAAGGTTTCCGTTAATCGCGAAGCTACAATGCCAATTACACCTTTATGCCAACTTTCATGATATACAACCGTAGTGCTTCTTTCCTCCTCTTTGTTTGCTATAACCTGCTGAAGTGCTTCCGCGGCAATCTGTTTATCGGCTTCTCTTCTATCGGTGTTAAATTCTTCAATTTCTGCAGCAAAGCTATCTGCCTGCTCGGCATTGGTTTCAGAAAGTAAGGCTACGGCATAATTGCCATGTTTCATTCTGCCCGCGGCATTGATGCGTGGCGCAATGATAAAAACTACATCGGTAATGCTTAATTTTTCCTTTTTCACTTGCTTTAACATGGCTTTAAAACCAATACGCGGATTGCTGTTTATCACTTTTAATCCATAATAGGCAAGAATCCTGTTTTCACCAGTTATCGGGACAATATCTGCACCAATTGCGGTGGCAACCAGATCTAAATACAACAGAAGATCTTCTATATGCAAGCCTCTTTTTTCTGAAAGCGCCTGAATCAACTTAAACCCTACTCCACACCCACAAAGCTCTTTGTAGGGATAATTGCAATCTTCACGTTTAGGATCTAAAACTGCAACAGCTTTTGGAATTTCCTTTCCGGGGCGGTGGTGATCGCAAATTATAAAGTCTATTGATTTTTCGGCCGCATAAGCCACTTTATCAATGGCCTTTATCCCACAATCTAATGCAATAATTAATGTAAACGCGTTGTCTTCGGCATAATCAATTCCCTTATACGAAACTCCGTATCCTTCAGAATATCTATCGGGAATATAAGTGGCAACATTTGGATAATAACTTTTTAAGTATGTGGCCAGCAACGCCACGCTTGTGGTTCCATCCACATCATAATCGCCATAGACCAGAATGTTCTCTTCGTTTTTAATTGCTTTCTCAATTCGAGAGACAGCTTTATCCATATCTTTCATTAAAAACGGATCGTGGAGATCGTCCAGGCTTGGGCGGAAAAATTTCTTTGCTTTCTCAAAAGTTTCAATCTCGCGCTGTACCAATAATGATGCTATTAGCGGCTCCACATTCAATGCTTTTGAAAGCGAATCTACTTTTTCATGATCAGGTTTCGGTTTTAGTGTCCAGCGCATATATTGTTATTTCCAAGGATTAAAATTTTGCCCCAAAGTCTATCAGGACCTATTAATGGATTGTGTAATTATTCTATAAAAGGAGAGTACGGTAAAACTACAAATTCTATTTTGTATTTGGAAAGACTCAATTTTAAAAATACCGAAAAGAGGGTTTTTCCTAGAGTGTTTCTGGGGATTTTATATATAAAAACTAGGGTTTTACCCACTAACAATCAGTTGTTTATCTTGTTAAATCTATAAAGCCCGTTTTAATTTTACCATCCGGCACTAACAACACCGGCACAAAAAACAGTAATCTAAAACAAGTATTATGGAGTACACAATCAAAGGTAAATTACAAACCGCTATTTGCGATGGAAATGAATTCGTTATTCCGAACACTAAAATTCGGGTATATAGTTTAAATGAACGGCAAAATGCAGCCACTGCTTTTACGGCCGCCCAAAGTAAGGAAATTTCCCAGGTTTTTGAAGAAGCCGATATTAAAAGCAGAAACAGTCAATTTCTGGCCCAAACTGAGACTGATATTTCAGGGAATTATGAAATTGTAATTAACGATACTAAAAAAAAGTATGAAGGTGGCGCAGTTGCCATAGTACTTTTTTATGATGACGTTCCCGATTATGGGCAAAAAGATACCGAGAAACCAAAAAACTTTAAACCCTTTGAAGTACTACTAGATGTAATTCAGCCCAAATGGCGCGAACAAGAAGAAGGTTTAGTTGCAGGTTGGAACCACAACATCCTAAAAAGTATATGGTGTTATATTTTGAAAAGACTTGACATTTGGATAATCTGTGGAACACTTACAAACTGTAAAACCCAGGCTCCACTTGCAGGTGTTGAGGTAATTGCAATGGACGACGATATTATTACAGACGATTTACTAGGAAGTAAAGTAACCGATACCACCGGAAGATTCTGCATTTATTATCGATCTAAAAACTTTAAAAAAACATTTTTATCCCCGTTTATCAATATAGAAACAACGCCCTTCTTCGCCTCTGGTAGCGGGCCCGACATCTACTTTAAGTTTGCCATAAGCGGCGTTTCGGTTTTTGCCGAAAGTCATTTCGAAGCACATAAACCAAGTAGAAGAAACGTTGGAAACTGCCTATGTGTAAACCTTTGCTTAGAAAACGTAGAAGGTGCAAACCCCAGTGTTCCTATTGGGTTCTATAGTATAGGTGCAAGAGATTATCACCCAATTTATGAAATTGACACGGCCACGGGTAGAACAAAAGGAAAAACAGAGCCATCGTGGAATGACAACGCATTTTATAGCCATATTGATTTAAGAGGATCGCTAAACCAAAAAATGAACGGTCATCCTAGTGAATATAAATTTCAATATGCTAAGGTAAGCAGTCCATCTGTAGATGTGGGTACAATTCCTGAAGCCAATTGGAACGATGTAACCCCAGATGCCATAGCCCGAACAAAAATTGCCGACCGATTAATTGAAGGTTCTGTTTGGAAAAATGACACCTATGTAATTGGAGGAAGTGGCAACACAGATGTTTTTGGCCGAACCGAGATAAAGGTGGAGTTTGATGGCAACTGGATAAAAGTACCACAACAACCCTCAGGAACCATCCATGAAATTAACCTCTTAGGATCATTACTAGTATTAAAAACTGAAAAATTGACTAGCACCACAGAAGACAAAAGTGCTTTAGACGCTGGCGAAGCCCCCGCACTAGTTGAAAAAAACAAGTACTTTGCACTCCGCATGTTTAAGCGCGAAGCTGGCAATGATGCCTCTAAGGTTCAATGCGGCTTTTCACTTCCGTTGGCAATTTGCAACATCCATTACGACAATGTGAATAAGGGCGGCTCTTGGCTTCCTGTAACGCAAGTGCCTTCCGAACGTGGTATCGCCATGATAGACTTGGTTGAATTGACAGGCCCGGGAAATGGCTGTAATAAAATAACTGATACTATAAATGTGAAGTATTCTGCCGGAAATCCTAACCTTGGTAATGTTGCAATCAATTTTACTGGGCAAGGAGCTACAAATAATTTTGAAGCTATAGATGTCCCAGTACCTGGAGAAGAGGCTTATGGCACAGCAAGTTACCTTGGAGACTTTAACGCACTAAAACCTTGCGCCTATGAAATCCGATTGGAGGTTGAATTAAATCTGACAAATGGAACAGATAACCATCGAAATATCTGGGATCGCGTTTTATTCTGTAGGTAATTAATTAGCTGTTTGAATTAGTTAAAAAGCGGTTATGTTGCGAAAAGTTTGGCCATATAACCGCTTTCTTTTGAATGATTAACGCCATAATTATTTAGGCATCAATTCTATGGAGTTAATACAATAACCCAAAAAGATGTAAAGGCACTATATTCAAGGCTCCAATTTCAATATCATCCCTTAGCACGAATGCATTTTTAATTCCAGTAATCTGCTGGGTAGTTTTATTCTTGCCGCCTATTTCAACAGTATATTTTCGGTCAATGAGAAAATCTCCTTTTTTAACCAAATGAATTTCATGCAGGTGTTTTATTTGGTTGGCAAAAAATGTTTCACGAAGTGTTCCTTGCTCTAACTGGCTTTGAGCAAGCGCATAAATTAAATTTGTATTGTTAAGGTATAATTTTTCAGGTTTTGTAAAAGCTCCAACACCTTTAGTGGGCGTAAAAAACTCATGGATGAGCTCGGCACGGTCTAAAATTTTAAGGGAATTCAATAAAAAATTCCTCGAAAACCCTAAACGCTCACTAAGCTTTGAAACATTTGGCGTAAAAGGAGCATTCTGCGCAATTGCTACAAGCAGCTTTTTTATTTTTCTACTCTCCTGAAAAGACATGTTTTCCACAGCACTTACATCAACTTCCAACATGAGGTCTATGGTGTCTAAAAGCTTTGGATAATAATTGACTACACCTTCAAAACTATAGGGGTAACAGCCGTATTTTAGATATTCCTTAAATTCTGCTACCGGAAACTCAACTTGCTTTTTCAATTCAGTAGCCACCTTCTTTTGATTTTTTAGAATATATTCAAAACCGAAAGAAGATAGGTTTAGGTTGTGCTTTAGGTTTAAATATTCTCGAAATGACATTTCCTTTAAAATATACTTTACTGCGCGCCGACTTAAGTCCGATTCTCCTTTGTTTATTTCTAGAATAGAAGATGAGGTAAATACAACTTTTAAGGAAGGCAACTGATCGTATATCAATTTTAACTCGCGTGACCAATTGGGATATTTGTGTACTTCATCTAAAAACAGATGTGTACCACCTTGTAAGACCAACTCTTCTGCTAAGCCAATAAGCGTATTATTTAAAAAATAAAGATTGTCTAGCGAGGTGTAAAGCGCTTTATCAGTCTTGGAAAGATGAAACTTTATTTGCTGTAGCAATAAGGTTGTTTTTCCTGAACCCCTTGCACCCTTTACACCAATAAGCCGCTCAGACCAATCAATACGTTCTAAAAGATACCGCTCTTTTTGGGTATCTAAAGCGTTTAATATACGCTCACTGATAATGAAAAGCTGACTAATATTGTTTTCCATAGACAACAAATATACTAAATATTGTTTATCATTAAAAACAAAAATACATATAAATTGTTTTTTATAAAAAACAATTTATATCTAAAAATGCAACCTATAACGTAGTATTATCGGTTTTTTGACTATTTTTTTCCAGCAACTACAATTACAAGCTCTCCTTTCGGGGGTTTATTTTCAAAATGGGTTAAGACCGCTTCGGCACTTCCGCGTATGGTTTCTTCGTGAAGTTTTGTAATTTCCCGTGAAACGGAGACCAGCCTTTCGGCTCCAAAGTATTTCACAAAATGGGTAAGGGTTTTCAACAATTTATGTGGTGATTCATAAAAAATAAGAGTTCGGGTTTCTTCGGCTAAAAACTCAAGGCGTGTTTGGCGCCCTTTTTTTACGGGAAGGAAGCCTTCAAAGACAAATTTATCATTCGGAAAACCACTATTTACAAGGGCTGGAACAAAAGCGGTTGCCCCAGGAAGACAATCTACCTCAATCCCTACTTCAACGCAAGCACGTGTCAATAAAAACCCAGGATCACTGATGGCCGGCGTTCCAGCATCACTTATTAAGGCAATAGTATCACCATCTTGGATTCGTTTTACAATTCCGGCAACAGTTTTATGCTCGTTATGCATGTGGTGCGCATACATCTGCGTGCCAATTTCAAAGTGTTTTAACAATTTTCCACTGTTTCGGGTGTCTTCAGCAAGTATTAAATCTGCTTCCTTTAGCACTTCAACTGCGCGAAAAGTCATGTCTTTTAAATTCCCTATCGGGGTTGGTACTAAATATAATTTTCCCATAATTTGTGCGAACTGTTTTTTTTCGAAGAAATAAGAAATCAATATAAAAGACGATTCCCAATAATGGCAATGTAATTCTGGAATCGTTAATACCGTAGTGTGCAAAAAAGCCAATGCTAAACCGAAAAACAGTGTGGTAAGTGACGCTGTGGTAATCTAGTAGCTGGCGTTTTAAGCTGCCTTTTCAGTAGCCTGTTTAATTAAAACGCTTCTCAATAATATGCATAAATCGTTCTGAATACACGTCTTTATCCTCCCAATGGTTATAATCTGGTTTCACCTGGTTTTTTATAAAACTTTGGGCATCTTCATAATTCTCCATCGTGTTTATCTGCGAAAGTACGCGGGTGTAATCTTCAACCTGCCCTCCGAAAAGATGTTTTATAAACGCCAGCCTATCATTGAGCCCAATATTGAGCCCTATGTTTACGGAGTCATTTAAAGATTTTCTACGCGACTCTGTCATTGTTTTTTTAGGCTTTTCCACCTCAACCGATTCTGATTCTGGAAATAATTCAGTTTGCTTACGTTCAAACTCTGGCATTTGTTGATAACTTGAAGCGAATTCTTCCAAATCATTCTTTACATATTTTGCTTTCGGCCTCTCAGCTTCCTTTGGCTCCTCTTCTTCTTCAGGTTTGTCTTCATTTTTGGACTCCTCATTTTCAGACTCAGTTGTAGGAGTGCCATTATTATTGTTCGGTAGCATTTCATCTAAAAGTTCGTCAATGCGTTCGCCTTCTTGTGGCATTTGGGCTACAATATCCTTTATTTTTTCCATCAAAGGCTCAATAATATCCTCACTGTGTTCCGGTTGTGGCACAGGCTCAGGCTCGGTAAACCAATTTTCCTCACGGAAACTTTTAGAATCTAGCGATTCTTCCTGCTCCTGGTCTAAATCGTCTTCTAATTGTTTTTCGAGATACTCAAGCACTATCAGTTTATCATAAAGTTTTGCCACCAAGGCTTTTGCTGTAGTAGCTTTAAACGTTTTTTCGTCTTCAATAATTTGCTTTGCAAGCGCAGTGATTTGCTCGCGGAGTTTCTTCTTCATATCTTTTTAAATTAAACCGAATTTCTCTTTTGTTTTTATAAATTTACGCATCCTTGACGTAAACATCAACTATTTTTGTTTTCTTGTTTAAATCTGTTGTTTTTCAACTGTTTCTTACAAGCTTCAGGTTGGGCTTTTACGTTAAAAAATAGTAATGTTGTATGTTGCGTGTAAAATTAAACTATGTTTCTTGAAAATACCGTAAATCAGAAAGAACAATTTGGATGGATTGAAGTTATCTGTGGCTCTATGTTTTCAGGAAAGTCTGAAGAGCTTATCCGAAGACTGAAACGCGCAAAATTCGCTCGTCAAAAGGTTGAAATTTTTACGCCTTCCATAGATACGCGTTATACTGAAGGCGCCGTAACCAGCCATGATAGTAATCAAATTCGTTCTACCCCAGTTCCTGCAGCGGCAAATATTCCGATTTTAGCAGACAATTGTGATGTAGTTGGAATAGACGAAGCCCAGTTTTTTGACGATGAAATTGTAAAAGTATGCAATGACCTTGCAAACCGCGGGGTTCGGGTAATAGTTGCAGGCCTAGACATGGATTTCAAAGGAAACCCTTTTGGCCCAATGCCAGCCTTAATGGCAACTGCAGAATACGTTACAAAAGTGCATGCCATTTGTACCAGAACGGGAAACCTAGCCAATTACAGTTATAGAAAAGCGAAAAGTGAAGATTTAGTATTATTGGGGGAGACCGAAGAATACGAACCACTAAGCAGAGCAGCATTTTTTAAAGCACAACTTCAGGATAAAGTAGTAAAACTGGAGGTTAATGATATTCAGGCAATACCTTCGGAAAAACAGGAGCCAACTAAAAATGAATCTTCCGATAAACCTGAAAATCAAGCCTAAAAAGCCACATACTTCATTAAAAAACCTGCAAATTCTGTTTAAAATAAATTAGAATTCAATCTAAAAACGACACGTTCAAAATGCAACAAGCGAAAGAAACTGTACTGGAAATAGACCTTAACGCATTAGATCATAATTATAAATACATTACTTCAAAAATAAAACCGGGTACCAAGTTTATGGCCGTTGTAAAAGCATATGCCTATGGAAACGATTCTGTAGCCATTGCAAAAGAGCTAATAGATTTAGGAGCAGATTACTTTGCCGTTGCCTACCCCAGTGAAGGCGAAGCCCTGCGCGATGGCGGTATAAAAACACCCATTTTAGTATTGCATCCACTGCCTATTAATTTTGAATTAATAGTAAACCGCTGCTTGGAACCCAATATATATTCCTTCAGAATGTTAGAAAAGTTTATTGCTTTCGCCGAGTCAAAAAACCAGACAGCATATCCAATTCATTTAAAATTCAATACGGGTATGAACCGATTGGGGTTTCTTGAAGATGATATCCCGATCATTGCCAAAATGCTCTCTAAAACCAATAGCGTTACTGTAAAGTCGGCATTTTCACATTTGGCTGCCAGTGAAGATTTGGGCGAAAGTGATTTTACCCGTAAGCAGATTGAACTATTTAGCAAATCATCAAAAAAGTTAATCAACGCTCTTGGGTATAGTCCAATATTACACTGTGCAAATACTTCAGGGATTTTAAATTATCCAGAAGCCCATTTTGATATGGTGCGTTCAGGAATTGGACTGTACGGTTTTGGAAACGATGACGAAGAGAACAAACATTTAAAACCCGTTGGCACCTTAAAAACAGAGCTTTCTCAAATTCACACTGTAAAAACAGGCGAAAGCGTTGGTTATAACCGCGGTTTTATTGCTGAAAAACAGACGCGTTCTGCAACCCTACCCATTGGCCATGCAGATGGTATCCCCAGATCATTGGGTAATGGCAAGGGCTGGGTAAGCGTAAACGGTAAAAAAGCGTCAATTCTAGGGAATGTTTGTATGGACATGATTATGGTAGATGTAACCCATATTGATTGTAAAGAAGGCGATGAGGCAATTGTTTTTGGAGCGTCGCAATCTGCTGAAGTTTTATCTGCCGCAGCAAACTCTATTTCCTATGAATTAATAACGGGAATTTCGCAACGTGTAAAACGGGTTGTTTGCAGAAAATAGAAAAACAAATTACCAAATAATAATTTCTTTAAGTAAATTTGAAAATTATAAACACTAAAACCAATTATTATGTTAAAAGAATTTAAAGATTTTATTATGACCGGCAACGTGGTCGATTTGGCTGTTGCGGTAATTCTAGCAGGTGCTGTAGGTCTTGTGGTTACAGGATTCACAAATGATATGATTATGCCTATTGTTGGTCATTTTGCTGGTGGGATGGACTTCGCAGACCTAAAGTACGTCTTGGACGCTGAGGTTATTGATGCCGAAGGAGAAATAGTTAAACCCGAAAATGCGATTCTATGGGGTAAATGGGTAAACACCCTAATTAACCTTGTAATTGTTGGTTTTGTGCTGTTTATGATGGTACGAGCCTATGCAAAAACTAAAAAGAAAAAAGAGGAAGCGCCAGCTCCAGACCCAGGACCATCTGAAAAAGATATTTTAATGGAGATTCGCGATGCACTTAAGAAATAGTAATTTCTGATTGTTTTCAGCGTTATCGTAGCTAAGAATATAACCTTATGACGAAAAACCTGAGAAATTTTGGAATTACATTGTTGCTGTTTACATTTTCATTGTCCTACGCAGGCGAAAAAACAATAGTTATTGACGTAAGCCACGGCGGAAAAGATGATGGCATTGCAATAGACGGATTTAAGGAAAAAGACCTTGCTTTTGAGATTGCATTAAAAATAGCAGCATTGAACACGGCTGACGATGTAAAAATTGTATTAACCCGCGAAGGAGACTATTTTGTCCCCCTAAAAGATAGGGTGGAGCAGATAAACACCCTAAACCCGGATTATGTTATTTCACTTCATATTAACTCAAGTGAAGATACAAGCTTAAATGGGTTCGATTTTTTTGTCAGTGCTGACGCTGCTTTAAACAAAGAGTCAAAGGATTTTGCGCAAAAGGTTGAAACTTCTATTGCTAGAGAATTTCGGAGCAACGGAGTAAAAAATGCAAATTTTTACATTTTAAAGAATGTAGCCGCACCAGTTACACTAATAGAAATGGGCTTTTTAAGCAATCCTGACGATCACAAAATACTGACCTCAGTTGCTGGGCAAAATAAAATTGCAGAAGCCATTTATAATATAATAAAATAGCGCCCCGGTTTAATCGGGAAAATCACCGCTACACCTTGAATTAACTCTAAAACCCCCCTTAGTTTTCTGCTAGGGAGGGTTCTTTTTTGCTTTTTATTTAGAAGTATTCGCTCAGCAAAGCTTAATTTTACAGTTTAGAAAATCCGCTATGCGCTTCACAAAAAATTTAGCGTATATAGTGGTTAAAATTACAGAATATGAAATTAGCCTTAGTTGGTGCCACCGGTATGGTTGGCGAAGTTATGTTAAAAGTTTTAGCAGCGCGCAATTTCCCTGTTGATGAATTGCTTGTAGTTGCTTCAGAAAGATCGGTTGGTAAGGAAGTCTATTTTAAAGACACGCCCCATACGGTAATTGGTCTAGAAGAGGCACTTGCCCAAAAACCAAACATCGCTCTTTTTTCTGCCGGGGGAAGCACTTCGTTAGAATGGGCGCCAAAATTTGCCGCGGCCGGAACCACGGTTATAGACAATTCCTCTGCCTGGCGTATGGATCTAGACAAAAAATTGATTGTTCCAGAGATAAACGCTCATTTACTGACCAAGGACGATAAAATAATCGCTAACCCTAATTGCTCAACAATTCAATTGGTAATGGCCTTGGCACCACTTCACAAAAAATATAAAATGAAACGTGTGGTTGTTTCAACCTATCAATCGGTTTCTGGCACTGGCTTAAAAGCGGTTCAGCAGATGGAAAACGAAATGGCCGGCATAAAAGGCGAAATGGCCTACCCATATCCCATTCACAAAAATGCCCTACCCCACTGCGATGTTTTTGAGGATAACGGCTACACCAAAGAAGAAATGAAACTGGCGCGAGAACCACAAAAAATTCTTGACGATCGCACATTTTCGGTAACAGCCACAGCCGTTCGAATTCCAACAGCTGGAGGCCATAGTGAAGCGGTAAACGTAGAATTTGAAAATGATTTTACACTTAGCGATGTTCGGCTCATGCTACACCAAACTCCTGGCCTTAAGCTCCAGGACAATATCGATACCAATACCTACCCTATGCCAATTTATGCCCACAATAAAGATGAAGTTTTTGTAGGAAGAATTCGCCGGGACGAAACACAGCCAAACACTTTAAATATGTGGATTGTAAGCGACAACCTACGGAAAGGAGCTGCTACCAACACCATACAGATTGCAGAATATTTGGTGGCCAATGCACTCCTGTAAATTGTTTTTTTATTCCTGACGTAGATAACGTAGTGCTTAGGCAAATAATCTTAAGTTCAATAAACAGACCAAATACATTGAAAACATTCCTGAGTTTTTAAAAACAACAGACCAAACATCTGCTGTAAAATAGCCAGGCAATGAATATTAAACAGTATTACTCTTAAAATTTTAAAGGTATTATTGTTTAAAGGCTTAGTTATTTTCATTATCTTTAATGACTAACTAAAAAATTTGGCCTATGAAATCTACTTTTACAACAATACTAAGAGTTGTTTTGGGTTTAGGCTTACTCTTTTTTGGATTGAGTAAACTAATTCATTTCAATTTTTTACCAACACATATTTACACAGGTGACGAAGCGCTCTTGATGGAGATACTCAGTAATTCGGGTTATCTTTTAAAAGCTATAGGAGTGTTCGAAATACTTATTGGCTTAATGCTAATACTCGGTAAATGGGTGCCTTTTGCATTAATTTTATTAGCACCTATTTCCGTCAATATTTTATTATACCACGTGTTTACAGGTAAGCCCGGCTTTATTCCTGCAATAATAGTTATCGCATTAAACGTTGTTTTAATCTACAAGCATTGGAAGGCTTACAGACCTTTATTCCATTGAAAGTAAAGACTTTCATTACAATTAAAGGCTTCCACAATGGAGGCCTTTTTTACATGCTACAATATCAACATTTAACTTAAAATCAGTACATTTGCTTCTCTCAAAAACCAAATCACATTTTATGAAGTTTTCAATTATCCCTGCAGTCCTAATCCTTACGTTGGTTGGCTGTAAAGAAGAATCTAAAAAAGAGGCAAGTTCATTGAACTATCCACAAACCAAACAAGTTGATACCGTTGACACCTATTTTGGCGAGGAGGTAAAAGATCCTTACCGTTGGCTGGAAGATGATCGCAGCGATGAAACTGCAGCTTGGGTAAAAGCCGAAAATGAAGTAACACACGACTATTTAAATAAAATACCCTTTCGCGAAGACCTAAAAAACCGACTTTCAGACCTTTGGAATTACGAAAAAGTAAGTGCACCATTTAAAGAAGGAGACTACACTTATTTTTATAAAAATGACGGTCTTCAAAACCAATATGTGATCTATCGCTATAAAACTGGGGAAAATCCAGACTCGGCAGAAGTATTTCTAGACCCTAACACCTTTAAGGAAGATGGCACTATTTCATTAGGCTCAGCCAGTTTCTCTAAAGATGGAAGCCAACTTGCTTATAGTATTTCTGAAGGTGGAAGCGACTGGAGAAAAGTACTTTTAATGAATACCGAAACTAAAGAACTTGTTGGTGATACCTTACACGACATAAAATTTAGCGGCCTTTCTTGGAAAGGAGAAGAAGGATTTTATTACTCTAGTTATGATAAGCCAGAGGGAAGTGAGCTTTCGGCTAAAACAGATCAACACAAAGTGTATTATCATAAAGTAGGAACGCCACAAAGTGAAGACAAAGTAGTTTTTGGTGCAACACCCGAAGAAAAGCACCGTTATGTTGGCGCTACTGTAACCGAAGACAACAATTATTTAATAATTTCGGCTAGTATTTCCACATCGGGGAACAAGCTTTTTATAAAAGATCTAACGAAGCCAGATTCAAAGTTCATTACAGTTTTAGACAATACCGACACTGATACCGCAGTGCTTGAAAACGTTGGTTCCAAACTCTATATTGTTACCAATAGAAATGCACCAAACAAGAAAGTGGTTACCGTAGATGCCACTAACCCAACACCCGAGAACTGGAAAGACCTAATTCCTGAAACCGAAAATGTACTTACACCAAGCACTGGTGGAGGTAATATTTTTGCCAATTATATGGTAGATGCAGTTTCAAAAGTAAAGCAATACGATTACGATGGTAATTTAATTCGTGAGGTAGAACTTCCAGGCGTAGGTTCTGCAGGTGGCTTCGGAACGAAAAAAGAAGAAAAGGAGCTGTACTACTCCTTTACAAACTACGTAACTCCAGGAAGCATCTATAAGTATGACATTGAAAATGGTACTTCTGAGTTATTTATAAAACCTGAAATAGACTTTAACCCAGACGATTTTGAAAGCCAGCAGGTTTTTTACACTTCAAAAGATGGAACAAAAGTTCCAATGATTATTACCCACAAAAAAGGACTGAAAATGGACGGTAAAAACCCAACGATCCTTTATGGTTATGGCGGGTTTAATATTAGCCTTACTCCAAGTTTCAGTATTGCAAATGCAGTTTGGATGGAACAAGGTGGTGTTTATGCCGTTCCAAACCTACGCGGTGGCGGTGAGTACGGTAAAAAATGGCACGATGCAGGTACTAAAATGAACAAGCAAAATGTTTTTGACGATTTTATAGCTGCAGGTGAATATTTAATTGAGAACAACTTCACTTCAAGCGACTATCTTGCAATTCGCGGAGGATCTAATGGTGGTTTATTGGTTGGCGCTACCATGACGCAAAGACCAAACCTAATGAAAGTTGCCCTACCAGCTGTAGGTGTGTTAGACATGCTTCGTTATCATACATTTACTGCTGGCGCTGGATGGGCTTATGACTATGGCACCGCAGAAGACAGTGCAGAAATGTTTAAATACTTAAAAGGTTATTCTCCACTTCACAATGTAAAAGAAGGAGTAGAATATCCTGCTACTTTAATTACCACTGGCGATCATGACGATAGAGTTGTACCGGCACATAGCTTTAAATTTGCAGCCGAGCTACAGGCAAAACAAGCTGGAAGCAATCCCGTGCTTATTAGAATTGAAACCGACGCAGGTCACGGCGCAGGAACACCAGTGAGCAAAACCATTGAGCAATACGCCGATATTTTCGGATTCACCCTCTATAATATGGGGTATGAAAATTTACCAAATAATGCTAAATAAAACGCAATCTTGTTTTGTTAGGAGTACAAACTTGCTACACTAACTTAGAACCAAGGTTAGGCAATCAACATGTAGCTTTAATAATAGCAAAAGTCCCGCTAATTTAGCGGGACTTTTTACGTTTTCAATTTAACTTATTACTCAGTTTTCTAAATGTTTTTTTAGGGTTTTTATTTTCATAAAGAATAGCATAAACCGCATTTATTATTGGGGTCTTTGCTTTTTTCTTTCCTTTTTGCTGGTTTAGATTATACGCACTCTTTGTGGCGTAATATCCTTCAGCGATCATGTTCATTTCCAATTGGGCACTTTTAACCGTGTAGCCCTTTCCTATCATTGTTCCGAAAGTTCTGTTTCTACTAAAAATAGAATAACCCGTAACCAAGAGATCGCCCAAATAAGCCGAATCGTTTATATCGCGTTTCATTTTATGGACTTTTTTTACATATTTCTTCATCTCTCTAATGGCGTTGCTCATCAACACACTTTGAAAATTATCGCCATATCCTAGTCCGTGGGCAATTCCTGCAGCAACTGCATAAATATTCTTCAGTACAGCGGCATATTCAATTCCAAGTACATCGTCGCTGGTGGTACAATTAATATAGTCGCTGCTCAGTACATCTACCACAGTATTAGCTTTTTCAGTATCGGCACTAGCTATGGTGAGGTAAGAGAGTCTTTCCAACGCCACTTCTTCAGCGTGGCAAGGCCCCGAAATAACACCAATATTATTAAAAGGCACCTTGTAATGCGTATTAAAGTGATCGCCAACTATCAAACTGGTTTCAGGAACAATTCCCTTTATGGCAGAAAAAATAACCTTATTATCTAAAGGTACCGTCAATTTATCAAGCTCCTGGTGTAGGAATGCAGAGGGAATTACAAAAATAAGATATTCTGCATCCGCAACCACCTCATTGATATCATTACTGAGCTTCAACTGGTTTAAGTTAAATTCAACCGAACTTAGATAGTTTGGGTTATGGCGATGCTCCTTTATAAACGCTATAGCTTCTTCACTGCGCATATACCAGCCCACTTGATCTAGATTCTCGCACAGCATTTTTACAATTGCTGTCGCCCAGCTTCCACCGCCAAAGACTGCAAATTTTGGTTTTTCTGACATTTATTTAATTTAGAAGTTCAATTTTTCCACAAAACACTAAAATAGCTTTTATTCTAAAATTATAGTGTTCTCTCTACACGGGTTTAGCTTTCCTAAAACCTTCGTTCCCTATACATTGTAAAGGAAACAATTAAACCATTACTTCAAAAGTACACAAATACTTCTAAAAGATTTAACAGTAGCTTAAGAATGGAGATACAATCTTTAATTGCTCGCTGCCGTTATTACGGCTGATTGTTGAGATAAAGTTTGAAATCAATACGAATGAAGTTTCAATGATTTTGGTTGGTTATTTAGTTAGAACCGCTCTTTGGGTTTATTCTCAACGGGCGGTTTTTATTTGTAGAAGTTCATCTCATCTATATACTTCCAGACCTTCGGCGAAACCATAGGCCGAATATTCTTTGCAGCTTTAACCCCTTTTCGTATAAAGGTTGAGGAAAGTTCAATTATAGGGGCATCTACTTTTTGAATTTTTTCGTGATTGTCAAACTGAGTTGCAACAACACCTTCAGAAATACGAGGATAAACGTAGATTGAATATCGGTCTAAAATCACCTCGTAATTTTTCCATTTATGAAGACTTTTTAGGTTGTCCTCACCCATAATTAAGCAAAAGTTTTTCTTTGGATATTTTTCCTCGAGGTAAGCCAACGTATCCACGGTATAGTTGGGTTGTGGTAACCTAAACTCAATATTACTCGCGTGCAACTTTTCAAAATCTTCCACGGCTTTTTCTACCATTGCTAAGCGATGATAGTCTTCTAATAGCGATTTCTTTTTCTTATGCGGGTTATGTGGTGTAATTACAAACCAAACCTCATCCAAATCGCTATATTCTACCATATAATTAGCTATAATCAAATGCCCAGTATGTATGGGGTTGAATGTTCCGAAGTATAGCCCTATTTTTTTCATATGCTTTTGATTTTGCATATTACACATTTATTATTTTACAAAGCCTGCTACTAATTCATGGGCTTCAGCAAGTGCAGTTTCCAAATCATGGTTTTTAATAATATTGTCAAACTGCGGTGCCGTTGCTAGCTCAACCGAAGCTTTTGCAATACGCATAT
Source organism: Aequorivita marina (assembly GCF_031631895.2). Lineage (NCBI taxonomy): Bacteria > Pseudomonadati > Bacteroidota > Flavobacteriia > Flavobacteriales > Flavobacteriaceae > Aequorivita > Aequorivita marina. The sequence continues at coordinate 31,254 of NZ_JAVMBW020000009.1, forward strand.
TAATACGCTCATCGCTCTCGGTCTTTCGTTTTTTAAGTCTAATTTTAAGCTCATCAATACTAGGTGGTTTAACGAAAACAGCTAAAGTTTTATCGGGAAACTTCTTTTTAATACGAAGTCCACCAGCCACATCAATATCAAAAATTACATTCTTACCATGACTCCAAATTCGTTCTACCTCGGTTTTTAACGTACCATAAAAATTATCGCGGTACACTTCTTCCCACTCGAGAAAATCACCATCTTTTATGTGCTGTTTAAAATCTTTTAAAGAGATGAAGTAATAATTCTCCCCGTGTTTTTCATCGCCGCGAGCCTCGCGGGAAGTACAAGAAATAGAAAATTCTAAATTGAGGTCTTCCTGCTTTAGCAAATGCTGAACAATTGTTGTCTTGCCACTTCCGGAAGGTGCCGAAAACACTATTAATTTTCCTCCTGCCATCTAAAGTACATTTAATGCTTGTTCCTTAATTTTTTCGAGCTCGTCCTTCATTTGAATCACTACTTGCTGCATTGGAGCATAATTGGCCTTACTGCCAATGGTGTTGATTTCTCGCCCAATTTCTTGGGTAATAAATCCTAATTTTTTTCCGTTGGAATCTTTTGAGCTAAGCGCCTGTTCAAAATAGTCCAAATGGTTTTTAAGTCGAACTTTTTCTTCCGTAATATCGTATTTTTCCAAGTAATAGATTAGTTCCTGCTCAAACCGGTTTTCATCTACTTTTTCCTTTATATCGGCAACCGCCTTACGGAGTCGTTCTTTTACCGCATCCATTCGTTCCGGATCTAGCGTAACCACCTCATCCAGCAAATTCGAAATATTTTTAGAACGCGCTAAAAAATCCTGCTCTAAAACGTTTCCTTCATCAGCTCTGTATTGGTTAATGGCTTCCAGTGCTTTTTCAATTCCGTTTAAAATAGCATCGTATTCTTTTTCATCAATTTCTTCGCGCTCGGTTTTTAGAGCATCTGGCATTTTTACCGCCATTTTTAAAAGCTCTACAGGATCACCGTTAACTACATCTGCCAATTGTGCAATATATTGTTTTACCGCTCCCTCATTCAATTTTGTTGTAACATTTTCGCCGGTTACCTCAATATAAAGCGAAAGATCAACTTTTCCTCTATGCAGTGACTTTGCAAGTAAATCGCGTATTTCAAGCTCTTTTTCACGATATGCAGAAGGTACGCGCGCGTTGAGGTCTAGCCCTTTGCTGTTAAGCGACTTTATTTCAATAGTAATGGTTTTGGACGGCAGTTGAACAACTTCTTTGCCGTATCCGGTCATGGATTGGATCATATTCCTGTTTTTATGAGCGCAAAGGTAGTAAAATAGTCCGTAGTGAAGCGTGGATAACAACCGCTGATTATTAAGTTATTAATTCACTCAAAAACGATGTTGTTCTCACTTCACTATAATACATTTTATTTGTTTTATGAAAACCTACATGCCCACCATACTTGGGCGTTTCAAGATAAATATTCCTAAATTCTGAAGCCAATTGGGTTGGGTAACATGCCGCTGAAAGAAAAGTATCGTTTTTAGCGTTTAAAATGTAAACGGGTATTTTAATATTTGGAAGAAATTGAAGACTGCTATTCTTTTCATAATAATCAAACGCATCTTTAAAACCATGGGCTGGCGCAGTATAAATATTGTCAAAAGCAAGGAGCGAAGTGATTTTGTTATAATCGGAACGCGTCATCATTTTAGGGAAATCCTCCATTTTCACTTTAGTCTTTTTCCGAAGGTTTTTCAAAAATGAACTTCGATAAACCCAATTTTCAAATTTGCTCAATGCTTCCAAAGAGCCTCTTAAACTTAATGGTGTTGAAATTGAAACCCCCATTTTTATTTCCTTCGGAATAGAATTCCGTTCGCCCAGATATTTTAAAAGTAAATTTCCGCCTAAGCTAAAGCCCACTAGGGCAATTTGGCTGTATTTGTCTCTTTCCAACACCGTGTTGATTACCGCTTCCAGATCGTCTGTTTTACCGGCGTTATACGATTTATATAAAACATTTGCCTCGCCGCTACAACCTCTAAGATTGACTGCAGTAATGTCCCAGCCCGCATCATTTAATGCTTTTGCTTGCCCTTTCATGTAAGTACGTTGTGCATTACCTTCTAACCCGTGTAGTAGGATTGCAACCTTATGCGATGGTTTTTTAGCAAAAGACCAATCAATGTCCAAGAAATCACCATCAGACAGGAATATGCGTTCCCGCTCTTGTACCAAGACAGGAGAAGGCCTAAGTTTAGCCGAATAAATAGTTGCAATATGGGCATTCCTAAAAATTGACGGCGGATTAAAAGTGCTAGGAATTAATGGCATAATTAAACAGGGAATAAATGTGAACCAGCTTAAAATAACAGCAATTATAGTGTCTCAGGGAAATATTTAACAGAAACTAAACAAATTTACTATGCTTGCATAACAAAAGTAATTTAAATTTGTAAAAAAAATTAAGGATGTACACAAAACAATTTGAAATTCGCTGGAGTGATGTTGATGCCAATCGTCACCTACGCAATAGCGCCTATATAGATTACATGAGCCACACGCGAATGAGCTTTTTATTGGAGAACGGTTTGGATCAAAGCCATTTGGCAAAATACGATCTAGGCCCTGTGGCCTTTTACGAACACATGTATTATTTCCGTGAGGTATTTCCAGGGAAACCAGTTCGCGTATCGCTTCAATTAAAAGGAATTTCGGAAGATGGTATGTATTTTCAGTTTCTTCACAATTTCTATGACGAAAAAGGTAAAAACTTTGCGCGCTGCGAAATGATGGGCGGATGGATTAACTTAAAAGAACGCAAGCTTGCCGGGCTTCCACAAGAACTTTTAGCCAATTTTGACGCTGTTGAACGAACAGATGATTTTAAAATCCTTACAAAAGAAGACACCCGAAAATACAGCGAGCGTCCTAAAGATTTAGCTGAATCCTAAACGTTAAAAGCTTTTAGGCTATAGCAAAATCAATGGCTCTATGTTGTTTCAAGGGGTAATCTTTTTCAAAGATCAAAATTTTATAAGTACTGTTTGGGCCTAGTAAAAGTTTACGTAAAAAATGATCCGCGATAGTTATCGGGAGAGTGGAGGATTAAGCAAACTAGCGCCAGCCGCTCAGATAATTTTAATCTTAGCGATATTAAAACAATAACTATTTTGAACGAACAAATGTGAGCCTTTAGTTTGCGCGGCAACGAGGGAAATTTTTAGTAAAGTTTTGCTCAGCCTAGCCTTTTACTTGCATACGACGAGTGGGGCACGAATGAGAGTAATGCACACGTTTTTTTGGCAATGAAAAAAATGAACAATTATATTTACATGATTCAATTTTAACGGTTAGACCTATTTTTATTAATAAAAATTAATCTACCCACTATATTCAACATAGAACCAAATCAATTTGCACGAATAGATTCTTTTGCAGCTGCAACGGTTTTTGCACTGCTACCAATAAATATTTCGTCATTATTTACAATAACGGGACGCTTTAAGAAGGTATAGTGCTCTAAAATCAGGTTTTTGTAATCTTGCTCTAAAAGCTTTTCGTTTTTTAGGTTTCGCTCCCTATATAATTTCGCTCTTCGGCTAAATAGATCTTCATAACTGTTGGTCACATTGAACAGTTCATCCAACTCTTTTTCAGTAATGCCTTGCACCTTGATGTCCTGTTTAATGAAAGAAGACGGAATATCAATTTCCTTCATTACTCTTTTGCAGGTGTCACAACTCGATAAATAATATACTTTTTGCATACTGTAAAATTAGTCAATACTTAAGAAAGGCTCCGCTTCTTTTAGGGCTATTTTCAATTCAATAGGGCCATCGGCATAACTAGCAATATCGTATTGGTTGTAGATAAATATTAAACTATCTTTTGTAAATCCTGTACTTTCGGGCAAATAAAATTTATCATCTTCAAACCAATATCCAGTAGCATTTATAGATTCTTCGTCGCCAATATGTTGCTGTTTTCGGAATTTCTTTTCTGCAAAATTGGTTAACTCCTCTTTATTGACAAATAGCTGGTTTTGGGTAAGCTCATTGCCCGTTTCAGGATCAATATTTAAAAACGAAGTAGTGCCATAGCCATGAGCGCCACCCGTGTATAGATATTGAATCAATTCAAAACAAATATGCTTGGGCGTTGTATAAATTTCATTGACAGCAATTTCAGCAAAATATTCACCTGCCATATCTGGAAACTCTGCCTTATCCGCCCTATACGCTTTTACAAAATCTGAAGCCGCCTCATTAATAGTTTTGGCCGTAGGGATACTATCCTCACCCATTAATAATGTGCTAAAGATAAAATCATCAAGCTTTTTATTTATTTTTTCTGAAATTTTTTCGTTCCCAAAAACCTCAACATAATTGATTGTAATTTCTGGGCATTCATTATTCTGGCAAATAGAAAGCTCTTTTTCGGTAAAGCTTTGTGCAGCAATCTCAATGTCTTTTTCTTCGTTACAACTTACAAAAAGTACGGTAATAAAGAAAAGGAGCGTAAATTTATGATTCATATAGTAAGAAAAATAATTAATTAGTTACCGCTAGTGAAACGGTTACATTTGTTTTTCAAAAGTAACAACTTTAAAATCGGCGATTGTGAAAGTTATATTAAATCGTAAATTATAGCTCAAAGGCAAAGCCTATAATTGCTCTTTTTATAACGGCAATATCATTCGTAAAATATAACCTATGAAATTCAACACAAAAACTATACACGGTGGGCAAGACAATATAGATCCAGCCTATGGTTCGGTAATGCCACCAATTTATCAAACCACTACTTATTCGCAAACTACGCCTGGAGGCCATAAAGGTTTTGACTATTCGCGTAGTGGAAACCCAACCCGTGCTGCGCTAGAACGAAATTTGGCAAGTATTGAAAATGGTGAATTCGGAATTGCATTTGGCAGTGGTCTAGCCGCAATAGATGCTATTATGAAACTACTAAAGCCCGGTGATGAAGTAATTTCAACAAACGATATTTACGGCGGAACCTATCGCTTGTTTACTAAAATTTTTGAAGGCTTTGGCATCAAGTTTCACTTTATAGGAATGAAAAATACCGATAAAATTGAAACTTATATAAACAAAAACACCAAGCTCATTTGGGTAGAAACACCAACCAACCCAATGATGAATATTATTGACCTAAAAAAGGTTACCCATATTGCCAAAAAGCACAGCATACTGCTTGCGGTTGACAATACGTTCGCCACTCCATACCTACAACAACCCTTAAATATAGGAGCCGACATTGTTATGCACAGTGCCACAAAATACCTTGGCGGCCATAGTGATGTAGTCATGGGGGCTTTAGTTGTAAAAGATGAAAGACTTGCAGAAAAACTATATTTTATCCAAAAGGCAAGTGGCGCCATTTGCGGCCCACAAGATAGTTTTCTGGTATTACGCGGTTTAAAAACCCTACATATACGTATGCAGCGCCATTGTGAAAATGGAAAAGCAGTGGCACATTATTTAGCGCAGCATCCAAAGATTGAAAAAGTGTATTGGCCTGGTTTTGAAAGCCATTCCAATTACAAAGTTGCCAAGGAGCAGATGAAGGACTTTGGTGGTATGATTTCCTTTGTACCTAAAGGAAGTAAATATAAAGAAGCTATTGCAATTATAGAAAACCTCAAAATATTTACTTTGGCCGAAAGCCTTGGTGGGGTAGAAAGCCTTGCAGGGCATCCTGCCAGTATGACCCACGCCAGCATCTCAAAAAAAGACCGGGAAAAGGTAGGCATTGAAGATGCGCTAATCCGCTTATCTGTAGGCATTGAAGATATTGATGACCTAATTGCCGATTTAAAGCAGGCGATTGGCTAGGTTTTAAAAGATTAACTAGGTATGTTTAATTTATATACATTAGTGTCCGACAAAGATGTACGACCGCTTCGCTAGATGACTAACGACGTACGACTAGAATTGTAAAGTCTTGATAATTATGTTAATTCCGTTATACATATTTTTAAAATGTTTATCCTTTATTGGAATCTCAATAGCAAGGTGTTATATTTTAATATTATTCTAAAAGCTTACTATTGTTGAAACAAGTGGTTTTTTAATTATTTTAATCGGACACTACTAATTTATATAATAAATATACCCAACAGTCAACCAATATATCCAATCGTTAGACTTATTCTCGGGAACGGGGCGCATTCCATTATTTTCTTCGGTTGGGTTAAGCCCATCAACATAATCTGAAAAATAGTACTGCCAACGACCTTCGAGCATCAAGTCAGTAAACTTACTTAGTTTATAACGCAAACCCACACCTCCTACTAAGGCAGCGGTAGAGCCAGCATTTTTTTGAAATGAATTGTAATATTTATCTGGTGTCGTGATTGGGGTATTTAACCCTCCCATTGTAGAAGAAACCTCTGGATTAAAATACACATAATGCATTCCTAAGCCCAAAAAAGGCATCCATCTGTTCCCGTTCGCCTGAAAGTCGCGAATACTCATTGGGTAATATTCAAGCTGTGCGCCAATTTCAACCACTAAAACAGAACCCCTCATAGCTCGAAGTTGGTCTGCGAATAATGAGGTTTTGTCAGGACTTACCCAACGTCCATAATGCTCTAGCTCGGTTTGTTGATAATTAATTTCAGTCCTTATCTTAAAATGGTCATTAAAATACGAATATCTATTGTAGATATTAAAATCATTCGAATAAACAAAATTGAGATAATGCACTATCCCAACCCCATAACCAACGTTGTTTGAGTTGGTCTCAAAGTTTTTTCGTTGCCCAAAATCGGAGTAAAAAACAACCGGACCCGCTATTACTCCAATTTCATGTGAAAAATCAAATTGCCCAAAAGCCTCTTGTTTTGAAAAAAACAAGAGTAAAAACACCATTAATAAGAATTTGGTATTCATTATTAGGGAAAGTTTAGCTTTTAACATCGCAAATATATAAAATCATATTTAGCACGTGAATTTAATACTTCTATTTCAATAATTGATAAAAAACACGAATTAGATTTAAGAAAAGCAGATATTTATTGATAATATTCTACACAAAATAGGGTTTATCCAATAATTTTAGCATCAAATATTAGCTTTAACATCTCAACAAGAACGATATAAAGAAAACATTACAAAATCTAAAAAAAAACCACTTGCCTCAATGGTAAATTATTAGGACAGCGATTAATAACACCGAATTTAGAGCCTTTTTTAAGAAAAAACCAATCTATAATTAAAAGAGATTGCATATTGGTATAGGCATTTTACTTCCTAATACTGCAATAAATAGTATTTTCGTGTGTTAATAAACAAAACCAATTTTATATGAAGTGGTTGGCCAATGCTTTCCTTTTTTTGATCCCGTTATTGGTGACTTCCCAGAATTTTGAAGATCGCTGGACGGGTCACTTCTCGTATGTTTCCGTAAAAGATATTTCACATGGAAACAATAAGGTATATGTAGGTGCAGAAAATGCTGTATTTAGCTATGACATTTCAACCTTGGAAATCACAACCCTTTCAACCATAAATGGGCTTTCAGGCGAGTTTATTTCCAGTATTCATTACAGCCAAGAATATAAGTTGTTGATCATTGGTTATGAAAACGGGTTGATGGATGTTGTGCGGGAAAATGAGGAGGACATTTTGAAAGTTGTTGATATCTTTGAAAAACAGACCATCCCACCCAATAAAAAACGCATCAATAACTTTGATGAACACAATGGCAAACTATACATTGCCACCCAATACGGAATTTCAGTTTACGATCTAGAGCGTCTTGAATTTGGCGACACCTATTTTATTGGTGACGGCGGAGGACAAATAAACATTTTACAAACTATTGTTCAAGAACCCTATATTTTTGCTGCGAGCAAAGGCAATGGAATGCGCAGGGCAATGGTTGATGACGATGATTTAATAGATTATAGAAACTGGACCACCATCATTAACGGAGGCTTTCGGGCTGTTGGGCAAGTAGGTTCTGAGCTTTATGCTTCCAACAGATCAAATACCGTGTTGCGTTTTACCCCAGAAGGCAATACTACAGCGGTGGAAAGCTATAGCTCAAATATCCAAAAATTTAGGGCTGCTGATAATTTACTAACCATTACAACAACCAACGCCGTATACTCCTATTCCGAAGGCTTTATTGAAGAAGCTTCGGCAACAAGTATTCAAGAATTTGATTTAAATCTGGAGGCTGGTTATGGTTTCGGCAATAATTTATATTTAGGAACCAAGGAAGACGGACTCTTAATTGTTCCCTTTGGAAGTACGCTTCCCACACAAGTGCTACCAAATGGCCCTATAATGAACTCGCCCTTTGCCATTGATGCTTCTCCTGGACAATTATGGGTGAGTTTTGGAGAAGTAGATGTTGATTATAACCCATACCCACTCTCGCCAAATGGAATTAGCCATTTAAAAGATACGATTTGGACCAATACCTCATACGAGGATTTGAGTCTGGCTGTTGGCGGAGAACCAACAGATCTGGTAAAAGTATCTATAAATCCTGAAAATTTTGATGAGGTTTATATGAGTTCCTATGAAAAGGGGCTTTTAAAAATTGTGGAAGGCACTCCTACGGTTTTGTACAACGAAACCAACAGTGCGTTAGAAAAAGCTTTCCTCGGAAGTAATGACGCCGGAATTAGACTTTACGGCTCCCAGTTTGACAAGCAAAATAACTTATGGTTTGCACAAAGTAGAATAAACGAAGGAATCATTAAGTTAACCCCTAACGGGCAGTTTCAAAAGTTTGATGTGTCAAGTATCATCAATGCCGAAAACGAAATTGCTTTAACAGACTTGGTGGTGACTCGGGGTAATAATATTTTTGTGGGTACCTATAAAAACGGTTTAATTGGTTATAACACCAACACCAATACCTTCAATAAAATGGGGAAAGGACAAGGGGCTGGTAATTTACCTTCTACCAAGGTAAAAACCATTGCCGTTGACGCCCAAAACAGATTATGGATTGGTACTCTCAAGGGGTTACGGGTACTTTACAGCCCTGGAAGTTTTTTTGAGCAAGGCGTAGTTCCAGAATCCCAAGCTATAATCATACTTGAAAATGGCGTAGCGCAAGAATTATTATACGAGCAATCTGTTACCGATATTGAAGTGGATGGCTCTAATAATAAATGGATTGCCACGGCCACTTCTGGTGTTTTTTACCTATCGCCCAATGGTCAGGAAACCTTGATGCGCTTTACAAAAGATAATTCGCCTTTACCCACTAATAATGTGCAAGACATTGCTATAGATCCGTTTACCGGAGTTGTATATTTTGCAACCACCCATGGTCTTGTTGCCTATAAAGGCACTGCCACGGCACCTGGTGATAATCTAGACAACCTACATGCTTTTCCTAATCCAGTGCGTCCAGAGTTTAACGGAAATGTTACCATTGACGGCCTTACCGCTAAGGCGAATGTAAAAATAACCGACATTACTGGGAATTTGGTTTTTGAAGAAACTTCGCAAGGTGGGAGCGTTCTTTGGGATACTACAGCCTTTGGAAAATACAAGGTGCAATCTGGAGTTTATTTAGTTCTGGTTACTACCGATGACAGTATGGAAACGAAGGTTTCAAAAATAATGATTATTCGCTAATGCTTGTCGCTACCAATGCTATCGTTTTTTCGGCTTTAAAATATTCAGAAGCAGATCTTATTGTATGTTGCTACACGGAAGCTGTAGGAATTAAAAGCTATTTGTTGCGCGGCATACTAAAGTCTAAAAAAGGAAAGTTAAAATCATCGTACTTTCAACCCCTTACCCAACTGGAGCTAATAGCAAATCATAAAAACAAGGGAAGCCTAGAGTATATTAAGGAAGCCAAGGTTTTTGATCCATATAAAACCCTTCATACAAATATTGTAAAGACAGGCTTGGTTCTATTTTTATCTGAAATGCTAAAGAATACAATCAGAGAAGAGGAACCTAATAAAACCTTGTATGCATTTTTGAAAAATTCTTTTAACTGGCTTGACCAAAGTGAAGAAGTTGCAAATTTCCACATCCTCTTTTTATTGCAGCTCAGTATGTATCTGGGCTTTTATCCCGATGCTTCAAATATTGAGAATAAATATTTCAACATAATGGAAGGAGGCTTTCAGTCTTCAAAAACCAGTAACTATTGTATAGAAGGTACTCAAGTAGAAAACTTTAAGCATTTTTTCAATGTAGATTTAGAAACTCTCAACACCATTAAGCTTTCCAAAACAGCGCGTCAAAATGTATTAGATTTAATGCTTTCGTATTACAGCTTTCACGTGCAAGGATATAGAAAGCCAAAATCGCTCGCTGTGCTTAATCAGCTATTCTCATAGTCAATACCATAAACGTTCCAGAGAAAAAAATTCAGCTAACATATTGTTAAGGCAGAAGGAAGTTTGGGCAACATTCATTAATTTATAGGTAAATCGTAAATTATGAAAACAAATAGACTATCAAAATCCATTGCAGACATTTTAAATAAACAGGTAAAAAAAGAAGGTGAAGCTGCGCAAATATACCTTGCTTATGCTATTTGGGCCGACAGCGAAGGTTATGCAGGAGTCTCAGATTTACTTTTTAGGCATTCTGGAGAAGAGCGTGACCACATGATGAAGGTTATTCAATACATCCAAGAGCGCGGAGGAAGAGCTAAAATCACTGCCCTCTCAGCCCCGCCAGAAAATCCAAAAAACCTTCAGGAATGCTTCGAAAAAATTTTTCAGCACGAAGTTGATAACACCACAGCCATATATGAAATCGTGAGTCTTTCGCATGAAGAAAAAGATTGGGCTACCTGGAATTTTGGCCAGTGGTTTGTAAAAGAGCAAATAGAGGAAGAAACGCTGGTAATGGATTTATTGGATAAGCTTAAAGTTGCCGGTGGTTCTAAAGCCACAAGCGAATCATTGCTGTATTTAGACAGCCAAATTGGTCAAAAAGAAGACGAGGCTGAGCTTGCTAGAAACGCAGATGTGGAGAATCCATAAAACTTTTAAAGCGCGAGTTGCAAGTGTTCGTAAACATTGTTGCCAAGCTGTTTTTTACCAGTACTTTCAAATCCCAATGCCGAATATAATTTTTTGGCTTTGGGGTTTTCAAAATCGACCAACAAGCCTATTTTTTTATGGTTTTCGTTTTTTGATTGGGCAATTGCAGCAGCTATTAGTTTTCTGCCAATTCCCTTGCCTTGATTATTTGGCAAAACGCTAACCGTATCTATATAAACCTCATCTGGTACTGTTTCGTCTTCAATCACTAGATTTCTCACATCGTAGTTTTTAGCGATGTATGCTAAAAAAGGTTTTCGATATTTTGGAAGTAAGGCGCCATCATAAAATGTTATGGAACCGATTACTTTTTCACCTTCTTCATATACCAAAGTATGCTCATAGCTGTATTGATTGGCTGTTTCCTGAAAAAAATGTTCAAATAATGGGTATGTATCTGCAATTGTAGAAGCATTGGTAAAAGTACATGCCAGATCTTCCATAGCCTGCACAATTAACGGCGCTACTTGCTTAAAATCTTCCAGACGGGCTGGCCTTATATTTTTTGTTCTTTCCATTTCCATAGTTGCAAAATTATGAAGTTCCTCAATTTAAAAGACAACAAAAGTATAACAGTTTCTTATGACAGACTTCCATATCAAAAAAATATTTTCATTAAAAAATAGTCGTATCCTACTCAGATTTACGATCGCTACTCTGAAAGACGTAAGACTTGACTCTTAACAGATTGACAATTAGTGGTCTATGTTGATTTGAGTGGTGTTTTTTAAAACAGATATGTTTTTCCTCTTATAAAGCCTTCACTTTATTTCGATTATATTCGAGCTTATCAAACTTAACCCCTTTGGGCTTATTAGTGAATTTTACTATTAGTCCACAATGGAATACGTTGACGGAATTTAATTTTAACAACCCTAAATAAACACAGTGCCGTGTGGGGTGGATATTGCAATTTAGAAAGAACCCTGAAGTGGATTCAATTTTAAAATATAATAATTGGATGTCCAAAGACAGAATGCTGGGGAGACTTTTTAATATACGGTTTCTAAGCTGCTATTGTTGGTGATTTCACCCTGCATAAGCGGGTAGAAATCCATAACATTATCAATGCCATCAAGAAAGCATAAAACTTCAACCGTGGAACACAATCCATTAAACAAAGTCTCTTTGGAAGTGGGATTTTTCGGTTTTGGATTTTTATGATTTAACGGAAGCATATAGCCACATCCCTTTAAAAATGCAGTTTCAATTTTTAAAAGCTCCAAGGGCGTATAACCGTGAAACGTTCTACCTAGATTTTGATGTACCAAACCCACATAATTTAACTGTAACGAGCCGTGACCATCACTAAGGTGTTTCCACGTATCGGTATTGTTACAAATATTACCAACAGCACAGTTATTACTACATTCTGCATTTAAGGTGCCGTTATGAAATGCAGTATAGAGTTTATTTAATGCCTCATCCAGTCTTTTTGTGGTTTTCATCTTCCATCCTTTTAATCTCCTATGAAATTACTAAATGTATGGAAGAAGTCAAGGGAATTTTAGATTTTTTTGGCAAAACGAAGCAGTAGTGAAGCCTTTTAAGTTACTAAAATAAGGTGCTTAGCCCTTTATTCGCTTCTCTTAAAATCTAAATCTTGAAAATCATAGCTGAAATCTGTCAACGGAGAGATCGGGCTCATCGTGAAACCATTGGCCTTTCCTTCGGTATCTAAGCTAAAAGTAACAAATGCATCTGCCTTTAGGGAAGGATCGTTCCAACGAACCGCATAGGTTGTACCTTTATAAAAAGTCATAGTTCCAGTTAAATCGGAAAGTTTTTCAGCTCTAAAGTGAAGTTTTTTGTTCGGGTTACTGATTATTACATCGCCAAACCAAGGATCGGTAAACGTACCAACATAATTAGCTTGGTCTGGTTTAGGAGCTTTGCTCTTCAGTTGGGCGGCAAGGTCACTTTCCACAGCAGAAACAATGCTATCTGCTTTGCGTTCTCCTGCCAAGCGACGTTCGTTGTATTGTTTTACCCTGTTTTTATCCTTTATACCAAAATACCCATCTTTTATAGTATTTGTAACAGCCCTAAACGCAGAACCGCTCTGTTGATTGGTAAGAACGATTATTCCCAAATCTAGTTCTGGAATCATGGTTACCTGACTTACAATTCCCAACAAGCCGCCGGTGTGGGTTGCTTGAAAATAACCATTTACATCGCTTAAAAAATAGCCTAAGCCATAGGCAGAAAAGTGTGTGTTATAAGGCCCTCTCCCCGATCGTAATATGGTTTGAGGCGTCCACATTTCGCGAAGTACTTTTTTGCTAAAAAGGCTATCCTTCAATTGGGCACCGTATTTTCCCTCATTCAGTTGGGCTTCTACCCACTTGCTCATATCGTTGATAGACGCATAGATTCCGGCTGCTGGCGTAGCAATTTGCGTAAAGGTATATCCGGTAATTTCCAGTTTTCCATCTACTGGGGCGTGGCCGTCAATTCTATTGTTATCTGCTTCTATTTTAGGAATAGAAAGTAAGGAACGGTTCATGCCAAGCGGATTAAAGAAGTTGTCCCTAATATAATCGTCGTAAGATTGCTCAGAAACACGGGCAACTATTTCGCCAGCAATGATATAGAGCAAATTGTCATAATCAAACTTTGAGCGGAAAGAAGATACGGGTTTTAAATACCTCATGTTATGTATCATTTCTGGTAACGTTGTGGTGTTTGATGCCGGAAAAACCATTAAATCGCCCGCGCCAAGACCCAAACCACTTCTATGGGTAAGAAGATCCCGCACCGTAAATTGGCTGGTTACATAAGCATCATATAGCTTAAATTCAGGAATAATGTCGTTTACCTTTGTATCCCAAGTGAGTTTTCCTTGGTCAATAAGTTGCCCAAGTGCTGCAGCAGTAAATGCTTTGGTGTTTGAGGCTACTCCAAAAAGTGTGTTTTCATTTACTTCGGCATTTGTTTTTTGAGAGCGTACACCATAGGTGTTTTTATGATAGATTTTCCCGTCTTTTAAAACCGCCACTGCCATTCCTGGAACGTCAAAGGTTTTCATGGTTTTTTCAACCAGACTGTCAATTTGTGTACTACTCAAAGCTTGCGAATAAGCCGAGAAATTAAATAATAGAACAGAAAGAAATAGAAGTAAGATTTTGGTAGGAAAGGTTTTCATAAATGTAGATTTTGTAAAGCAAAGGTTAAAGGTATAAATCTTTTTTGTTTTAAAAATAGCACTGTTTAAAGTACTGGACAGAAATCTATAGCTATTTTGTATTTTTAGGTCTTATCGCTTCAAAATTTTCAAAAAAAGTGATGCATTATATCAACTTCAATTGGTTTACAATTTCTTGTATAGAAGCCTTGGCATCGCCAAACAAAAGACTACAATTGTCTAGTCCAAAAAGATCATTCTGAACTCCTGCATAGCCTTTGCTCATACTTCGTTTCATTACAATTACCTGCTTGCTTTCGTGCGCACGTATAATTGGCATTCCATATACGGGACTGTCTGGATTGTTTTCAGCTGCTGGGTTCACAACATCGTTGGCTCCAATAACCAAAACGGTATCATATTCGGCCATTTTTTCATTGCCTTCATCCATTTCCTTTAATGCGGCGTAATCTACTTTTGCCTCTGCCAATAAAACATTCATATGGCCTGGCATTCGGCCTGCCACTGGGTGAATAATATAATCTACTTCACAGTTTCTTTTTTCAAGCATTTGCTGTAATTGGGCGCATAAATGTTGTGCTTGCGCCACTGCAAGCCCATAACCCGGGATAATTGCCACTTTTTGGGCATAGGAAAGTGCAAGAGCTGTTTCAGCAACACTTATATCCTTAATTTCCTGTTCTTCTTCAGTACCACCTCCGCTACTTTTCTTGAATTTTCCTGCCAAGACCTTCATTAAGGAACGATTCATGGCGGTACACATAAGTAGCGTAAGGAATATTCCTGCCGCACCAACAAAAATACCCCCTGCAATCATTACTTTGTTTCCGTAAACAAGGCCCGTAAATGCTGTAGCAATACCCGTAATACTATTTAATAACGAAATAACAACCGGCATATCTGCCCCGCCAATAGGTAGTACAAAAAGAACCCCGTAAACTATAGCAAGCAACGCCAATACATAAATAAATGCTGCAAAACTCATGGGAATAACACCAAAAAAGTAGATTACTGGAAGCAAAACAATTAAAGCCAGAAGAAATCTCGCCGAAAATACCACACCCATTGTCCGATAATCTTTTACTTTTCCTGCCAATTTACGTTCGGCAATAATACTTCCCGTAAAGGCTATTGCTCCGGTTATGAGTCCGGCAATAAGCAAAATTTGTGTGCCTAAAATTGCGGGTTTTGCATCCATAAGGTTCGCTTCCACTAGGCCCAAAAGCATTGCACACCCACCTCCAGTAGCGTTAAATAACGAAACCAATTGTGGCATTCCCGTCATTTCAACTTTGTCTGAAAATCGTTTTCCCACAATTACGCCCGCGACAATTGCCACAAGCATAATTATCAAGTTTGGGGTTGGAATAGTTTGCCCTATTGGCGTAAAGAAAGTTAAAACCACTGCCAGCACCATACCAATTGCAGCAATTAGGTTTCCAGTTTTTGCTTTTTGTGGGGAGCTCATAAACTTTAGCCCGAGAATAAAGGAAACGGCGGCAATTAAATAGCCTACTTTAATGAGTATTAGCATCGTGAAAATTCTTTTTTCTAAACCTGTAAATAACAGGAGGTTGGTTTATTTATAAAAATTTTGAAATTGGTAGTGCGGTCACTTCTGAAGTATGATACTGATAATTTACTATGACAAATGCAGAGGTTCACTAGCCGCGAATTACTTTTTTGAATTAAACATCTTGAGCATTCTTCCGGTAACAAAAAATCCACCAGAAATGTTTAAGGTTCCAAGAAAAATTGCAATCCCGCCAAGGGTCAAGTTTAGGTAATCATCTTCAGGAATGGTTAGCATCATAAAAATGGCACCTACCAAAATTACACCGCTAATAGCATTTGCACCAGACATTAAAGGTGTGTGTAAAATTGCTGGTACGTTAGAGATTACTTCAATCCCGATAAAGATACAGAAGACCACAAAGTAGATGTCTTCAATGTGTTGATTTAAAAATTCCATGATTAGGCTAGTTGTGATTTTTTAGTGAAATGCGGATGCGACCATTCGCCGTTGTCCATTATTTTAGAAGCAGTAAGCAATGGATCGTCTGGGTTATCAGATTTTTCCATATACTTTAAAAATGAAAAATAGTTGTTTGAAAGTAAGTTTGAAGCTGCCGCTGGAATAGCTGCAGAAAGGTTTGAGTTTCCTACAATACTGACCTCCTTATGGCTAATGGTTTCCCCATTTTTTGAAAGCTGGCAGTTGCCACCTTGTTCGGCTGCAAGGTCAATAATAATACTACCGGGCTGCATAGCTTCAACAGAACGCGTTTCAACAAGCAAAGGTGCTTTTTTACCAGGAATATTTGCCGTACTGATTACAATATTGGCTGATAAGATGTGCTCGTGTATTAATTCTTTTTGCCTTTTTTGATAATCTTCGCTTTGCTCTACGGCATATCCACCCGCACTTGACGATTCTGTAAAGCCTTCCACCTCAATAAAAGTGGCACCAAGGCTACGGACTTCCTCACCGGCAGATTTACGTACATCAAATGCCTCCACAACTGCGCCTAATCGACGCGCGGTAGCAATGGCTTGCAAACCTGCTACACCCGCACCGAGCACCAAAACTTTTGCGGGCCTCAAGGTTCCGGCTGCCGTAGTGAGCATTGGAAAGATGCCGTTGTATAACTCCGAAGCTTTTATAACCGCTCTGTAACCAGCTAATGAAGCCATGGAGGACAACACGTCCATAGATTGCGCCAAAGTGGTTCTGGGCAGTAAATCTAAACTGTAAACTGTGGCCTTGTGCTCTTTATAACTAGCAAACTTGGTGTCGTAAAAAAGTGGGTTGAAAATCCCAATGAAGTTGATACCGCTTTTTATTTCGGTTTCGCCAAGCACGTGATTAATGGATATAATGGTGTCAGAATCATTAAAGACAGCATCTCTTGGGAGACTAATTGCACCGGCTTCAACATATTCTTGATCTTCAATTTGTAGTGAATTACCCAGTCCGGACTCAAAAAGAACCTTAATTTTAAATTCTGAAATAAGGCGTTTTACTTCTTTGGGTAACAAACAGACCCTGGGGTCATTTGGTGTTTTTAGAATTCCTAATGTACTAGACTTTGTACTAGGCTGTGATGGTTCAGTCATAAGCTTGTTGGAAAAATTGTATTATCGCTAAGATGAATTTTAGTTTTATTTGGCTAAAACATCAAAGTATTCCTCTTTAACCTTTCGGTATTTTTTTAAATGGGAAATATAAGTCTTTCTAAATTTTTCATGTTCGCCAACATAGAACATGTCGCAATCAACATCTTCACATTCGGCTGCTTTGGGAAGACTTTCTCTGTAATTTAAAAACTTATCTATAGCTTCAGTATTTGCCTCTTTTTCTTTTTCCAATTTCGAAATAACGGGCTGAGATTGAAAATTATTAGCAAGTTCTGTCCTGCTCAGGTTCAATAGGTTTTTAATTTCCTTATCGATATAGTTTAGGTGTTCTACCCAATTTTCAGATTCTATTGAATTGTGTTTATAGGTTATTGCTTCTGGGGAGTCGTGATCGTAAATTTCCATAATTTTAATAAATAATGTTATGATTTTACTATAATAGTACGTCAATATCAATAGGTCTTGCGGCCTGCTTAACGCTTGTAATTTTTATTTTTTTTGTGCCGTTTGGAAAATTCCATGTTACGGAATCTCCCTCTGCATAGCCCATTACCGCTGAGCCCAACGGAGCTAATACTGAAATTTTATTTGCTGCAACGTCCTTGTCTGTTGGAATTACTAACTGGAACTGGTTTTGCCATGAGCCTGATTCAACAGTTACAATACTGTTTATACGAATTATATCGGCAGGTATTTCGTCATGGTCATAAATAATTGCACGCTTTAGTTCTGAGCTTAAATTATTTAAGGAAACCTTTGTATTATCGTCTTTGTAAAATCCGGAAACATTCAATAGGCGCTTTAAGAAAACATATTCTTTTTTTTCCAATATCAAATTTCCATATTTCATAATTAAATAGTCCTTAGGTACTTAAAAAACAGATAAGACCGACTAACGTTATATTTTATTTTAGTCAGTCTTATCTATTTAAGATGAAGTTAATTGTTTATGGGAAGATCCCTCTTAAAATATAGGCCTGCTCAATACGTCCGATGGCAAGACTAAAGGCCGCGGTACGCATGTCTACATTATTTTCATCGGCATATGCTGTAACCTTTTTGAAGGTGGTGAAAAGTTTCTTTTCTAATTTCTCCAAAATTTCATCCATTTGCCATAGTTCTCCATTTCGGTTTTGTAGCCATTCAAAATAACTTCCAATTACCCCTCCAGAGTTGCACATAATATCTGGAATAATGGTTATGCCGCGTTCCATCAGTATTTTTTCTCCTTCAACATCAGTTGGGCCGTTTGCGCCTTCGGCAACCAAGCTCGCTTTTATGTTGTGTGCGTTCTTTTTCGTTATTTGATTTCCTAGGGCAGCTGGAATACAAATATCACAATCTAACGCAAAGAAGTCTTCTCCTTTCATAGCAGTTGCTTCAGGAAAATCTACAATACTACCTTTGTTGGCTTTTGCATAGTTAAATAAATCTTCTGTCTTGATTCCCTTATCATTGCGAATACTTCCGAAGGCATCTTGTACACCTACCATAACAGCTCCTTGGCCTTGTAGAAAGTGAGAAGCCCAATAGCCCACATTACCAAAACCTTGCATAATGAACTTTTTACCTTTTAGGCTTTCCTTATTCTTTTCAGCCCAAAACTTAATGGTCAAAAACACACCGTAACCAGTTGCGCGATCACGCCCCTCAAGTCCGCCACTACCTATAGGCTTTCCTGTAACTACGTGTTGGTTTTTGGAACGCTCAGACGTACTTTTTGTACTCATATACGTATCGGCAATCCAAGCCATCGTTTGGGCATTGGTGTTTACGTCTGGTGCCGGAATATCATGTTCTGGCCCAATATTTTCACCTAAAGAATATGTAAATCTACGGGTTATACGCTCCAATTCACTTTTAGAATATTTAGTAGGATCTATTTGAATTCCTCCTTTTGCACCTCCATACGGCAAACCTGCCAACGAAGTTTTCCAAGTCATCCACATAGCCAAAGCCTTTGCCGCATTAATATCTACGGTGGGGTGATAGCGAAGACCACCTTTATATGGCCCTAGTGCATTGTTGTGCTGCACACGATACCCAGTGAATATCTCAACATCACCATTATCCATACGTACCGGAAAGTGTATGATGATTTCGGTATTTGTGATACTAAGAATTTTTCGAACGTTAGGGTTCAATTCAATCTTGTCAGCAGCGTGGTTGAATTGCTCCAACACGTTATCCAACATTCCCTTCTTCTTTTGTTTGGGTTTTTCCACGGTTTGTTCGTTTGTCATTGTTCTTATTCTTTTAGTGATTTATTTTAAATACTCATTGTTTTTAGTCTAAGGCTATGAACTCCTCAGCGTGAATTACTCTAACGCACAAGCTGCATGCCATCATTGTTTAATAGCACAGCAAAACATCCTAATTACTTACATTCAGTAGTTTATATGTTTATCTTTAAAATAAGCTTAAAATTCATATCGGGTAATTTTTACGTAGCTGGGGAAAAATGCCCCAACTAAAGAACCTTGTAATCAAACAAGCGCTTTGGCTATTTATGGAAGTCATTTCAATATTCGCCATAAACCTATCCCTTTATTTTTCCTCTAAGGGTCTTTCGGTCAATTTTAAGTATTTCTGCAGCTTTACTTTGATTGTTCCCTGTTTTAGCGAGAACTTTTTCAATATACTTTTTCTCCATTGCCTTTAAAGAGAGTAAAGGTTCCTCTGGAAAGTCTATTTGGTACTTTAAGTTTTCTGGCAAATCTTTTAACCCAATGCTTCTATCACACATAATTACCGCACGTTGAATTACATTCTCCAGTTCGCGTATATTTCCTGGCCAATCATAACGTTGCAATAAGGTCTGGGCCTCCTTATCCATAGTAATATACCGATCCTTATATTCGTTACCGTATTTAAATAGAAACTTATCTGCCAATAATGGAATGTCTTCTTTCCGCTCCCTAAGTGGCGGTACAGCAATTTCTACAACCGTTAACCGATAATATAAATCTTCGCGAAACGTTCCCTTGGCTATCATTTCTCGCAAATTACTATTGGTAGCGGCAATAACCCGAACATCAATTTTCTTAGTCTTTCTTTCTCCCACTTTCATTACTTCTTTTTCTTGAAGCACACGTAAAAGTCGGGATTGAACAGAAAGAGGCGCGTTTCCAATTTCATCTAAAAATATGGTCCCGCCATTTGCTGCCTGAAAAAACCCATCGCGATCTTCATTAGCACCTGTAAAAGCTCCTTTTACATAACCAAAGAGCTCCGATTCCAATAAATTTTCAGGAATTCCACCACAATTTACCGGAATAAAAGGATTGCGTGAAAACTTGCCATTATAATGAATGGAACGTGCAACAAGCTCTTTACCCGTGCCGCTTTCCCCATTGACAAGAATAGTTGCCTTGTTATTTTTTACCCGCTCAATTACCTGGGTAACTTTTTTAATTGCATCACTTTCACCTATAATTTCATTGTAGGTATGCTTTATCTTTTCTTTTTCCAAGAATCTTTTTTTTGATCTTGAAGCGAGTGATTTTTTTACGCCTTGCTTTAATTCTTCTTTTGTAAATGGTTTTACCAAATAATCTACTACACCAGATTTTATTGCTGAAAGCGCATCCTGAACCGAAGGATAGCCCGTTACCACAAGTTTTGGCATGTTTGGATAATGCTCAGATGCAAACTGAATTAATTGAAAGCCATCAACCTCAGGCATTTTTAAATCGGTTATTAGTAAATCAATTTCAGTGTCGCGCAGAATTGCTACCGCTTCCTTTACCGAAACCGCTTTATAGGTGTGGTAACTCATTGTGTGTAAATGACGCTGAATTAACTCGAGGATGTTAATATCGTCATCTACAATTAGTATGTTTTCCTTGTGAAACATATTCTTTATTGTTTGGGGAAGTTAATAATAAAAATAGCGCCTGATGGTGTATTAGATTGATAGTCTATAGTAGCGCGATGACTTCTAATAATACCATGGACCACACTCAACCCAAGACCGGAACCGTCACCCACGGTTTTTGTAGTAAAAAATGGTTGAAAAATCTTCTCGATATTATCTGATGCAATTCCCGGTCCCTCATCAATTATTTTAAGGCATACCTGTTTATCGCGCTCTTCTAAACTAACCTGAATCAACCCATCCTCTGGAGAAAAATAGATCGCGTTTAACACCAGGTTAAAAATAACTTGGGTTATCTGAATGGTATCGGCCTTTAAACGCACTTCCGTTTCAGGCAAATTGACTACATACCGGACGTTATTTTTTTTAAAAGTTGGATCCAAAAGATTCATCGCATCTCTTATTACAGGTACAATGTCTGTTTGGTCTAGGTTCTGCGGCATTTCGCAGGCAAAAAACATCAACTTTTTTACAACTTCTCGAGAAAAAATAGCACTATTGATAATCTTATCAAGGTCCTTTGAAGTTTGCGCATCTTCGGATTCTTTCTCTTTTAAAAGCTCAGCGAAGCCCAAGATATTAGCCAATGGCGTATTGAGTTCGTGGGCAATTCCAGCAGTTATTTCACCTAAAATACTCAACCGATCTGCGTGTTCCATCTTTCGTTTTAAAACTGCTTCATTTTCACGAATGGATGCGCGTTCCAATAAATCGCCTACGTTTATGGCTACATTTTGCAACAGTTTTTTTTCTTCAGGTAAAAAATCTGCTTTTTCATATTTTTTTGCAGGATAGTGGATTTTAATCGTTCCCTTAGGTTCATTAAAAACTTGGATGGTACTTTCAATATACACACTTTTTGGAAGCGAAGACGATATAAGATGGAAGGGTTTAGATTCTATTTCAACAATAGCGTCTTTGTTGTATTGCAAGGATTTTCTAATGCTGAGCACTATGGAGTATAGGGTTTTATCCAACTCTCTGTAATCGTTATTTACAATAATTGAAGATACTTCGTATAAACACGTTAGCTCCTTGATACGTTTATTAAGGTTTTCTTCTAAAGTCATGCAATTGTTTGTCTTATACGTCAAAGGTATCAAATAATTGCCTGAATCTTTATACGAAGCGGGACATCAACATACTTATATGAGAAGAAGTTTCCGTATAAAACAAGTTTAAAGATATATTTTGTAATCGCGGCAATAGTTATTTATGTAAGTTTTAAGATTTTCTACAGCTTTTTTAAAATCAACCCGATCGCTTTCACCAAATCGTTCTGCCTCTAAATCGCGCTTCAGTTCCATAACAATACTATCTCGAATTTCACGTACTAAGATGCGCAGGTATTTTTCTTTTCCCATTTCGGAAACCTGTTGCAAGTCTATAAGGGCGTCACATACTTCAGCATATTCCGAAACAAACTCTTTTACCTCGGGTTTTTCCAATAGTTCGGGAGAATTTTTAAAGATTTCATTCGGGGTTTTCATACTATAAAAATATTTTTAGCCAGATTATTGGCCAATGTTAAATGAATCTAATTTTTAATCAAAGGAATATATTTTCTTCGGAATTTGATAACCAAGGCCCCTCCTCTATACGCCACCCAAACCGTCATTGCAATCCAAATACCTACCAGGCCCCATTCCATATATTTTGAAAGATAAAGCACCGGAATAAAGCCGAAGAAGGTTGCACCCAAGAGCACATTGCGCAGATAACCCATCTCGCCCAAGCCTTTAAAAATAGAGTCTAAGGTAAAAGCAATCGCGTTTAGCGGCAAACAGATTAAAACCATAAAGAACATTCCGTAAAATATGGAGAGCACTTTTTCGTCTTTGTTAAAAATGAGACCCAAAGGCTCATAGAGTATTACCCCTATTAACACCAATGTGATAGCTACAATAGTGTTGTAATAACTAACTTTTTTAGTTAGTTTCCACAGCCTGCCGTAACTGCGTTCGCCGAGAAGCTTTCCAGATAAAATATTTCCTGCTGCGCCATAGCCGTCAAGAAAAAATGCCGTGAATATCCAAATATTAAAGGCAATGGTATGGGCCGCAACGTACTCCTTTCCTAAATTGGCTGCTTCGCGAGTTGCTAATATCAAGGCAATATTAAGTGCTACGGAGCGTAGAAAAAGATTAAGGCTCATGCTTATCAACCTACTGATTTCATGATGCACCGGAAATCTTAATTTAAGCGAAACATCGGTTTTTTTCATCAAAAACCAAAAGGCCAAAATTGCCATAATAAGTTGTGAGATAAAGCTGGCCCACGCCGCCCCCTCAATGCCCATAGGCACAATGATTCCTTCTATACCATAGACCAGCGCAAAATCTAGCCCAATATTGATTCCTGCACCTATTGCGGCAATAATCATAGGCCAAAAAGTATTTTGGAGCCCCCTAAAGATTCCAAATACTGCAAAAGTGAATAGGGTTAGCGGGAAACCCCAAACACGAATGTTATAATACGCTATGCTAAAATCCAGAACAATCCCCTCGGCATTCATCATTGAGAAAATTTCTTCTACAAAGAAATAGGTGGAGATCAGCACTACGATGCTTAGGCCAATATTGAAATAAATGGCCTGTGCCGGAAAATCTTTTAATTGTTCTATCTTACCAGCTCCAAGATTTTGTGCGACTATCGTGGCAATTGCACTTCGCGTTTGTGCTAAAATCCATATAAGTGCCGAAAGAAAAGAACCTACAATACCAACGGCAGCCAAGGATTCTATGCCGAAATCTTTTATATTTCCCACCACAGCGGCATCGGTAGCAGAAAGCACTGGTTCGGCAATCCCCGCAATAATTGCAGGAACCGCGAGTTGCTGAATACGTTTAAACGAAATATCTGTTTTCTGCATATAGCCCGCAAAGCTACAAAATAGGAACTATTAAGAAGCTATTTGAGATACTGGGAGTTCATAACAATAAAAAGGAAATTCACTTTGATTAGAAAAATAGATCCTTTCCAAGCGTTGATAACCACGAGCTTCATAAAATTTTTGGTTGCGAAGGTTTTTGCTAAACGTATCCAAGCGGACAGAAGCAATATTGTTTTCAATAGCTAAACCCTCGGCAAAATGCATTAGACTTCTGGCAATTCCCTTTCCCTGATAATTGGGATGAACCGCCAAGCGGTGGATATAATAGTGTTTTGTTGTTTTGGTAAGCCATTTAACCGTTTTATATTCCGGATCCATTTCTGTTGAAATAACAATACAGCCCACAATTATTTTGTCTGAAATAAATACGTACAACGTACAGTTTTCAATATCTTTTTGAAAAATTGATTTGTTTGGATAGGTGTCACTCCATTGAAAAATTCCATCGGAATTCAGCTTTTTACCACAAGCCTTCGTAATGGCTAGAATCTGGTCAAGGTCTGAAGGCTTTGCAAGTTGTATCATAGTAATAAATAGATGGTAGTTCTAGCGCCGCTAAAAGGCTTGTAGGGTTTAGTAATATTCTTTTGCAAGTTACAAAATCATGGAAAACTGAATTGGACACTTATGCCACCACAAAATGAATCAGTGTCTAGAAATACTAGCGCATACAAAAAACAACCGCGTTCACGGTGCTGATTGGAACATATCGGAACGAACCGATGACCCATACCGAAATAAACTCCACAACCTCCTGAATACTGCTCCTAAGAAGCAGACCCATTAACGGAAACAAAAAATGAAAAACAAAAAACCACCGCGATAACCGGTGGTTTTGGTGGAGAATATCGGTTCCGATAGCTATCGGAACGAACCGATGACCCATACCGAAATAAACTCCACAACCTCCTGAATACTACTCCTAAGAAGCAGACCCATTAACGGAAACAAAAAATGAAAAACAAAAAACCACCGCGATAACCGGTGGTTTTGGTGGAGAATATCGGAGTCGAACCGATGACCTCTTGCATGCCATGCAAGCGCTCTAGCCAGCTGAGCTAATCCCCCATTTTGTTCCGAAGTTTAAAAAACCAAGGACCTTTTGCTGATACAGAATGGCAAAAATAGGAAATTTTTCAATACCCTGCTTCATTTTAAAAAATGAATTGTACAATCTACAACTCTTTCTAATTCTTCGGGAGTATCTGAATCCTTCCAAGGGTGTTTTGCATTAAAAACGTGGTCGGCACCTTCAATGACCTCAAATTCACTTTTGGTATTCCAGGAATGAATCGCTTCGGCTTCTTTTATAGAAACCGTAGGGTCTTCACTTCCGTGGACAATTAGATATGGGATTTTAAGATCTTCTACCGCTCGACGAATTGTAAATCGTTCTTCATTCTCCTTAAAGTCTTTATAGAACTGAAACTTATGTGGCAAAAGCTGTTTTGTCCTACTGTTTTCAATGTGTGTGACGCCGGTTTCTTTCCAATCTTTAAAGTTTTGGGTGCCTTCCTGAAACCTAGGTTTAAAATCGCTTATACCTGCCCAGGTAATTACGTTGTTTATTCGCGGGTCTTCTTCGGCTTTAATTAAAACAATACCACCGCCCCGGCTGTGGCCAATTAAAGAGGTAGTCGCAAGATTTTTAGGCAACTTTTCATTACCACTTTCAATAAAGTTGAGCACGCGGTTTAAATCATCCAATTCCAAACTAAAATTATTTTCGCCGAAAGCCTCCAAATCTGGAAAATCTATAGGCTGCTCTACCGTACCTCCGTTGTGTGAAAAGTTGAATTTTAAAAAGCAAAACCCTGCCTTGGCAAATGCTTCTGCCACCAAATGCCATGGGCCCCAATCTTTAAAACCTTTATAGCCGTGACAAAAAATTATTAGGGGTTGGGGCGAATCTGTTTCTTGATAATAGAGATCGTAAACAATTGGCTTTTTTCCTTCTTGCGTAAGTATTTGGTTTTTTTCTATGGTCATCAGTCTAATTCTTTTTCTATAAATGGAATAGTTGGATCGCAAATTTCCAAAATAAGGTTTTTAAGTGCTACGGAAAAATTTGCGTAGGTTTCTTCCGTAATTTTGTACTCTCTTTTGCCCCGAGAGGAAGGTTTTGTGGCAAATTTTAAAAATCCACTACTGAGGTTTTTAAATGAAATAATACCAGCTTCAACCTGGTTTGTGGGTATTTCTTTCCCCATCATAAGTGCATACGTCAAAACCTGAAAAGCTTTGCTGTATTTATAATCTTGGTTTAATTCCTCCCATTCAATTATGTCTAAGTCGCTCTGCTTTACAAGGCCGGTTTTATAGTCAATTATCCGCAGCTGGCCGTTATATTCATCTACCCTATCAACTTTTCCGCGGATGCTCACGGGAAAATCGAGCTCTGGGATTGGCACTTCTAAGCGAAGATCTGTTTCTATTTTAAGGATCTTTATGGCGTTACCAGCTTCAACATCATCTATTTCCATGTTGATAAAGTTTGAAATATAACGTTTGGCGACTTCAAAAACTATGAGGTTCTTTCCTTTGGAAAAAGTTCCACCTTTAAAAGTTTTTTTGAATTGCGCCGTTACTTCTTCATGGATTTGCCCCTTAAGATCTACCAGTATTTCTTTAGTGAGTATGGAATCTTGAAAAGGAGCATAAAATTTCTCTAATGTATCATGTACAATAGTTCCCAAGGTATTTGCAGCTACGGTTTCTTCAACCTCATCAAACTCTTGCATACCCAGTATTTTTTGGAAATAAAAGTCTAAAGGATTGCGAATATAACTTGTCAATGCCGAAGGTGAAAAGCCCTTTTTAGCAATTTCTTGAAGGCGTTGCATTACGGCATCGGTCTTTACAATTTCCTTTAAGGCTTGCGGTTTAATTTGAACTTTGGGTGAAAGAATAAATGTTTCAGCCTTATGGTTAGGGTGTTTCTCTATTTCTAACTGCCGCACAAAACGACTTTTTTCTCCAGTATTCATACCTTCAGAATGGCTATTATATAACAAAGAAATATTTGAAGCTCTTTGCAATAACCTGTAGAAGTGATAGGTATAAATAGCGTCCTTTTCGGTAAAAGATGGAAGCTTAAATTCTTGCTTTAAATCATAAGTAATAAAGGACGCATTCGATTTTCCAGAAGGAAAAACACCTTCATTTACCGAAGTAATAATGAGGTTTTCAAAATCAAGGACTCTGGTTTCCAGAACGCCCATAAGTTGAAGTCCGCTATAAGCATCTCCCTTAAAATCCATAGAGGTTGAAGCGGCCAATTCGGTAAAAAGGGCAAGTACACTTTTAACAGATTTTAGGTATGGGTATTGAACGTTTAAGGCTTCAATTTTATTAAACATCTCCTTAAGTTCATAAATCACCATGCCTTGTACCGTATTGGATTTATACCGACTTTGAAGCACACCTAGAATCTTTTGCGAAGCTTCTATAGCCGTTTTACTTTCATTCTTCCAATCTCCGAATAAAAGGCTTAGCATCTCGGAATAAAAGCCGTTAGAAATTTCAACCAATTGTTTTGCCGAGACATGGGTGATATTTTCACGGGTCAAAATTAAGGCAAGTTCACTGGCATTAGGCAATAAGGCACTACCCAAAGGGTGGTTTAAGATAGAGAGAACGTCTTTGTAATACAGCGATTCAGAATTGCGAAGATGGATGTTAAAGAGCAGTTCAAAGAAAACAACGTTTGGGAAGGTCTTTAATGACAATCCCATAGTTACATTTAGGTTTTTAACATTTTCTGGCAAGGAGTGTAATACCGGGACGAGTAAGTTTTCATCTCCCAATACTATGGCAGTTTTGTTGATCTCTTCTTCTGAAAGTTGTGATAGTAGTTCGCCAACGTATTTTGCCTGCCCAACATTTTTTTGAATTTCAACAAATTTAAAGTGTTTGGGCTTTTCAAAGTTAGAGGCAATAAACTTTGGCGATGCCGATTGAAAGTATTTCCATTCCTTAATATACTTTCTTATAAAATAAGAAGCGCTATGTCTTTTATCATTATAGAATGCAGCGTCAGTGTCCCAATAGATTTTTGTATTACCCGTTTCTAAAAGTTCTTGCACAATATGCTGTTCGGCAGAGTTTAGGGCGTTAAAGCCAACAAAAACGTGAGTGTTATCCCTATTGTTCTGAATATAGTGTTCTAGATTTGCCGCCGCCTCGCGGTACACCATACCTTGATAACCAACATTATCATTTAATAAAAGCGTCTGAATATTTTTATAAAACGAAGGAAGGCTTTCCCAAAAACGCAGATAATTACTAATTAGCTCAGTAGGTTCATCTTTCACATTCCACCTCTCCAAAGTTTTAATGCTGGCTAGATAGCTAAAAAATGGTTTGGGTTCTACCAGATAGCGGTCTATTTCATTAAAATCGTTTAGCAAGGTTGTTGCCCATGTGGAATAGGTTTCAAAATCATCTTTATCGGTAATTGCTTCGGTATCTAAATAGGCTTGATAGCTTTTAAAGAGCAATTCAGTGTTATCTATTATCTTGAGGTTCGATAAATCTTCTACAAATTCTTCAACGCTTAGTATTCGCGGAGCAAATTGGGTTTCAGAATTGGATCTTTTCAATTCGTTTATCAGGAACCCGCCAGCTCGTTTACTGGGAAGAATGATAGTTAAGTTTGCAAGGTCTGCGTAATTCTCTTTTAAATCGGATAGGATTTCTTGAAGGAATGTTTCCATAGCCTAAAAATAAGAAACGCCCCCGATATTCGGAGGCGTTTCCCTAAGATTTATTTAAAACTTACTCGTTGAAATTATTTCTGTAAAGAAATTTCAACACGACGGTTTTGTTGTCTTCCAGCTGCAGTTTTGTTAGTTGCAATTGGCTTCTCTTCACCGTAACCTTCAGAAGATAATCTTGAACCATCCATTCCGATAGTTACTAAGTAATCTTTAACTGAAGCAGCTCTTTCTTTAGAAAGCTTCATGTTGTAAGAATCTCTACCACTACTATCTGTGTGACCACCGATGTGGAATGATGCAGTAGGATATTCTTTCATGATGTCAACCATACTCTGAAGTGCTCCGTAAGATTCTTTTCTGATAGTTGATTTGTTCAAATCAAATAATACAGTTTTAGAATACTCATTCAATTGCTTGATGATTTCTACAGAAACTTCTGGGCAACCATTATTTGCTACAGTACCTGCAACATCTGGACACTGGTCGTCTTTATCTATAACGCCGTCTCCGTCTCTATCTGCCCATGGGCAACCATCGTTTTCAGCAGGACCTGCTTCGTTTGGACAGTTATCATCTTTATCTGCAATACCATCACCATCAGCATCTGGACAACCGTTAAGTTCAGCTAGACCAGCTACAGTAGGACATTCGTCAAGGTGATCTGGGATACCATCACCGTCAGTATCAGGACAACCGTTAAATTCAGCTAGACCAGGAGTGTTTGGACATTCGTCAAGTCTATCTTCGATTCCGTCACCGTCAGTATCAGGACATCCGTTGAATTCTGCTAAACCAGGAGTTTCAGGACATTCGTCATCTTTATCGTAGATTCCGTCACCGTCAGTATCTTTTCCACCAAATTGGAATACGATACCAGCAGAGTGTTGGAAGTGTGTAATACCGTAGGTATCTTCAAAAGAGTGCTTATACGTTGATTGAAGGTTTAAAGCAAGGTATTCGTTAAACCAAAATTTAACACCAAGCATTGCGTTACCTGTACCGAATCCGATATCGTCAACCCAAGTATAACCACCACCAAGACCAATAGAAGGATCAAACCAGCTACTGCCTAAGGCTTCTTTAAAGCTATATTTAATTTCACCATCAGCTCCGTAGTAGCTTAGGTCGTTTGCTTCGCCATCACCTAATCTATCAATTTTGTTGATAGACCCAGCAGCGGTAAATACAAAACCACTACCTACGTATCTACTAATAGCTAGTCTAGAAACTGAAGGTAAAATGTTCCAGTGGTCATTTGCATTAAAGTACTCGTCAAAGATTTCCCCTCGAAGTGAAGCAGGGATTCGTCCATTGTCGCTTGTTCCGACTGGGTAAACGTCAACTGCGTTTGCACCAATCTCAACAGCCCAAGGATTGTTTTCGTCTTGCGCGTTCGCTACACCAATTCCCATAAAAAGAATTGCAGCAACTAATAATCTGTTAAGATGTTTCATATTCGATTGTTTAATTTTTAAGTGTTAATTATCAGCAAAAGTAAGTTGTTAAATATTATAAACAAAAGCAAATCTAATAAAATTTTCCTAAAGTGGAGGGGCTAGACAGCAAATAAAGCTGTTACTTAGCAATAACCTCTAATTTTTTTCCAATCTTAATAAAGGCACTTATTGCTTTATCTAAATGATCTTTTGAATGGGCCGCCGAAAGTTGAACTCTAATTCTAGCCTTTTCCTTAGGCACTACCGGGAAGAAGAAACCAATTACATAAATACCCTCTTCCAATAACATGTCGGCCATTTTTTGAGACAACTTAGCGTCATACAACATCACCGGCACGATTGCAGAATCACCATCAATAATATCAAAACCTGCATCTTTTATTCCTTTTTTGAAATAGGCCGTATTCTCAGCTAATTTATCACGAAGCGAAGTGTCGTTGGTTAACATATCAAACACTTTAATGGCCCCACCAACAAGTGCTGGCGCCAATGAGTTTGAAAACAAATAAGGTCTTGACCGCTGTCGCAACATTTCAATTATTTCCGTTTTTCCGGTGGTATAGCCTCCCATAGCACCGCCCATAGCCTTACCAAGTGTTCCGGTAATTATGTCTATACGGTCCATAACTCCTTTCTCCTCGAGCGTTCCTCTACCAGTTTCACCAATAAAACCAGTGGCATGGCATTCATCTATCATTACCATAGCATCATACTTATCTGCCAAGTCACAAATTTCATCTAAAGGAGCAACCAGACCGTCCATTGAAAACACACCATCTGTAACAATAATTTTAAAACGGGCACCTTTTTCATTGGCAGCAATAAGTTGTGCTTCCAAATCTTTCATATTATTATTTTCGTAGCGGTATCGAGCAGCCTTACATAGACGAACGCCATCAATAATAGAAGCGTGATTCAAGGAGTCTGAAATAATTGCATCCTCAGCAGTGAGCAAAGGTTCAAAAACACCACCGTTAGCATCAAAAGCCGCTGCATATAATATCGTGTCTTCGGTTCCGTAAAAATCGGCTATTTTTTGCTCTAATTCCTTATGGATATCCTGGGTACCGCAAATAAAGCGAACAGAAGACATTCCAAATCCATGTGTATCCATGGCATCTTTAGCAGCTTGAATTACTTCTTTGTTTGAAGAAAGACCTAAATAATTATTTGCGCAAAAGTTAATAACTTCCTCGCCTGTTGAAATTTTAATCACCGCATCTTGTGGCGACGTGATTATACGCTCTCTTTTATATAGACCAGCGTCTTTAATTTCCTGAAGTTCTTTCTTTAAATGATTTTTTATTTCTCCGTACATTTTATCTCTTATTTTAAAAATTCAAAATTAAGCTTTATTTATCACTATTTCATCCTTATTGGTATAGATAAGTATTTTTTCGGCAATAGAAAAACCCATTTCCTCCAGCGCATTCGCATAAGCCATTAACTGATCTTTATGCGAAGCCTGCGGACTTCCAGTTTTATAATCTACGATAACCACTTTATTTTCCGAATTAATATTAAGCCTATCTGGCCGCAGAACCAGACCGCTTTTTGTAATTAAATCGCGTTCGTTATAAACCACGTCCATTCCATTAAACAGAGGCTTCAGTTCTGGGTGCTGAACAATGTGGTTTACGGTAGCTTTCAAAACCTCAAACTCCTTCTCCTTAATAATAGCACGTTGCTCCATTTTGGCTAAAACCCTTTCGCAATCTGCCGCTACATAAATTTGTGCCATAGTGTCGTGGAGAAGGTTTCCGGTGAGTATTGCCGCTTCCACTTCTTCTTTATAATTAGTTTCTGAAGCAACAATTTTGAGACCATGCGCCAGCGGATTACTAGAAATAAAAACTGGCTGGGTTTGGGGTACTATATTTTTTTGTTCTGAAATTTTCTCTAAATCCTTCCCAAATTCATAGACCAACTGGTCCTTGTTCCATGTTCCCTTATGTTTTAGAAACTCCATAAAAAGCTGATTATAACTTGCCGGAACACCACTTTTAGACGCTTTTGGCATTTCTGAAAAAACAAATAATTTTTCTACTGCCCGCGTAAGAGTAACATATAATAAGTTGATATTGTCCAACTCAAGCTGACTTCGATGTTCGTTATACATGAGTTCGCCAATATTGCCATAGTTTTCTACTTCCGACTTATAATTAATCTGTGCTTCCTGAAATTGAAGCGCCTCATTTTCCAACGGATACCAAAGTTTATCTTTTCTGGCTTCGTATAGTTTTATATCGGCAAATGGAAAAATAACTACTGGAAACTCCAATCCTTTCGCTTTATGGATGGTCATTAGTTGTACGGCATTGGTGCTTTCACTTGCAGGTATTGAAGCGTTTTCTCTTTTTGTTTCCCAATGATCTAAAAAAGAAATTTTATCGGCCAGAGGCTGTTGTTCAAAATCATACACTAAATCCATAAAACCAAATAGGTATGCATCTGCACAGTCTGCAAGCTTAAGATGGTCTATACAATATTCAAATGCTTCGTATAAGGAAACATCTCGCATTTTGGCTAGATTAAAATCAAGCTGATACGCACGTAAATTACGAGTAAATTCCTCTTCCGAAGTATTTAAAAACTTTTTAAAAAAACTGTGCTTTTCATCTGCAATATCTAAGTGTTTGTGCAGCAGGTTAAGCAAATTTATTCTGGCCTCCTCATTGTTGGTATACAGGCTGGCCGTTAATGCAAAAACCAATATTTGAACCAATGATGAGGATTGCAACAACAAGGTTTCTGAAGAAATAACCGGAATGCCATGCTCCATTAAAAAGGCTCCCAAAACTATTCCATCTGCCTTGTTTCGCGTTAAAATACAGATATCACTTACCGAAAACCGCTGACTTTCAAGATTCTGAATTGTCTCTAACACTAAATTTGAATAGGCTTGGTTTTTCTCGGCCTTTTTTTGATTCTCAATAAATTCAAGCTTTATATAGCCATGCTTTTTAGTATTGAAATTTTGCTTGTTACCAGATTTGTATAGATCAGCATGGCCATCTTTTGCAAAATAGTTAGCTACAAAGCTGAAAAACTGATTGTTAAAATCAATGATTGCCTCGCTACTTCTATAATTAGTATCCAGCGAAAGCACTTCTTTTTCTCTCGGAAACGGATTCTCATCTGCATACAACTCCATAAATTGCTCTGGCAGCCCACCGCGCCATCTATATATGGATTGTTTGGCATCACCTACCAACAGTAAACTCCCAGAACTTGGGTTTAATTCTTGCGAGAGAGCATTGGCAACCAGCGGAATTAAATTTTCCCATTGTAGTTTTGAAGTATCCTGAAATTCATCAATAAAAAAGTGTCTGTATTTTTCGCCCAATCGCTCATAGATAAAGGGTGCGGGTTGATTTTTAATCTCCTTGTTTATGATGGCGTTGAATTCTGAAATAGGCAAAATGTTTTTTTCCTCCTTAATTACTTCAATCTCTTGGTTTACCAAATTTATTACGGAAAGCGGCGTTATGTTTTTTAGAATTGAATCATAAAGATTGTGTTTATTCACTTTTTCCTTTATTTCAATATAATTAGAAAGAAAAGTGGGAACTAATCCATCAATAGTTGATCTTATAAAGGAGTCTTCCTTAACCTTATATAGCCCATTATTTTCTTCAAGGTTTTCCTGAAGCTTATTTCCATACACTTTATAATTACCTTGTTTCAATTTCAAGAAGTGACTGGGTAAGGTTCCTCTCGTAAAATTGGAATGTTCCAATCCACTTTCGTCAATAAGCTGAAGGGTTTGCGTAGCCAAGTTTTCAATTTCAGTAGTTAAGATATTTCTCTTGGCTGTCAATTGTTTCTTAAAACTAAGGAAGTCTTCTAACGACTTCTCTTTTAAAACTGCAACATGGGTGGCGTCATTTTCTTTATAGAGAAGTTGTGCGGCTTCGGCAATATCGCGCGAAATATCCCAAGATTTATCATCATCTGTTTTTTCTAAGGCAAAATCTAACAAAACTTTAGTTACCTCCTTGTTTTCTCCCGCTTTACTCAACAATAGATCTACGGCTTCGGCTAGAAGTTCTGGAATATCTAGTGTTACTTCAAAATTAGTGGCCAATTTTAAATCGCGTGCAAATGTGCGGATAATCCGATGATTGAATCTATCAATAGTCTCAACACTAAAGGCTGCATAATTGTGTAGTAAATTTTTTAGTACATCTTTAGATCGGTTATGAATTTCAGTCAAACTCATTCCCGTTTCTTCTGCAAGTAATTGCATAATAGGATGTGGATCTTCCACGCTTTCTGCTGCACTGAAATTGACCAAAGTTTCAACGATGCGTTGTTTCATTTCGGCCACTGCTTTATTGGTAAAGGTAATAGCCAAAAGATGTTTAAAGTAATCGTCACTTTTAGCAGTAAGGACTTTTTTTAAATATTCCTTGACTAATGTGAAGGTTTTTCCGCTTCCAGCTGCGGCATCATAGATTGAAAAAGAAAATTGAGTATCCAAGAAGTTGAGTTTTGCACTAAAATAGTGTTTTTATCAGTTCGGAATCAAATTTATCTATCATATCATAGAAATCTTATAAAAGCTATAACAGTTTCACATGGTGATAATGCCTAACTTTGGGTGAAATTATTAATAACCAATAAAAAAACGATATAATATGTCTTTCGAGTTACCAAAATTACCGTATGCATTTGATGCGCTAGAACCAAACATCGATGCCCAAACAATGGAAATACACCATGATAAACACCATAAAGGATATACAGATAAGTTGAATGCCGCTATTGAAGGCACCGATTTAGCTGGAAAATCCATTGAAGATATTTTAAAGAATCTTGATATGGAAAACAAAGCCGTTCGTAATAATGGCGGTGGATTCTATAACCACAGTCTTTTTTGGAGTGTCATGTCGCCTAACGGAGGTGGAAAGCCATCTGGAGATTTAGCAAAAGCTATTGATGATGCTTTCGGAAGTTTTGATGCTTTTAAAGAAAAGTTTTCAAATGCTGCAAAAACACAGTTTGGATCTGGTTGGGCTTGGCTTTGCGTTCATAAAGGCGGTAAATTAGAAGTTTCTTCTACACCAAACCAAGATAACCCATTAATGCCAAATACCAACTGCAACGGAACGCCAATTTTAGGATTGGATGTTTGGGAGCATGCGTATTATCTAAAATACCAAAATAAGCGTCCAGACTATGTTGGTGCTTTTTGGAACGTAGTTAACTGGGACGAAGTATCTGCCAACTACGAAAAGAACAAATAAAACGCAGAATTCAATTCATGGTCTTTTAAACTGAATTGAAATCTAAGAAATCCGCAATCATAAATTGGTTGCGGATTTTTTTTATGCTGAAAAAGCTACGGCTGCAAAATGCCACGGATTCATGTATTTAGCCTAAACATTTGTGAATTCGTGGTGTATTTTACTCAAATCAAGCCCTTAATTTATTTCTGTTACATTCTAAGTTATCATCATTAATCCACGACAAGGTTGACAATGACACCTCATACTTATATACCATAAAATACTCCGAAGGAGTTTAACTTTGATAACCCTGCACAAACACAGTGCAGTGCAGGGTTGTACTAAATCTACGCAGAAAGAACCCCGAAGTGGGTTCAATACTGGAGCGATCCAGTGTAAAAAACAGGTGTTTGCTGGACATCTCGAAGACTGGAACATGAAAAAAAGGCGGAACAGAACTCGAGGGGGAGAAAAACGGCTCGCAGAAAAAATAGTAATCCATCAAAGTAGGTGATTTGATTAAAGTGAAGTACAGCTCGCCTACTTTTATAAGAGAAGCGACTCGATTTTGCGCGACTAGGTGCTTATAAATTTAAAGTCCTGACACGTTGCCCGAATAATAAACCACAGCAAAGTTGACAATGACACCTCATACTTACATACCATAAAATACTCCGAAGGAGTTTAACTTTGATAACTCTGCACAAACACAGTGCAGTGCAGGGTTGTACTAAATCTACGCAGAAAGAACCCCGAAGTGGGTTCAATACTGGAGCGATCCAGTGTAAAAAAACAGGTGTTTGCTGGACATCTCGAAGACCGGAACATGAAAAAAAGGCGGAACAGAACCCAGGGGAGAGAGGGGAAACGGCTCGCAGAAAAAATATTAATCTACCAAAGCAGGTAATTTGATTAAAGTGAGATACAGTTCCCCTACTTTTATAAGAGAAGTGACTCGATTTTGCGTGACGGGATGCTTATAAACCTAAACCCCTGACACGTTGCCCGAATAATAAACCACAGCAAAGTTGTCAATTACACCTCATACTTACATACCATAAAATACTCCGAAGGAGTTTAACTTTGATAACCCTGCACAAACACAGTGCAGTGCAGGGCTGTACTAAATCTACGCAGAAAGAACCCCGAAGTGGGTTCAATACTGGAGCGATCCAGTGTAAAAAAACAGGTGTTTGCTGGACATCTCGAAGACCGGAACATGAAAAAAAGGCGGAACAGAACCCAGGAGAGGGATGGGAAACGGCTCGCAGAAAAAATAGTAATCCATCAAAGTAGGTGATTTGATTAAAGTGAAGTACAGCTCGCCTACTTTTATAAGAGAAGCGACTCGATTTTGCGCGACTAGGTGCTTATAAATTTAAAGTCCTGACACGTTGCCCGAATAATAAACCACAGCAAAGTTGACAATGACACCTCATACTTACATACCATAAAATACTCCGAAGGAGTTTAACTTTGATAACTCTGCACAAACACAGTGCAGTGCAGGGTTGTACTAAATCTACGCAGAAAGAACCCCAAAGTGGGTTCAATACCGGAGCGATCCAGCGTAGAAAAAACAGGTGTTTGCCGGACAACTCAAAGATTGGAGTATTAAAAAAAAAGACGGGCAGAACTCGAGAGGGAGAAAAACGGCTCGCAGAAAAACCTTAGCTCCACAGAAGAAAAACTTATTGCTCGCCACCCCGAAGATTTGGGGCATGAAAAAAGGCGGGTAAGACCCACCTTTTTTGCCCCAAATCTTACCATATACCTAACCTACTTAAGTAAAATGATAATGTCAAATGTAACTTTTCTTTTATGATTAAATTCGATCAAATAACTATATTCGTTGAACTGAGTTATCTATTCGACAAACGGATAGAAAATTGTTAAAATACCCAATGCTTAATATGCCCGATCTGAGTTTCCTTCGTAAAAATTGATGTAGGCACGGTTTACAACCCGATTACCGCCTAACGTAGGGTAATTGCCCGTAAAATACCAATCGCCTAGATTTTTGGGACAAGCTTTATGCAAGTCATCAACAGATTGAAATATAAGTTTTACTTTAGCCTTAATATTTTCTTGGCTGACAATTTCAGCTATTTTATCCGAAATTTCTTCATCTGTAAATGGGTCGTATAATTTCTTCACATGGTTTACAACGGCAAGATCTTCCTTTCCTACTTGCTCCAAGCATTCATTATAGATCTCTTCAACTATTGCATAGGTGCCACGATCTTTATGAAGCTGCAATGCCGCTTGAAAGGCCACCAAGTCTTCTAGCCTAGCCATGTCAATTCCGTAACAATCTGGGTACCTGATTTGTGGTGCGGAAGAAACTACAACAATTTGTTTGGGGTGTAGCCTATCCAACATCTTTAAAATACTCTTTTTCAGCGTGGTTCCCCGAACAATACTATCGTCAATAATGACTAGGTTATCGGTAGGTTTTACAACCCCATAAGTTACATCGTAAACGTGAGCAACAAGATCATCACGGCTATTATCATCTGTAATGAATGTTCGTAGCTTAACATCTTTTATCGCAATTTTTTCGGTACGTATTTTATGCGATTGAATTTGATTTAACCGATCAAGGCTTAAGGTTTTTCTTTCTTTTATTATAGCCTCGTTTTTCTGCTTGTTGAGTTCATCCTGAGCAGCATCTAACATTCCGTAAAATGATGTTTCAGCAGTATTGGGTATAAAAGAGAAAACAGCATTTTCAGTGTCGTAATTAATTGCCTCAAGCACCTTCGGCATCACAAGGTTTCCGAGCATTTTTCGCTCCTGATAAATTTCGGCATCGCTCCCTCGCGAAAAATAGATTCTTTCAAAAGAACAAGACCTGCGCTCTAAGGGGCCCAGAATTTCGGAAATTTTCATTTTTCCGTTTTTCTTAACAATTAAGGCCTTACCAGGATCCAATTCTTTCACCTTATCAAAAGGAACATTGAATGTAGTTTGAATTGCGGGGCGTTCAGAAGCCACAACTACCACTTCGTCATCTTGATAGTAATAAACCGGTCTAATTCCCGCTGGATCGCGCAACACAAAAGCATCTCCATGACCTAAAAGTCCAGCCATAGCATACCCGCCATCCCAATTTGATGCCGATTTACGAAGTATTTTTGCAACATTTAGGTTTTTAGCAATATAAGGTGAAGCCTCCTGCTTATTAAAACCTTTTGCTTTTGCCTTTTTATAAAGTTTGCGAACGGCATCATCTAAAAAATGACCAATCCTTTCCATGACCGTAACCGTATCAGCTTTTTCTTTGGGGTGCATCCCTAATTTGATAAGGTTATCAAACAAGGCATTGGTATTGGTCATGTTAAAGTTACCCGCGATAATCAAATTCCGATGCATCCAGTTATTTTGACGAAGAAAAGGATGAACGTTCTCAACACTATTAAGCCCAAAGGTGCCATAACGCACATGGCCTAAAAACAATTCGCCAATGTAGGGAATATTCTTTTTTTGCGCGGCTACGTCATCTTTGTACTCTGGATGAAGTGAAAATTCTGTATTTATCCGCTCGTTTATCTGAGCAAAAATATCTTGAATGGGCTGTGCTTCATTAGAGCGCACACGACTAATGTAGCGTTGACCTGGATTAACATCTAATTTAATGCTGGCTAAACCCGCACCGTCCTGTCCACGGTTATGCTGTTTTTCCATCATTAAATACATCTTATTTACCCCGTAAAATGCCGAACCATACTTTTCCTTATAATACTCCAAAGGCTTTAGCAGCCTTACCATTGCAATTCCACATTCGTGTTTTAACGCGTCGCTCATTTTTTCTATTCAAATTGGAAAAACCTTAATCTATACCTAAAAGAGCAGGTTTTTCTTTGGTTTTAATTATTTTGACAATTTCCTTTACTTGGCTTTAATATTTAATAGCGATGGAAGCGAAAGAAATTGAAACAAAAAGCGCCCTGAAATTTTAGGGCGCGTATTTAGGTTAACTTAATGTCAAATTGTGTCAAGCTTTTAAACTGCTGAATGCGTTGATGCACATCGCTGTTCGTGAGGCTCAGTAATTTCTCGGGACCAAACTTCTCTACGCAAAACGATGCCAAGGCAGAACCATTAATAACGGCATTTTTCATGTTTTCATAGGTGTAATCTCCCGTTCTTGCCAAGTAACCGGTAAAACCGCCCGCAAATGTATCGCCAGCACCAGTTGGGTCAAAAACTTCACGCAACGGCATAGCTGGAGCAAAAAACACATCGTCATCACTAAAAAGTAACGCACCGTGTTCACCCTTTTTTATAACTACATATTCTGGCCCCATTTCCATGATTTTATGAGCTGCCTTTACCAGTGAGTACTCACCTGAAAGCTGTCTGGCTTCCTCGTCGTTTATGGTTACTACATCTACTTTAGCAATAACTTGCATCAACTCGTTTAAGGCGCTGTCCATCCAAAAGTTCATGGTGTCCAGCACAATAAGTTTTGGAGAGTTCATTTGCTCAATCACTCCCAATTGGACGAGCGGATGAAGGTTTCCTAACATAACAACTTCTGCATCGCGATAATTATCGGGAACTTTTGGATTAAAATCTGCAAGTACATTTAAATCGGTTATCAAAGTGTCTCGCGTATTCATATCATTGTGATATTTTCCACTCCAAAAGAAAGTTTTTCCATCCTCTACCACTTCAAGACCCGAAATATCCATTCCGTTCTCTTTGAGCATAGTAAGGTTTTTCTCTGGGAAATCACCACCAACTATTGAAACTATAGCGCCATCTACTTTAAACTGCGAAGCAGCCAAACCAATATAGGTGGCGGCTCCTCCCAGAATTTTATCAGTTTTCCCGAAAGGGGTTTCAATGGCGTCAAAGGCAACGGTGCCCACAATAACTAATTTACTCATACCTGATTTTTAAAGAGTGGCAAATTTAATGAAATATTTACAACTTTTTCCCTTTATGGACCTGAACTGTAAAGTTCTCACCCATAATTTTTCAAAGTTTAACAATCATTAAATTTTTCGTAAATTCCGCGATTAATTGACTCTAAATTTATGAAAAGCGTATTATTTATTGCTGCCCTATGTTTGTTTTTCCAAATTTCATATTCCCAGGACGGCCTCCCCTTTCAAGAAAACAAGAAATTGTACCTACATGGAAATTCAATATTAATAGGAAATAATATTCTTGGAGACCACCCAACAAAACCGCTTATGGAGCGCAATACTCCCAATGACCTGGTGGCTATGAAGTATATTGACGTAGATAATGACAGGGCAACTTTCAGCTCTAGTGAAGCAACAATAGCAAACGCCCCAAACAACCCAAAAATTAAATATGCCGGTCTTTACTGGAGTGGTTTGTATCCTTTTAAAAAAGGAATCTTAAAAAAATCTGGTAATCAAATGACCCATGCAGGTCGTGGCAATAGAGACGAGAAGGTAAACGCAATACTATTAAAAAAACCAAACGGAAATTACGAACCCATAGAAGGCCAGGTAATTTACGACAGCCATAAAACTGAGGCGTTTAAAACCAACAAACCTTATGTATGCTATGCCAATATTACAGCTCAGCTACAGGATCAAACTGAAATAAACGGCACCTACACCATCGCCAATGTTAAAGCTACAGAAGGTAAGATTTCCGGAGGTGGTGCTGCGGGTTGGTTATTGTATATTGTATATGAAGATGAAAACGAAAGCCCAAAATATTTTAACACCTACAACGGACTTATTGAAGTAAGCAAAGAAAAGGTGGAACTCAGTTTTAAGGACTTTAAAAATAAAGACGAAGGAAACATCCAAACCACGATAGCTATAGGAGCTTTGGAAGGCGACCGGAAAATAAAGACTGATCAAGTTTCTGTCTATAACCAAAACACCGAAAAATATATTCCGTTGCACAATACGCTACGAGCAAAAAGAAACTTTTTTAATAGTTCTATCACGATTGGCAATGAAACATTTAATGAAAGAAACCCCAATAGCGCCAATACGTTGGGATTTGATTTGTTAAAGATGGAAATACCAAATAAAGACAATGCGCTTTTTAACAGTGCGACAACCGAGGCCAATTTTATATTTCATGGAAAAGCAGATAGATTTTACCTGTTTTTTATCGCGTTTGAAACTGAAATAGACAATACTTTTTTACTAGAAAAAACAGAACCCCTCGCGAATATTCCAACTGCAGAACCTGTTTATAAAATACAAAAGTCTAGCAATGGCACGGTAGTACTTAAAAGAGTAGCCTCAATAGATACATTAAACAAACCTGCAAAGCAAGATGATCCCAAGGTTTTAAAAACCCCTCAAATAAAAGCCTCAAAAGAACCAGTAGTGGCCTTGGAAGAGGCATCAATTTTGAAAGACACAGTGGCGCTAGAAGATTCCGTATCTATTGATGAGGATGCAATAAGGAACGAAACAAAAATCAAAACCATCTCGGCTCCAGAAGTTGAACCTGGATATTACATTATTACCAATGTTTTTTCAGTAGAAAACTATGCAGCCAAATGGATAGAGACTTTAGAGCAAAAAAATTATACGCCAGCGACTTTTATCAACCCAGAAAATAAATGGACCTACGTATATATTGCCAAAAATAGTTCGCTAAAGACAATATATAAAAAGTGGATCGCCACCAAAGATCACGAGCTTTTTGAAAATAGTTGGATTCTTGAAGTTAAGCCATAAGGGTTAGTAGCATAGGCTGTTTATTATTTTCGCCCAAAATCTGCAGGGATTTCACCCCAAGCTTTGGTTTCCCATTTTACTACTTTTGTTTCGTATGTATTGGTTTTAAGCCAATTTTCGGCGCGTGCTACCAGTTCAAAAAGTGCTTTATTTTTTGCGTTTCGTTTTAACTTTGTATTGCATTTCTTCTTTTTCACCCATCCCATTGCAATTCGTGAATCGCTATAGATTATTCGATCGCTATTATGCTTCTTTAAAAAAGCCAGACCGTGTACCAAGGCCAAAAACTCACCAATATTATTGGTTCCCTGCTGAAATGGACCTTGATGAAACAACTGCTTGTGCGTTTGAGTATCTACTCCGCGATATTCCATTTTCCCTGGATTACCACTAGAAGCAGCATCTACCGCTATGGAATACAGGTTTGGCTCCCCAATTTTTTGAAGCTGTTCTTTAGAAAGAGTTTTTTTCACCTTCTTACCTTTATAATCTGCATATTCTTTGTCGAATGCTTTTTTGGCTTCCTCAAAAGTTTCAAAGCTTTTATACTGTGCCCCACTTACCCCTTGAATAGATCGTTTACACGCTGCCCAAGAGTCAAAAATCCCAGCCGGATTTCCGAACCATACTACGTAGTATTTTTGTTTTCCCATACCTGCGAAGGCAGATATCTCTTCCGCCTTTTTAGTTTTAATTAATGTTTATGGTAAGCAATCAAATTCTAATAATCTTAAACCTTGAATTTTTCATTTTTTAAAACCATTTCAATCACCTTCGGAAACCATTGATATTCCAATTGATGCACTTTACCGGCTATTGATTCTACGGTTTCAGCATCATCAAGCTTTACTTTTTGTTGCGAAATAATTGCACCTTCATCATAGTTTTCATTTACATAATGAATGGTAATTCCAGTTTCGCTTTCATTATTATCCAATACGGCTTGATGGACAAAGTCTCCATACATTCCTTTTCCACCGTATTTAGGAAGTAGAGCCGGATGGATGTTTATCACTTTATCTGGAAATTCCGCAATAATAAACTCGGGAAATTTAAGCAGAAACCCAGCGAGTACAATAAGGTCTGGCTTAGTTTCTTTTAAAAGTTTTAAAACGCCTACTTCTGAAACTAATTCTTTTTTTGTGAAGTAAGCAGCCCTAACCTCATGTTTTTCAGCACGCTCTAACACTTTGG
Organism: Aequorivita marina; assembly: GCF_031631895.2. Taxonomy (NCBI): domain Bacteria; kingdom Pseudomonadati; phylum Bacteroidota; class Flavobacteriia; order Flavobacteriales; family Flavobacteriaceae; genus Aequorivita; species Aequorivita marina. The sequence continues at coordinate 74,660 of NZ_JAVMBW020000009.1, forward strand.
CATCTTTTTTGTTTGATAATACCAGAACGACCTCGGCAAATTGAGCTCGTTGAAAGTATTTAATTATGTTCTCGGCATTGGTACCACTACCCGACGCAAAAATTACAATTCGCTTCTTCATTTCAGTTTCCAAAGGTTTTTCTTGAAGTAAATATTAATAAATAAAACAACAAAAGTAAGGCAATAGGGTTTTACTTCACCCAAAAATGTTTAAATTGGTACATTCTTTCAATGTTATTTTGTATCATTGAAATGATTTTGAACACAGTGACTATAAAATTGAACAAAAACGGTTCATTGCGTATTGCACTATTTAAGAGTTACTTGAAAAGTGATTTTGTGTTTTTTGATCGACAAAATGAATTATTAATAGGTCAAATTCCACATTTTAAATTTTAAATGGTGTAATCAATTAAAATATTTTATTTTTGCCACTTATAATTAAATTAAAAAATTAAAAATTATGTCAGACATTGCATCAAGAGTAAAAGCGATTATCGTAGACAAATTAGGTGTAGACGAAAACGAAGTTGTAAACGAAGCTAGCTTCACAAACGACTTAGGAGCCGACTCCTTGGATACGGTAGAGCTTATCATGGAATTTGAAAAAGAATTTGATATCCAGATTCCAGACGACCAAGCTGAAAACATTGCGACAGTAGGTCAAGCAATTTCCTATATAGAAGCAGCAAAATAAGAGTTCTTCCATGGAATTAAAGCGAGTTGTAGTTACAGGTCTTGGTGCGCTCACCCCTATTGGCAGCAATATTAATGAATATTGGGACGGTCTTATTAATGGGAAAAGTGGTTGCGCCCCTATAACGTATTTTGATACTGAAAAATTCAAAACAAAATTCGCTTGTGAATTGAAAAATTTCAATCCAGGAGACCATTTTGATAGGAAAGAAGCCCGAAAGTTAGACCGTTTTGCCCAATACGCTCTTGTATCTTCAGATGAAGCCATCTTAGATGCTGGAATTGACTTCATTGATGTTGATAAATTTCGCGTTGGCGTTATTTGGGGAGCGGGAATTGGTGGCTTAGAGACTTTTCAGAATGAAGTTATAAACTTTGCAGAAGGGGATGGAACACCGCGTTTCAACCCCTTCTTTATTCCTAAAATGATTGCCGACATTGCGCCCGGAAACATTTCTATAAAGCACGGTTTTATGGGGCCTAACTACACAACGGTCTCGGCTTGTGCTTCTTCGGCAAATGCAATGATTGATGCGCTCAACTATATACGCTTGGGCCATTGCGACATCATTGTTACCGGAGGTAGTGAAGCAGCAGTAACAATTGCCGGAATGGGCGGGTTTAATGCAATGCATGCCCTATCAACACGAAACGACAGTCCAGAATCTGCATCTAGACCTTTTGATGCTACTCGTGATGGATTTGTTTTAGGCGAAGGTGCTGGTGCCCTTATCCTTGAGGAGTACGAACACGCAAAAAAACGAGGCGCAAAAATCTATGCCGAAGTTATAGGCGGCGGAATGACCAGCGATGCACACCACATGACTGCACCGCACCCCGATGGTATTGGAGTAGAGCGGGTTATGCTAAATACCTTGCGCGATGCCAACATGAACCCCGACCAAGTTGATGCCATTAATACCCACGGAACCGCAACACCCCTTGGCGATGTGGCCGAGTTAAAGGCTATTGTAAATGTTTTTGGCGAGCATGCCAAGGATATCAATATCAATTCAACAAAATCAATGACAGGGCATTTACTAGGTGCTGCCGGTGCCATTGAAGCTATCGCCTCTATTTTGGCGATGAAAAATGGAGTTGTACCACCTACCATCAACCATTCTACGGTAGATGAAAATATTGACCCCTCCTTAAACCTAACACTTAATAAAGCTCAAAAACGCGATATTAAAGTGGCAATGAGTAATACTTTTGGGTTTGGCGGACACAATGCATGCGTGCTCTTTAAAAAATTAGATGACTAGCATATCCAATTACACACAGTTAAATGTGGCATAAACTAAAATCGTCCACATTGGTGTTTTTTGATTTCTCCACCTAATTAACTGATCAAAAAATAGTTTCAATTTTTAATGTAATAATTAAAAATTTGAGCGGCTTATACTAATTAATGGCTTCCATTAAAAAAATATTTTCTACCGGTTCAGAAAAAAATGGAGAATTTTTTAATTCCCTAAAAAAAATATTGGGTTTCAAGCCAAAAGATATTTTAATCTACCAAACAGCTTTTACCCATCGCTCCACAAATAAAAAAAACCCAAACGGACAACCCCAAAACTACGAAAGGCTAGAATTCTTAGGCGATGCCATGTTGGGAGCAGTAATAGCAGCACACCTCTACAAAAAAGTACCCGAAGGCGATGAAGGCTACCTTACTAAAATGCGCAGTAAAGTTGTGAGTCGCGAACACCTCAATGAATTAGGGCGCGATTTGCATTTAATAAAGTTTTTAAAAACTACAGTACCCCGACAACAATTTAGCGGAAACATCTACGGAAATGTATTTGAGGCTCTCGTTGGTGCCATTTACTTGGACAGAGGCTTTAAATATTGCGAAAAATTTATTTACAAGCGGGTAATCAAACCCTATGTAGATATTAAAAAATTAGAAGGAAAGGTAATTAGTTATAAAAGCCTTCTCATTGAATGGTGCCAAAAAAATAAAAAAGAATTCGATTTCGAAGTTTATGAAGATACGGGTAAAGACGAACTCAAGCATTTTGCCGTACGTTTAAAAGTAGAAAGTGAAACTGTTGCAAAAGCAAGAGCAACCTCAAAAAAGAAAGCTGAGGAACGCGCTTCAAAACGCGCTTACTACAAACTTCAGGACAAAATAGATTCTAAAAATTCATAAACTCTCCAGTTTCCTTAGGTTAATTTTTTTCAACACTTCAACTATTTTAGTTAATCCCTTTAAAGTTGCCTATTTTTGTAAACGGATAGCGGGCAGGTACCATTACCCAATCATATTAAGCCTGAAGTGTCAATACCATCTAAATTAGCAATGGCCAATCATAAATTACTTTTGGACGAAGACCTTGAAGAGCCCTTCACCCTCATTGCAATACATTGCACCGAGGAAGAGTATAAAGTGGCCTATTTGATGAATAAACACCTGAATACAAGGTTTAAACGAAGAAGAGTAGATATTGATTTTACCCATAATGGATTAATCACCACCTTCCCAATATTCGATTTCACAGATGAAATAAGCCGAAATCAATATTTTTTAGTGGCTAATAAATGCCGGATGATGGAAGCAAGCCTTCAAAGTTCCAATGGCCTTTTTGCCGAAATTAATTCTGAAAAAGCGCAAGATCATTTTTTGCTTCCGGAATTTAAGAAGGTTGATTATTTTCTCAAGGTATATTCAGACTTTGATACTATGAGTGCTGCAAGCTTTATTTCAGAAATAAATAAGATAAAACAGATTATTTCCGCATATAACGTGGAAACAGATCATATAAAATCTAAGAACAATTTAATTTTCGATTAAATGTATAATCAAAAAAGAACCAAAATAGTAGCAACCCTCGGCCCTGCAACCAACAGCGATGAAACTTTAAAACACATGATGCTGGAAGGTGTGGACGTTTTTAGGATTAATTTTTCGCATGCCGATTACGATACGGTAAAGGAAACCGTTGCAACTATACGACGGCTGTCTGAAGAGTTAGACCTACATGTTGCTATTTTGGGCGACCTTCAGGGACCCAAGCTCCGTGTAGGCGTTATGAAGGAAGAAGTTGTTGTGCAACCCGGCGACGAGCTTTTATTCTGTACCGGTAAGGAATTTGAAGGTACTAAAAAGAAAGTTTATATGAATTATGACGATTTCCCAAAAGACGTTGAGGCGGGAGAACGTGTACTTTTAGACGATGGAAAACTTATTTTTGAAGTACTGAAAACCAATAAAACGGACGAAGTGAAGGTGCTCGTAATCCAAGGTGGGCCCTTACGCTCCAAAAAAGGGGTAAACCTGCCCAATACAAAGCTTTCACTACCGGCACTTACAGCAAAAGATAAAGCCGATACTATTTTTGCCATATCGCAGCAAGTAGATTGGATGGCGCTTTCGTTTGTACGCCATGCCGAAGACCTAAAGGAGCTGCAGGCCTTAATTGAAGCGCACTGCGAATATAAAATCCCGATTATTGCAAAAATAGAAAAGCCGGAAGCGGTCAAAAACATTGATAGAATTATTGCCTATTGTGATGGGTTGATGGTTGCCCGTGGCGATCTGGGTGTAGAAGTTCCCGCAGAAGAAGTGCCATTAATTCAAAAAGAGTTGGTACTTGCTGCCAAAAGAGCCCGAATTCCGGTAATCATCGCAACCCAGATGATGGAAACCATGATAACTTCGTTAACCCCTACCCGTGCCGAGGTAAACGATGTGGCAAACTCGGTAATGGACGGTGCCGATGCCGTAATGCTCTCGGGCGAAACCTCGGTTGGGAATTATCCAGTTGCCGTAATTAAGACCATGGCAAAAATTTTAAAAAGCGTAGAAAACTCTGAATTAATACGCGTACCCCAAGAACCGCCACAGATTAAAACAAACCGGTATATCACAAAATCAATATGTTACCACGCTGCACTTATGGCCAATGAAATTGAGGCCCAGGCCATTTGTACTTTAACAAATAGTGGCTATACTGCCTTTCAGATCTCGGCTTGGCGTCCTTCGGCATTTATACTGGCCTTTACCTCAAACAAGCGTATTCTTGCGCGTTTAAACTTATTATGGGGCGTAAAAGCCTTTTATTATGATAAATATGTAAGCACCGATGAAACCGTTGACGATGTAAACCGTATTGCCTGCGAAAAAAACTATATAAACAAAGGCGATTATTTAATCAACCTCGCCGCAATGCCTATTGTGGATAAAGGAATGGTGAATACGCTGCGGGTAACGCATGTGAAGTAGTGGGGAGTTTGTAGTCGGTAGAGAACTTTGACAAAGTTTAAAACTTTGTCAAAGTTATATTTTGCCAGTGCTTGCGTCCATATTGCCAAAGCAGCAGCAACTTCACATATCAACATCATTAGTTTTAATCCGCAACCTCAACTTTTTCAATTTTCATTCCTTTCGCATCTTTTGATATTGTAACCACGTACCCAAAACCGTCTGTTTTATAGTTGTAGGTAATTTGCTGAAGCTGGTTGGCATTCCTAGAGACCTCTAGCTCACTTATAAAAACATTCTTCTTTTTATTTGTATTTTGCTGGGTTTCGTGATTAGAGCCTGTTGGGTTTGGAAAAGCAAACTGTCGTGGTATATTAAATAATTGTTGCGCCATAAAAAAGGCTTCGTGCCATTTATCTGTTGGCAAAATCAAGGTTTCGGCTTTAGTAGGTTTACTTGCCGTGCCGCCCGTAGTTTCAGTATATTCCACATTTTGGAAATCTTCTTTTAAGGCTTCAGCATAGTTTTTCGTAACGATATTGTCTCCAGGGCTCGGAAACTTAGACATAAACCCATTAAAGGCAAATCCTTTTATATTATTGAATTCCACCTCGTCCATGGCACCATCAATTCCGCCAACGTTCATGGTTGTTTCTCCTTCGGCATTAATTAGTCTAACCTTTGTTCCCAATGGCATAACCGCCAGTTTTGAACTTTGCAGGTTTGGATGTTCTCGCAACGTCAATCCACTTACGGCAGTAACGTACATAGTTTTTGGTTTGGTTTCCGCAGGAATTGAATCGGTTGCAACCGAGGTAACTTCTTCACTGTTTTTAACATCGTTTTTACAGGAAAATAAAAAGGCGAATCCTACAATTGCAATAATGGAAAAAGCTATGGTTTTCATAAATGTTATTATTTGAAGTATAATATAATCTTTCTAGGTTATTCGTTTTCATTATTTATCCATAAAAGTTTCGAAATAACTGTCAGGAAAATTCTAACGCTTGTTGCAGCCTCGATTCAACCTCCAAAAATTTCACCACGAATCCCACTAATTTTCACGAAATTACTCTTGCGAGGAATGTTATGTGCTTAAATAATTTCATATCGATTCCACGAATAACCTCATTCAGAATATACTACTGCAAGAGTGGAAATAGTTACGGCCTTCATAATTTGGCATTTTAAATTAGCTTAAAGATACGTAGTCTTTTTATTATATATAAATTTTTCAGGATTCCTTTCAACTTTTAAACTTTGACTAAGTTTAAAAAGTTTGTCAAAGTTAAATAGAAGGATTTTCCTCTCCTTTTTTGGGCGAATGGGCGCTAAAACTCAAGCTTTAGCTGTACATCTATCGACTCCGCTTCAACATCTTTTTGTTTCGGGGTTTCGTTATTAAGGTTGGATATTGAAATACCCAATAAACGAACCGATTCCTTCATTTTTTCTTGATATAACAGCTCTTTAACTACCTCCAGAATAAGTTCTTTGGAAGAAATAAACAACGCTATAGTTTTACTTCGAGTCTGAATGCTAAAATCGCTATACCTAATTTTTAAGGTGACAGTTTTTCCAGCCAATTTTCGCTTTAATAGGCGCTGCTCAACCTCAACAGCGATTTCTTTCAGACGTTCCATCATATAAATTTCTGACGAAATATTCTCTGTAAACGTATGTTCCGCCGCTAAGGATTTTTGTTTTCGAGTCGCTTTTACCTTACTGTTATGAATACCCCTTACCACATTGTAATAGTGTGTTCCACTTTTTCCAAAATTTTCGCTTAAAAATTCCAAGGATTGGTTTTTCAAATCGGCTCCCGTATAAATCCCTAGGCGATACATTTTTTCCTTGGTAACCTTCCCAACGCCAAAGAATTTTTTTACGTCTAACGTCTCTAAAAAAGGCTCCACTTCTTCAGGAACTATTGTTTTTTGTCCGTTGGGTTTATTAATGTCGCTCGCTATTTTTGCCACAAATTTATTTATCGAGATTCCTGCGGAAGCATTTAACCCAGTCCTTTCCTTTATTTTCTTCCGAATTTCGGCAGCAATCATTGTTGCGCTGGGGTTTCCTTTTTTGTTTTCAGTTACATCAAGATAAGCTTCGTCAAGCGATAGCGGTTCTACCAAATCGGTATATTCAAAAAACAGCTTTCGTATCTGATTGGAAATTTCACGATATCGATCAAAACGTGGTGGAACAAAAATTAAATCTGGGCAATTACGTTTTGCTGCCATGCCACTCATTGCGCTTCGCACGCCAAATTTTCGCGCTTCATAACTAGCCGCAGCCACCACGCCCCGTTTTTCGCTAACACCAACAGCCAAAGCTTTTCCACGCAATTCAGGATTATCCAATTGCTCTACGGAAGCATAAAAGGCATCCATATCTATATGGATTATTTTGCGAATAGGAAACAGCTCTAGCATATTGTAAATTTAATATCTTTAATGGACTCCATACCTGAAATATTTTGAAAACCGTTGAGTTTTCCACAAATCCTGCAAGGTTTCTAAAACCTTGTAGGTATATTTAACCTATGAAAACAGCAATCATCTTAGGTGCAACCGGATTAACCGGAAGCTTGTTATTGGAAAAGCTATTGAAAGATCCATCTTTCAAAAAAATAAAACTTTTCTCCAGAAGTACCGTCGCTATAACCAATCCTAAAATTGAAGAACATTTGATAGATATGTTCGAGTTGGAAAAACACTCTGAAGACTTTAAAGCCGATGTTGTTTTTTGCTGTATTGGCACCACAAAATCAAAAACTCCCGACAAACACACCTATAGAAAGATAGATTATGGCATCCCTGTGACGGCGGCAAAACTGGCAAAACAGAATGGAATTAATACTTTTATCGTGATTTCAGCGCTGGGAGCAGATGAAAATAGTAGTGTGTTTTATAATAGAACCAAAGGCGAAATGCAGCGCGATGTATTGAAACAGGAGGTTGAAAACACGTACATACTTCAACCGTCCCTAATTGTTGGCGACCGAAACGAATCGCGATTTGGAGAAAATATTGCCGAGTTTTTTATGAAAATATTCGGGTTTTTGATTCCAAAGAAATACAAAATGATAAAAGCTAAAACAATTGCGGAAGCGATGCAGGTTTTGGCAAAAGAAGATTTTTCTGATAAAATAATTACTTCAGAAAAGATAAAAGAGATTGTAGGCTAATACCTACAAGGAGATTGCTTCTCCCGATTGCTATCGCGATCGCAATAAATTAAGTCCTACAAGGAGGCCTCTGGCAACACCTTGCAGGACTGAAAATAACACTTTTCAAAATGCAAGAAATAGAACGCAAATTTTTGGTCACTTCCGAAGCTTTTAAAAACGAAGCTTTTAAGCAAACCCGCATTGTTCAGGGGTTTTTAAATACGCATCCAGAACGCACAGTTCGAATCCGCATTAAAGGAAATGATGGATTTATCACGGTAAAGGGAAAATCAAACAAGACAGGCGTTTCCCGATTTGAATGGGAACGGAAAATCGCCCTTGCTGAAGCGGAAGCACTTATCAAGCTCTGTGAACCAGGAATTATTGAGAAAATCCGTTTTGAAATAAAATGTGGCAATCACGTTTTTGAAGTAGATGAGTTTTTTGGTGAAAACAAAGGTCTTACCGTCGCCGAAGTTGAACTCAAAACTGAAAATGAAACTTTTTTAAAACCAGAATGGCTGGGAGAGGAAGTTACTGGAGACGTAAAATATTACAATTCAAATTTGAGCAAAAATCCATTTAAAAATTGGTGATTCCTCGATAAATCCTATTATCAATCATTTCTATGAAAATATCAATCTGATATGTGTTGAATGATCCTTTTAATTGTCTCTTTGTTTGAAGTAGCAACAATCCCTTCCTTAAAAAAGGCCTCGCTGTGCATAGACACCGCTGGTCTTTGCGAAAGCACTTGCTTTTTGGTGGTTGCTGAAAAGTGAATGCTCGTAAATCCAGCTTCCTTAAATTCCAGTGCGTTGTCGATATTTATTCCACTTCCAGGCATAATTTCAATTTTCCCCTCGGAATGAATTTTAAGTTGTTTTAAAAGTGAAATTCCGAAAATTGCAGTTGATTTTTGCCCTGAGGAAAGCAATCGGTTGACTTGTAAATCCATCAATTTTTGAAGCTCCTCCGCAGGGTTTTCAACCCAGTCAAAACCGCGGTGAAAAGTAAATTCCATTCCCTCGGAAGCACGTATCAACCGATGCGTTTTTTCGATGTCAATTTTAAGGTCAGCAGTTAAAGCTCCGCTTACAATACCTGCACTGCCAAGTTTGTTACATAGCGCAATATCCCGTAGCATTACATCTAATTCTTCTTCGGAATAGGTAAAATCCCCGCTTCTTGGCCTAATTAAAACGTGAACCGGAATGTTAAGCTCTGAGCATACTTTTTCCAGTAACCCGTAGGATGGTGTGAGTCCGCCAACCGAGAGTTCGGTGCAAAGCTCAATTCGGTCGGCTCCCGCATCTTGGGCAGACTTGGCACTGGCAAAGCTATTGGCGCAGATTTCTATTTTCATATTCTAAAATACACTTTCTATTTATGTGGCTAAAGCCAGAAATAACTGACACTTTCTTTACCACGAGCTGAGGCTCAGTGGCTATTAAAAAAAACCCAAAGATATCTGATTGCGCATATTCAACTTTGACAAAGTTTTAAACTTTGTCAAAGTTAGAAAGTTAAAAAGCCATTTATTCAACGACTATTTCATCAATAAACGTCCACGCATTATGGCCGGCACCTTGCAGGCCATCGGGAATCATTCCATAACTGGGAATTGTCAATTTTATAAAACGAGGCTTTATGCCTTGATATTGGCTCAAATCTACTTCCACATCATATAAATTGCTGTCTTTGGGCATAATCTGTTTTCCCAAAACAAATTTTCCGCCATCGGAGCTTTCGCCAGTGATGGTCAATACTTTAGGCGCATAAACCCAAACGCCCGGCGAATTGAAAAAGCGAGTTTTTAGTGATTTAACTTCCATGTCTTTCCCCAAATCAATTGTAATTTCCAGGTCATCGCCCCAAAACCCCAACCATTCCTTATCACCATAACGTTTATCGCTTCCCGAAATTCCGTTGATAAGCGCTTCCTTTCCTCCTGCGGCATAAGCTGGGTTTGGTTGCACGTTAATTTCGATCTCTCCCGTAATGCCTTTGTGGTATTTTATTTCTTCGGAAAAATCACGACCCAATTCTTTCCCATCCTTAAAGACATTAGCGGTGATTTTAGTATCTTTTTCAACTAAAATTGGCTCGGAATAAATTTCTGTAGCAGCGTTATTTTTGGAATACCGAATTTCCTTTCCCTTGGTGGGCGTGGTAAGCTCATAATAAACCTTACCGTTTTCTTTAAGAATTCTACCTTCAACTTCATATAAATAATTGGCATAATTAACATCCAAAGCGTCCAAACGTTTCATAAAACCTTCAACCCGCGAAAAGAAATTGGGGTAGTCTTTGTCAAAGTTTTTGGAAGGCCCGCTCCAAACCACCTCGCTCATAGCAAGGATCCTAGGGAAGACCATATATTCAGCCTGCTTTTCGGTAGGAATATACTCCGTCCACACATTTGCTTGTGCGCCGAGGATATATTGTTCTTCTTCCTCAGTCAATTCGTGTGGAATAGGATTGAAAGCATACACTTTTTTGAGTGGTAAAAAGCCTCCAATTGCAGTAGGCTCATCCAGATTTTCGCTTTGGTAATAATCAAAATACGCGTGCGAAACGGGCGTCATAATCACGTCGTGTTTTTGTTTTGCAGCATCAATTCCACCTTGCATTCCACGCCAAGACATCACCGTGGCATTTGGAGCCAGACCGCCTTCCAGAATTTCGTCCCAACCTATTATATTTTTGCCCTTGCTGTTTACAAATTCCTCGATTCTATGAATAAAATAGCTTTGTAAACCCGCTTCATCTTTCAAATTTTTGTCCTTTATCAATTGTTGGCAATGGCTACAGTTTTTCCATCGCAATTTTGGAGCCTCATCACCGCCAATGTGAATATATTCTCCCGGAAACAAAGGCATTACTTCACTTAACACATTTTCTAAAAAGGTAAATGTTTCTTCTTTTGGGCAATAAATATCCTCAAATACGCCCCAAGTTGTAGCTACCGGAACCTGCTTGCCGGTGCATCCCAATTCGGGGTACGAATGAATTGCGGCCTGCGCGTGGCCGGGCATTTCAATTTCGGGGATGATGGTTACATTTTGAGTTGCAGCATAGGCAACAACCTCCTTGATTTCCTCTTGGGTATAAAATCCGCCGTAGCGTTTACCGTCATAGGTTTCGGGCTTGTCCTCGTAATGTCCAACCCGCGTTTCCTCACGAAAAGCGCCTTTTTCAGTCAGTTTTGGATATTGCTTTATCTCGATGCGCCAGCCTTGGTCTTCGGTTAGGTGCCAATGGAAATAATTCATTTTCAACATTGCGATATTGGCAATGTACTTTTTTACAAATTCCGTGTCGAAAAAATGCCTGCCCACGTCCAAATGCATCCCTCGATATTTGAATTTTGGATAATCGGTAATAGACAATTGTGGTACTGAAAGAAGCTTTTTATCCGTTTTATCTGCTTTTTCCAAACTTGAAGGAAGCAACTGTCGAAGCGTTTGAATAGCATAAAAAGCGCCACTGGCATCATTGGTTTTAATGCGTATTTTAGAGTCCGAAATGTTTAAGCTATATCCCTCCGTAGGCTGATTTGTATCTTTCTGAATAATGATTTCCGCCTTATTTTTTGATTTCTTCGGAAGTTGAAATCCCGCCCCATTTTCAAGAAACTCTTGAAAGAAGTTTCCCGCAATTTCAAATTCCGGCTCAAAAAAGAAGCCTGTATTTTTATCAATAGTGAAATATCCATCACGCAGTTCCATTTGTTGCGGTTTGGGAATCAAAACCACTTCTGGACCTTGGGAATAAACGCTAAAACAGAAAATTGATAGAATTAAAGTGTATAAATTTCGCATCGTTATTTAATAAATTGGTTTAAGGTTTTGTACTGCAATTTTGGTGGGGTTTCACTATTTGTATAAAAGTAAATGGTTTTAGGCTCATTTGGCAGTAAATCGAAATAATTATCGCTCCATCGTCCTTTAGAATCGGCAGCTAGCAAAACGTTTTTCTGAAGGGTTTTTGAGAAAAGGGTGATTTTGAAAATATGTTTTTCTACTTTGGTTTTCAATTCTTCCTTAACTTGGATTTCGATTTCGCTTTCGATTTCGATTTCAATTTTGTTTTCAAGGAGTTTCAAATCCTTCGGCCTCACAAAATAATGCAAGTATTCGCTCTCACCGAAATTCAGTTTTAAAACACTGGAAGCTTTGTCAAAATTCAAAGTTTCTAATGGAAGTGTAAATAAAATTTCACTACTGTTTTCAGGGCTTTCAACTTGAATTTGTTTTTCATAGATAATTCCACCTGAGAAATCCATTAAGGCTAATGAGAGTGTTTCTTTTACAGTTTTGAAAGTATCATTAACGATATAGATATTGAGCGAGTCATTTTTTTCTTCAGCAGAAATCAGAATGTTTTTAAAGGACTTTTTCACTTCGTAGTGAAGTGCTTTCCAATTTCCCAAATAATCGATGCTGGACCAAGAAACTACGGGCCAGAGATCGTTTAACTGCCAATATAGCGTTCCCATATTATAGGGTTTTGCTCGGCGATGGGCGTGGATTCCTTTGGTAATTCCGTAAGCTTGCAGTAGCTGACTGATATAAACATAGTCTTCGGCATTATCTGGAACGGGAAAATCGCGTTGCATATAATCATCGATAATCTGAAATCCTCTTTTGTGTTTTTGATGATTTGCAAAAAGCGGATCCTTCATTATAACGGAATCTCTGCCCGTAGCAAATTCAATGGTTTTGATACTTGGAAAAGATTGAAACCCAAACTCGCTCATAAACCGCGGTACTTCTTCTTCAAAATGCTCAAACGGATAGCCATCGTGCCACACCCACCAATCGTGAGCATCACCTTCAAACTGATAACGTTTGTCGCCACGGCCAAATTTTGGAGAGCTTTCCCAATACGCAATATTTGGGTTTAGGCTATCCACCACTTCTGGCAGGATTTCATTAAAAATTGCTGTATATGCTTCTTCTATTTCCGCTTTTTGAGATGCTGTCTTACCGTCTTGCCAGCCCCAGCGCGCCCAACCTTCACTAATTTCGTTATTGCCGCACCACAGGGCTAGGCTAGCGTGATTTCGTAAGCGCTTTATATTTTCTATCGCTTCCTGTTTTACGTTTTTAAGGAAAGGTTTATCACCAGGATACATTCCGCCGGCGAACATAAAATCCTGCCAAATCAAAATTCCTTTTTCATCACATAAATCATAAAAATAATCGGCTTCATAAATTCCGCCGCCCCAAACGCGAAGCATATTCATATTGGCCGAAACCGCGTCATTAATAAGCTCAACATATTTTTGACGGTTCACTTTGGCCTCCATCATCTGTTGGGGAATGTAATTAGCGCCTTTCATATAAACTGGTTTTCCATTCAATTTAAAATAGAAACTTTCACCCAGAGAATCTTTTTCGGTAACCAATTCCACCGAACGGATTCCCAATTTTTCTAAATGGGTTTCCAAGACTTTTCCTTTATGAATTAAATCAATCTGAAGGTCGTATAAAAATGGGTCGCCTAGATTATGCGTCCACCAAAGTTTCGGGTTTTTGATGGTGAAGGGAAGTTTATATTCCTTTTTACCGGGAAAGGTTTTAAGAGTATTAGAAAATATTTCACCCGTAGTTTTATTTTTGATTTGAAGCGTATAATCCTTTTCATTTAAAGCTTCTATCCCAATATGAGCCACAACTTGAGCAAGCGTGTCGCTTATGGATTTTGTTTGCAGAAAAACATCAGTCATTCGGGCCGAATTGAAACTTATCAATGCTACATCCCGCCAAATACCCATTGTTTTAATGGTCGGTGCCCAATCCCACCCCGATTGATATTGCGGCTTTCTACTAAAAACGCGGGCATCTTCAGGTAATTTATAGTCCAACTGAGCAGCTTTTTGTTTTTCTACGGAATCGATATTCGTGAAAACCACCAAAAGCTCATTTTCAGGGTTTAGGATTTCGCTTACGTCAACCTCCCAGCTTCGGAAAGCGTTATTGGCAGAAAGAATAAGGCTATCGTTTAAAAAAACCTCAGCATAGGTGTCTAAGCCTTCAAAGTTTAAAATGTGTTTTTGCTTTTTTAATGTTTTATCTGAAAGTGAAAAATGTTTTTTATACTGCCAATTTTTAGAAGAAACCCATTGGATGGAGTCTTCGTTGTTTTTAAGAAATGGGTTGGGTATTTCTCCCAGTCGCAATAAATCGGCTTGTACGGTTCCAGGTACTTCAGCGGGTTGCCAATTTGGATTCTTGGTTTCTGAAAACTGCCATCCTTCGTTTAGTGAAATGGTTCCGTTAGAAGATTCTTCACAAGAGATGAACGTGAAAACTACCAAAAACGTAAAGAAACATAATTTTCCCATTGGGCTAAAATACTGGTTTTTGAGATAAGGAATAAATGGATAGGGTTTAAAACTAAATGACAACTTTGACAAGGTTTACGATAGCCAATAATCCTCTCAAAACTTATTCTTAATCCAAAGTGGCAAAATGAATAGTTCAACTTTGTAAAAGGTTAAAAACAAAAAAACCGCCCCAACAAAAAAGCCAGGGCGGTCAGTTAATTTCAAAATTAACTCGTGGGTATTAAATATTCAATCGTAATGAAACCTACATTTTGCTATTAATATTTCGTCTTCTTTATACTGATAAATTAACCTGTGCTCGCTGTCTATTCTTCTTGACCAAAATCCAGAATATTTATGCTTTAGGGGTTCTGGTTTGCCAATTCCTTCATAGGGGTTTCTTGCTATATCCTTTAATAGCTGGTTTATTTTCCTCATCTTCTTTTTATCGGTTTTCTGCCAGAACAAATAATCTTCCCAAGATTCATCTACGAATATATATTTCATCTTAGGCTTTCAATAACTCCTTGTTCAAAGTCTCGCCGCTCTTTAATTTTTCAATGGCAGAATCCAACCTTATCTCATTTTTTCTCGAAGACAGCTCATGACTTGTAGCCATCAAAGAGTTATATTCCCGCAATGACATAACTACAATTCCATCGTCCTTACCACGATTAATAATAAGTGTTTCTATGTTTTTTACAACGCTATCTAAGTAGGTCTTAAGGTTTTTTCGAAAATCTGAGACAGATGCAATTTGCATAATATTGTGTTTAAATATGTACAAATATATGTACATTGGGTTATTAAAACAATTTTATTTAAAATAAATACTCAGTGGATTACCTGATAGTATCAACAACCTTATCCTGCAAGGTTTTCAGAACCTTGGAGATCTTTTTCATTTTTCTTGTAGTAGAAGAAAGACCTACAAGGTCAAAAAAGAGACCTTGCAGAGGATTCAATTAGACCGTAATTCTTCAGAGGTAATAATGACAACTTTGACAAAGTTTTACGATAGCCAATAATCCTCTCAAAACTTATTCATAATCCAAAGTGACAAAATAAGTAGTTCAACTTTGTAAAAGGTTAAAAATAAAAAAACCGCCCCAACAAAAAAGCCAGGGCGGCCAATCAATCAAACTACTAACCAATGAAAAAAGTTATTATCTCCAACCGCCACCAAGAGCTTCGTATAAATCTACGATAGCTTGTAGGCGATTGTTTTTTGCAGCAACCAAATCTAGGTTGGAGCTAAGTGCACGTTCTTGAGCGGTCAAAACCTCTAAATAGGTGGCAAGACCATTGTCCAATAATTCTTCAGAATAATCGGTAGCCAAACCATAAGCTTCGTTCTCGCTTTCTTTAATCGTTATTTTTTCTGAAGCTGCTTCTATTGAAAACATAGCATCCGAAACTTCTTTTCCGGCAACTAGCAAAGCGTATTTAAATTGCAGCAATGCCTGTTCCTGCTGTGCTTGCGACACTTCGTATTGCGTTCTTATTTTTCTGCCGTTAAAAATAGGTTGGGTTAACCCACCTACAACAGTAGCAAATAATGAGTTTATATTAAACAGTTTGTCCAAGTCTAAGCTCTGGAAACCACCGTTGGCACTTAATGTAAGCGAAGGGTAAAAGCTACTTCGGGCAACGTTGGTAAGTTCAAATGCGTTTACCAAACTGTATTCGGCCGCAATAACATCTGGTCTGTTGCTAAGCAGTTGCGATGGATAACCCGTTTTCAATGGAATATCTACATTTTGTTCGGCCAAAGTACCTCTATTCATTTCACGCGGAGCACTGCCCAAAAGGATTGACATTGTATTCTCCATCAATCGGCTTTGGGTTTTTAGATCTATTAAAATAGCTTGAGCGGTGTAAAGTTGAGCCTCTGTTTGTTTTACGCCAACTTCAGTAACGTTTCCAGCCTCTTTCAAAGCTATGGTTGTCTCTAAACCTTTGGTACGAGTTTCTATCGTTTCTTCTGTAACGCGTATTTGTTCATCTATTGCCAAAAGCTGATAGTAAGTAGCTGCTATATTGGCCACCAACCTGCTTTTTACAGCCTGATGCGCTGCAACGGTTTGTAGGTACGCAGCATCTGAAGCGCGTTTGCTGCTTCTAATTTTCCCCCAAATATCCGCTTCCCAGGAAAGTCCGCCCGCAACATCAAACTGATCTGCGGATGACATTTGTGAGCCAAATTGGCTACTCTCGGAAAATTCCTGATGCGTTGCCCTTGCCGTTCCATTCAAAGTAGGAAAATAACCTGCCTTTCCCTGTTTTACGTATGCCTCTGCAATTGCAATTTGTTTTAGCGCAATACGGATATCCATATTGTTAGTGAGGCCTTCTTCAATATAATCTTGAAGAATTGGATCTGTGAAAATCTCTTTCCAGGATAGTGTAGCCACGGACAAACTGTCTTGTGGCAACTGGTCTGTACGGAAATTTTGTGATTCCACCACTGTTTCTGGCCGGGTGTATTCCTTTGCAACAAAACAAGATTGAAGCGATAGGAAAACCAGCATTAACGCACCTCCTTTTATAAATTTCATATACCGATTTCTTTTAGTTTTCATCTTCAGCTACTTTTTCTATTTTATCTGGAGTTTTGCTTATTTTATCTTGTACCCATTGGAAAAAGATATAGAGAATAGGAATTACAAATACTCCGAATATTGTACCAATAAGCAATCCACCAACGGCTCCTGTACCAATGGCTCTGTTACCACGTGCGCCAATTCCAGAGGCAAAAACCAAGGGTAATAACCCTACAATAAATGCAAGGGATGTCATCAAGATAGGACGAAGTCTAGCCTTGGCACCATCTAATGCAGCATTTAGGCGCGTAAAACCATTTCGTCGCCGCTGTATTGCGAATTCCACAATTAAAATTGCATTTTTAGCAAGAAGTCCGATAAGCATTATAAGTGCAATCTGGAAGAAAACGTTGTTTTCCAAGCCAGCGAATTTTGTAACAATATAGGCTCCAAATACACCAATTGGCACTGAAAATATTACTGAAAACGGAATCATATAGCTTTCGTACTGTGCTGCTAGAATAAAGTACACAAATAATATTACCAGAATAAAGATAAAGGTGGTCTGGTTTCCTGCTGAAATCTCTTCCCGCGTAAGGCCAGAGAACGCAACAGAATATTCCTGCGGCAAGGAGCTACTCACTTCCTGTACCGCATTAATTGCATCACCGGAAGAATATCCAGGAGCGGCCGCCCCGTTTACACTTGCCGAGTTAAAGAGGTTGAATCGCGTTACCGATTGAGGTCCATAAACTCGTTTTAAGTTGATAAACTCAGTAATTGGCGCCATTTCATTTTGCGAATTTCTCACAAATATCTGGTTCAAACTTCCAACCGTGGCTCTATCTTCAGGCAAGGCTTGAACAAAGACGCGATATTGTTTTCCGTAGCGGGAGAAATCGGCTGTGTAAATACTTCCTATATATCCTTGTAAGGTTGTAAGAATGGAGCTCACGCTTATTCCTGCTTCCTTAGTTTTGGCAATATCTACATCTATTTCGTATTGCGGATAATCTGTATTAAATGAAGATTGGGCATACATTATTTCCGGCCGCTGCATTAGTTCTTGCAAATAGGTTTGGGTTACGGCACTTAGATCGTTAAAACTGCCTCCCATTCTATCTAGAACCTTCATTTCAAAGCCAGATGAAATTCCGAATCCTGGCACACTTGGCGGTTGAAAGAAGAGAATTTTAGCATCGGGAATGGTTGCAGCTATCTGGAAAAGCTTCCCTGTAATAGCTTCCACCGATTTACTATCTTCTTTTCTATCTTCCCAATTATCCAGTTTTATAAAACTAATACCATAGTTACTACCAGAACCACTTATAATACTGAAACCATTAACTAGTGAAAAGTCACTAATTCCAGGAACATCTTTCATTTTTTCACCTAGTTCTTGCGTAACGGCTACAGTTCTATCTAAAGATGCTCCAGCGGGCAATTCAATATTGGCTAAAATTAAGCCTCTATCCTCATCAGGCACAAATCCAGTAGGAGTTGTATTTGATGCCCAAACAATACCGGCCACACACACACCAAGGAATAAAACTGTAATCCATTTGTGTTTATATAAAAACCCTAGCGATCTTACATATTTATTAGTAGTTACGGTAAATGCCGTATTGAATTTACTGAAAAACCGATCTAAAAAATTCTTGTTTTTATCTTTTTCGTCATGAGATTTTAGGAAAATAGCACATAATGCCGGACTCAAGGTAAGCGCATTTACGGCCGAAATTGCAATAGCTACAATTAGTGTTACCCCAAATTGTTCATAGAAAACCCCGGTAGGCCCCGTAATAAACGTTACAGGAATAAATACTGCTGCCATAACCAAGGTAATGGATATAATAGCTCCCGTAATCTCATCCATTGCAGAATGCGTTGCTTTCAAAGCGTTTTCCGCTCCTTCCTCAAGCTTGGCGTGCACGGCTTCCACCACAACAATAGCATCATCCACCACAATTCCAATGGCAAGTACAAGCGCAAAAAGCGTAAGCAGGTTAATGGAGTATCCAAAGAGATTTAGGAAAAAGAAAGTTCCTACAATAGAAACCGGAACTGCAATTGCCGGAATTAATGTAGATCTAAAGTCCTGAAGGAAGATAAACACCACGATAAACACTAAAATAAATGCTTCAATAAGTGTGGTTATTACCTTGCTGATGGAGGCTTCCAAAAACTCGTTTGAATCGAAGTTAACAATATACTTTAGTCCCGTTGGGAAGTCTTTATGCATTTCTTCAAACTTCTCGTGAACGGTACGGATAATTTCCTGCGCGTTAGAACCTGCAGTTTGATAAATTGCCATACTTACCCCCGGATTTCCATTGGTAAACGAAATAGACCCATAGTTTTGAGCATCTAATTCAACATCTGCAACATCTTTTAGGGTAAGGAATTTTCCGTTGCCTAAAGATTTAATAACAATATCTTCATATTGTGAAGCCTCTTTGTACCTACCGCTATAGGTAAGAACATATTCAAAAGACTGGGCGTCGTTTTGCCCTAACGAACCAGCAGCAGCTTCTCTACTTTGCTCTCTAATTGCCGCTGTTACATCTGACGGTTCTAGTTTATATGCCGCCAATTTTTCTGGTTTTAACCAGATACGCATTGCGTAATCCTTACTTCCAAATACATTTACCCCACCAACTCCATTAATCCTTTTTAGTTCTGGCAGTACGTTAATGTTCAAATAGTTTTGGATGTACGTACCGTCATAATCTTCATTTTCAGAATACACGGTAAGAAACATCAAGGCGCTAGTCTGCTGCTTTTGGGTAATAACCCCAGACTGGGTAACTTCTGAAGGCAACAATGCACTTGCACGGGCAACACGGTTCTGCACGTTTACTGCGGCAATATCTGGATCTACGTCTTGATCAAAAAACACATTGATACTTGCGCTACCGTTATTACTTGCAGTAGAGGTAATATACGTCATCCCTTCAACCCCGTTAATTTGCTCCTCGATAGGTACAATCACACTTTCAAGAACCGTAGCGGCATTTGCTCCTGGATAATTTGTGGAAACCTGGACTGTAGGCGGCGCAATTTCAGGGTATTGGGTGGTGGGCAAGGCAGTTATACCTAAAACCCCTAATATTAATATGATAATGGAAACGACACTCGATAGAACGGGTCGTTCAATAAACTTCTTGATCATAGTTTCTTCTTATTTGAATACTTTGTCTAATCCTTTTGCTATGCTATCAAATGCTACAGGTTGTGCAACAATGGGTGTTTTATCCCGTAACTTCCCTACGCCTTTGGCCACAATTTTTTCACCGGGTTTTATCCCGTCCTTAACCACAACAATATTATCTACACGATCCAAAATATTTATCGAGTTTGAAACCGCTAAGGTATCTCCCTGTACTCTATATACGTATGTAACCCCTTGTCTTTCGTAAGTAGAAGCAGCAGGCACTACGATGGCATCATCATACTGTTTTGGAAGTTGTATTTTACCACTGTAACCACTTGACAACATACGATTTGGATTGTCAAAAACCGCTCTAAACGACACTGTTCCCGTAGAAGGATCTACTTGCGAGTTTATCGTTTCTATCGTACCTTCTTGGTCATAAAGACTACCATTGGCCAATATTAAACGAACTTTAGGTAAGTTTTTAATTTTATCTTCCAATGTTTTTCCTTCATTGGTTTCAATAAAATCTAAATAGGCTTTTTCATTTAAGGAAAAGAAAGCGTAAATTTTATCAATATCGGCTACCGTGGTTAATGGAACTTGCGAAGTAGGACTAATCAAGGCTCCTTCTCTAAAAGGAATAGAACCTACATAACCATCTACCGGACTTTTTACAGTAGCATAAGCAATATTAGCGGCAATAGCGTTATAGCCGCTTTTGGCTTGGGCTAATTTTGCTTTGGCGGTTTCCAACTGCACACCACTAATAATATTTTTCTCCACAAGAGGCTTTAGTTTATCAACCTCAACCTGCGCAGCATTAACATTTGCTTTTGCAGCTGCGGCATCCTGACTTAAAGACTGAGTTTCCAACTTAAAAAGTGTTTGGCCTTTCCTCACTTTTTGCCCTTCATCAACCAACACATCAGTAAGATATCCAGACGTTTTTGCGCGCACTTCACTGTTTACGATACCCTCTAAACTCGTAGGGTACGTAGTATATGCTGTTACCGTTTCCGTAGGAATGGTAACCACAGGATAAGGCATTGCCTGCGGTGCTTGTTGCGCTTGGCCTTTATCATTGCCACAGCTCACAAAAAATAAACAAATGCCCACCATACCGGAAAGCAAATAAGTGAATTGTATTTTTTTCATTTTAAATTATATTAGTGGTGATTATGGTTTTCAATTAATCGAGTTCTCAGGTTTTCCATCAGGATTTTGGCCTGCTCCAAATAGTTTAAATATTCATTGTGGAAACCTAAATCAAATCGTTCATCAGAGTCTTCAGGTAAATCCTTGTTGACATCTTTTTTATAATTGACAATTTCTATATGAATTTCACGCTCATCTTTCCAATTCTGAAGTATCTCATCCATGGATCTGATTAGAGCATTCGGACTTAATATGAAATATTTTTTACGATCGCCTGGTTTGGTGTAATAGGTGATCCTATGCGAAGCCTGTAATGTTGTAAGATGTGTAAATATGGTGCTTTTACTCGCTTTAAGATCACAGACAAGATTCTCAAATGTTTCTCCTTTTCTGCCTTTCAACACCAGATTTGCAAGAATACGAGCGGCCAAAGGAGCTAATTGTTCCTTACTCTCCAAGTGCACGCCCATTTTTTCAATTAGTTCATTCCTCCTATTCAAAACATCTAAATTTATTAACAAAGCGGCAAAGATAGTGCTGGTTCGCAAAAAACCGAACCAAACAGAGTTTAAATTTTTGTTAATATTTTTTAGCTTATAGAAAAATACTTCATATCTAAGTGATTGGCATTAAAAATTAAGAAAACCTAACAAATTGGGAGTCTCATTCAGATTCCGTATTTCCAAACGGAATGATTTATATAAATACCACAATGCATAAATCTATACCTTACTTATTTTCAAGCTATTAAACATCTATTTTTTATAGGGTAGGTTTATGAAGTTAATATCTTTGCCAAATAATTTAACAAACTTATATTTTATCATGAACAAACTTTACACCCTACTTCTATTAATAGTGACCACATCGGTTACTTTAGCCCAACCAGGCACCCTTGACCCCACGTTTGGAACGGACGGAATTGTCACAACGGCAATAGACCCAAACTACAATTTTGCTGAAGCTACAATAGTCCAAGCCGACGGAAAAATAGTAGTGGCTGGCAATGCTGGAACTCCAGCAGACTTTAGAATGGCAATCGCCAGGTATAACACAGACGGATCTCTAGATTCATCTTTCGGCAACGGCGGAAACTTGCACTTTAACGTAGGCGCGGTTAAATCCTTCATTATGGACCTAGCACAGCAACCCGATGGAAAAATTGTTATTGGCGGACGTACTTGGGACAATGAATCTGGAAATTTTGCACTGGTTCGTCTTAATGAGGATGGCAGCTTTGATGATACTTTCGGAACAAATGGTATTGCTCATATTATAACATCCGAAGCCGATGTATCTGAAAAAATCTCATTATTAGACGATGGTAAAATAATAGTGGCTGGTTACAGAGATAATAATTTCGCAGTAGCCAAATTCAATGCTGACGGTAGCGTAGATTCAACTTTTGGTATAAATGGATGGTACACTTTTATCTTTGAAAATGCTGAGAGTTTTGCCACAGATATAGCAATTCAAAATGACGACAAAGTTGTAATCTCCGGATTTGCCCATAATACCGATAATCGTTTTCAAATAACTGCCGCAAGACTTACTGCCGACGGTAATCCAGATAGCTCCTTTGGAACAAATGGGAAGGTGATTTTTAATGTAGGTGACTGGAACGATTTTGGTGAAAGTATTGCAATACAGAGTGATGGAAAAATTTTGATTGCTGGTCATAAATGGATCGCAAACGCCCAACAACGACACGACTTTTTTGTAGCTAAATTGAATACTAATGGTAGTCTTGACACTTCTTATGGAGATAACGGAGTTGGTACTGCACGCTTGGTAGATGGCGCAAACTATACTTCTGAAATGGTTTTGCAGGCCGATGAAAAGCCTGTTTTGGTTGGATCTACAGTATTAAACGGCGAATACAACTCGGCTTTGGTTAGGTTTGATACAGATGGTTTCCCCGATTTTAGCTTTGGAGACGAGGGCATGACAAGTATTGACGTAAATGGTCGTGAAGATTATGGAGAAGCTATTGCTCTTCAAGCAGATGAAAAAATTATTGTTGCTGGCTATTCATATACTGCTTCAGGATCCGATTCAGAATTTGTGGTTACACGTTTCCTAAATGATGGAATGGTAGGAACCGAAGATTTTCAAAATCTTGAATTTAATCTTTATCCCAACCCTGCAACAGATCAACTAACGCTAGAATTGAACGATGCTACCTCAACGTATCAAATTGACGTTTTTGATGTGTTGGGTAAAAGAGTAATTTCCACCGAAATTCAAAAAGTTGGTACTATCAATGTTTCAGCATTGGCCCCCGGTACTTACGTTTTAAAACTTAATTCTGATAATAAAGCAAACGCTATACGTTTCGTAAAGCAATAATTTCTTCAGAAGTTAAACTATAAAGAGGCTACGGTAAAAGTAGTCTCTTTTTTTATTGAATAACCTCAATCTTTATGTTCTCTTTCATTTCGTTCCCTTCACTATCCACAACTGTTAAAATATAGGTTCCAGGTTTAGGCGAAACAGCCAACTCATGAAAAGTCTCAGTTTTACCGATATATTCTGAATCTAAATACCAATACACGGTGTTTTCCGGGGAACGATGCGCTAGTTTAAAAATCACTTCATTTATATTTTCTTCAAAGTTCTTCGGAAGCAGTACTGTTTCGTTACGCTTTGGATAAATAAAAGCCATCAAGCTTTCCCCGGCTTTTAAACATCCAGGTGCAAACGGTGGTAACGGCTTATATTCTGGATGAAGCGAGGCATAATAATACTCCATTACCGGCGGAAGTGTAAACCAGTTTTTTTGCACCATTCTTGAAAGCGGATAACAAGACGAATTAACGCGATAATTTTCAGTCTCGTTCAAAAACACCTTTTGATGATACGGACAAGCTTCGGTGCGTATTCCGTTTTTTGGAATCCATTCCATTTGCGTCTCTTCACAGAAAACACTCGCCAAATGGCCGCTTTTTGTACAAATTTCAGTTTCAATCAATTCATCATAAGGAATTTGAAACCAACCGCTTTTCGGTAAAATATTCAATACATCAAATAAAATGGGCGCTGCGGCTTGAATACCAGTTAATCCTGGTCTACCTTCTCCAGTTGCGTTGCCTGCCCAAACCCCGATTGCATATTTAGGGGTAACGCCAACCGCCCAAGCATCTTTAAACCCATAACTTGTTCCGGTTTTCCAAGCAATAGGTTGGCTACTTGTAAAAAACTCCCAGCTTTCTTCACCCAAAGGCCGATTTACGTTTTGCATGGCATCAAAAGTTTTATAAATGGCACCTGCATTCCAAACAGCAGGGTTTTGTTTAGTTTTTCCAATCTCGATAGCTATTGGGTCAATTTTGTCATGCCCCTTAACATAAACAGGATCGATAAATTCATTTTCTCTATATTCACTAGAAGAATTATTGAAGAAGTTTAAGGTTGAAGCCATTCCCGCATAAGCCTTTGTAATATCCCACAAACTGCTTTCTGCGCCGCCAAGAATCATTGATAATCCATAATAATCGGCCGGTTTATCAACAGCTTTTTGATTGGTTTTTGCCAGAATATTATAAAAGCGTTGCAGCCCAAAATCACGTAACATTCTAACCGAAGGAATATTCAACGAACGCGACAAGGCTAAGCTCGCAGGCACCGCACCATTAAATTTTTTGTCGAAATTTTCAGGACTATAACCATTTACCGTTGTAGGAACATCGGCCACCAAAGTGTTTGGAAGTATTTCTCCGGCATCCAAAACCGAGGCAAAAAGAAAAGGTTTTAATATACTGCCCGTACTTCGTGATCGTTCAATAATATCTACATAATTATTGTGCTCTCGAGTTGTTGGCGAATTACCCACATACCCCAAAACTTCACGGGTATCAACATCCATCACCAAAACCGCAATATTGTGAATTTCATTCTGACTCAACACATAATGATGCTCTTTTACAATGTTGTTCAACTTTTTTTGAAGCGCAAAATCAATAGTAGTTTTTTGGCGATTTCCACGATGTTCCTTTCTGATTTTTTCGGTTAAATGCGATGCAAATTCTGGCAAAGGCATTGGTTTTCCCGGGAGGTTTTCGTCTAAAGCTAGTTGATAGGTGGTTTTATCAATTACATTATTATTGAAGAGTTTTAACAATAATGTATCTCTTTTCTTCTTCAGAATAGCTTCATTTTTACCTGGGAATATTAACGATGGCGCATTCGGAAGCACGGCCAGAGCAGCAGATTGCCCCCAACTCAATTCGCTAGCGGGAATGCCAAAATAACGCCAAGAAGCAGTTTCTAATCCAACCACATTTCCACCAAAAGGTGCGTAGGAAGCGTAAAAACTCAGGATTGATTTCTTTGAATAACCTGCTTCCAAACGGGTTGCTTGAAAGATTTCAATCAGTTTTTCAAAATAGGTTCGTTTTTTATTTTTTCTTGAAAGCCGAATTACTTGCTGTGTAATTGTACTTCCGCCTCGTCGAGAATCGGTGGTAAGATTATTCCAAAGCGCTTTTGAAATGGCAATAGGATTAAATCCGGGATGCCAATAAAAATACTCATCCTCAAAGTACAGGATACACTTCTCAAACCGTTCCGGCACCGAATCCATTTGTGGAAAACGCCATTGCCCATCATCGGCAATTCGTGCACCCAGCATTTGCCCGTTGCTACTTTCGGCTATTGTTGCAGTGGGAACATCAAATAATGGCGAGGGCAGACAAAAGAACCACACAAAGAATAAAACTAGCAGGACGCTGAGTTTTATTTTGTGGTATTTTATAAAAGAATATAAAAATTGTATTTTCAAGTTATGTTCGTAGTTAATTAAGCATCTTGTGTCAGTCTAAACCCGTCGAAGACCTTGTTCTACTGCACCTCGATTTTGTTTACCAGAATGCTTCGACAAGCTCAGCATGACACTGTTACTTTTAATTGCTTTATGGAGCGGAACTTTGACAAAGTTTGAAACTTTGTCAAAGTTAAAATTCGGCAATTTTTACCCAGATTCCCTTATTTCGAGCAAAATAGGAGTTGTCATACATTCCCTCAACCTGCGTTCCCGGTAAATAATAGGTTCCTAAATAGGAAGCATTCAATTTAACGGTGAACGTTTTAGTTTCATTTGTGTTCAAGTTGAAAAAGAAATTCACGCGGTCATCACGTATATCAGTATAACGCGCGTTTCCGCTTGCCCCGCCGCCCAATTCACTAAAACTGGTATTTACAATCTCCCAACCACTTGGGAAAATCTTTGTCAAGGCAACGTTATTAATCCTATCATCCGAAGTATTCGTAACACTCACTTTTGCAACGATTTCGGTTCCTTGGCGTAACGTGGATACATCCAAAGGTTTTCCGGCACCATCCAGATATTGTGATTTTAGTGAAAGGTTTCGCTGTTCAGCAAGTTCATCGCCCAAAGGCAGTTTTCCCTGTTGCGAAAGGGTAACGTAAACCACATTCCCCTTATTATTGGTTACTGATACTGAATTGCCGCCCATCACAAAAGATAGATCTCGCTGTGCAATGGCACGATCTGTTTTAACTTCAACCGTTTTTCCACCATTTGTGAAAGTGAGTTCCATGGCTTTACCGCCGTTCTTCTCCACCATTTTCGCCATGGCAATCAAGCCATAAGCTGTTTCCTGCGTGCTGTACCAACGGCTGGAAGATAAATTCTTGGCTACTGATTCTGCCAAACTGCGTTGTTTTGCATTATCCAGCAAAACCATGGTTTCCAGCGCCATAGCGCGATTTCTAAAAGGTGAACCATAGGTGTAATAGTCAGCTTGCTTGGGCACAAAATTGATGTTTGCCGTTTGGGCAATCTGCTCTGCCACATTTTTCTTCCCGGCTAAAGCATATGCCGCGGCCAGTCGCCATTTGGCATTATTGCTCAATTCTTTGCTTTCCCGAAGACGGTTCATTGCAGCAAGCTCTGGTTTTCCAGCCAAAGCCAAGGTATAAAGCCTGTACGCCTGTGTTAAACTGGAGTTATAAACTGCATAGCTGTTTCGCCATTGTCTGGCAGCATTTTGTTGATATAGTAACCAATTGCTCATAAAACTAATAGGAAGCGCATATCCCTTTTGTTTGGCTTCCAACATAAAATGCCCCGCATAGGTAGTGCTCCAGTCATCGGCTTCGCGTTCACCGGGCCAGTAAGTGAGTCCGCCGTTGGCAAGCTGAAATCTTCCGAGACGCTGGATGGCTGACTTCACATTTTTCTCTATTTTTCGCTTTTTGTCATACGGAATATCAAAAATGTCCGCTAAAAACAACTGCGGAAACGCTGCTGAGGTAGTCTGCTCCAAACATCCGTATGGATAATTGATAAGCCATTCCATTCGCTTACCAAAATTCATTGGCGGCAAGGTTGAAAACTCAATAGTGGCAACATTGCTTCCAGGAACGCCAAAAGTTTCAAAATCTATGGTCTGTGTTGCATTTGCTTCCAAGGTATAATCAGTGGCTTTTTGTGAAATAGGATTCGGGTTTTCCACATCAATTTCAACCTTATAATTCGCTTTTTCGCCGTTGCCTGAAGCTTTAACTTCAATGGTCTGGAATTCGTTGGTCGGTAGAACGTCAAATTCAAAGTTTACAATCTGTTCTCCTGGTTCACTAAATGAAACAGTTTTTGAAGCACCATTAATCGGTTTTAAGGCATCACCAGTTTTTACCGTTATCGTAGCATTTTTAACTTTGTTTTCCATAGCAAAAACGGTAACGGGAAGGGTAACAGTTTCACCTGGTGATAATTTCCGCGGAAGCGAAGCCAACACCATAAGCGGTGTGCGAACGGGCGTAGTTTCTTCTGCATTACCATAGGCACTTTTGGAGTTGTCGCCCGCAATTACCATAGTCCGGACCGAACCTACATAATTTGGCATCAATAAATCATGGGCTGCGGTCTTCCCTGCCGCGAGTTCAAATGGCCCTAGATATTTTACAACGGGTTTAAAACGGTCTGCCTTTCGGTTTTTTGCACCCAAAGCAGCATCGCCTCCACCAATTGCATAAATATTATCCACACTGCCGGAGTATGCACCAATTACATAATCGAACATATCAAAAGTTTTCACGCCAAGCGCTTCACGACTGTAAAAAGCCTCGTGGATTGGAGGAGTTGCAAAACGGGTTAAATCTAATAAGCCTTCATCAACAACAGCTAAAGTATAGGTCATGGGGCTGTTATTTTCCTCGGAAACCTTTACGGTATATTTCTCCTCTGGTTTTAAAACTTTTGGCATTGTAATCTTTGGGTAAAGAATGGTTGAGGCATCTTCAACCGTAATGGGAATCACCCCATAGAGCCGCATTGGCAAATCGTTTTTTGTCTGATTGTGCGGCTGAAGCAAGGAGATATTCACATAAATATTGGGCGCCATTTCCTCAGTAAGTTTAATGACGGCCTTGGTTTCTCCTTTTTTGGTTTCAATCCAATGTGTTTCCAAAACTTCAGTACCATTCTCAACGCTAATTAATGCCTTGCCACCACTTCCCGAAGGAAAGGTTATAACTGCCTCCTCGCCAACATTATATTTTTCCTTATCTGCTTCAAACACCAGCATTTTGGCACTTTCGGCATCGCCATCGCTTGGTCGCTGCGACCAGTTTTTATAAAAGTAAGTAACGCGACCCGTGGCATGACCGGATTGTTTATCGATAACGCGAATCAAGTACCTTCCCCTTTCTTCATTTGGAATATTGACTGTGAATTTCCCTTTCCCAGAACCATCAGTTTTAATATTGAATTCCTTTACTGGTTTGTGCACCGTAGCGTTTTCATAAGTAGAAAGATTGTCTGAACCGCGATTCCACCACCAACGCCATTCAATCTGAAATACTTTTACTTCAAGGTCTCGATTGGCAGTAGGTTTGCCTTGTGCATTGACAGAAATAACATCAAAAGTGGTGTTTTCATCCGTAAAATAAGAGCCGTAACGCCCTGCTTCTGGTGATTTCAAACCGACAAAATGTGAGAATGGGGCTAAATCCTTTGAAAAAATATCCATAGAAAAATCGCCGCCACCTTCATATACTTTCGTAAGAAAAGTAGCTTTTAACATTCCAGGAGCGTTTTTTCCAACTTCCAGATTCTTGCTAAAAGAAGTACTTCCTTCCGAAGAAAGTTGCGCATCTAAAACAGGAATTTCCACCTCACTAAATTTTCGAATGGGGTCAATAAAGTTATATTTCGAATATTTTGGAAATGCCGAACTGCTTGCCCGAAGTGTTGCGGTCATATCAATTTTCAAATTGCGAGCTGGCGAGCCATGAAGCCACATAGCGCTTGCTGTTCCTTTTACAGGCTTTGTTGCATCGAGAATTTCATCCTCAAAATCTAACTTGATCTTTAATCGATTAGGTTTTATCGTTGCCACCTTTAAAGTATGGCTAAATTGAGCACCGCCAACCGTAATTGTAGCATTCCAGTTTCCAGTGGGTGCAGAAGCATCGGTTGCAATTGGGAAATAATAGAATCCCTCCTGAACTCCCGGTCCCCCTCTGCCTTCGGCATCTCCCCCCGAAACCCCTCCGCCTTCGGCACCCCCCCTTAAAAAAGGGGAGGAATTTTTGGTTGTATTATTTAACGTCGTTCGTTGGACGAGTTTTCCACGGGCGTCCGTTACCGAAAGGGTAACAGGATGGTTTTTTGGTAGTGGGTTGGCGTTGTCATTTAAGACAAAAGTGAGATGGATGCTGTCTCCTGGGCGGTAAACACCACGTTCGGTGTAGGTATATCCTTTTAAGCCTTTTTGAAGTTTTTTCCCTGAGATATCAAAATTACTCATGGAAAGCGCATTGCCGTCCTCCAGCTTTACGTAAGCAAAATTATTGCCTTTTTGGGCCACGGCAAAGGCTACATTTTTATTGCCGTCATAAAGGGTCATTCCATCACTTTGCGATGTAACAGTTGCAATAGGTTGTTGTTGATAGTTGAAAAGCTTGATTTTCACGTCGCCTTCCGGTTTTGCTGAAATGAGGTTGGTGGTTACAAAATGATACGAGCGATTGCTTCCCTTTTTTACAATCATCCCTAAGTCTGATCCCAAAATATTGGCAGTTACTACGCGATCCTGATTATAATAAGCAGGATGGCACGGGTTGTCGCGCTGCTTCCAATTATAGGCATAGTTTCGCCAACTATAAAGCTCATTATCCCAATAGCGTTGTTCGCGAAGCTCTTCATCTTCAAAAGAATCCGCTTCATAATTAGTGTTTTGCTCATAATAATCACTATTGTCATTCTCCCCGCTACTGACTTCCGTAGAAGCAGATTGGGCACAATCATACGTGATGTAATCTTTTTTGAAACTAAACTCCAGTTGGTATATAGCTCCGGGATCTGCCTTAAAATATTCCGAGAGATTCACGGCATAGGCTTTCCAAGTATCATTATTCCCCAAGCCCTCGTTTTTTAACGAAATGGTTTTTTTGGCAATTCGTCTTCCAACACGACGAATATCATACGTATTCCGATCATTTAAATTATAGTTTTGAAGAAACTGCAGCACATTGTCTTCATAAATTTTTATAACCCTAACATCAACTTTGGAAAGGTTTACCGCTTCAAAATAAACAGGCGTTGAAGTAGAGTTTGGGAGAATTACCCCTTTTGAAATCATGCGTACAGCAGGTTTTAATTGCTCAAAGGAAACCAATTCAGAAAATTCATTTTTTAAACCAATGCCCTCCATGTTTTTAATTCCCGTGAAAACTGTCACTTTTACATTACCCACCACGCGATTTGGCGGATATACATTTAATACATTGCCATCAACCTCATATCGCAGATTATTGGTCTTTTCCATAGTTACCAATCCCGCAAAGTCTTGATCTTGTTTTAACGGATCGGAGAAGTTAATGCTCAATACTGCTGAAGGTGCTATTGTGCTACCAATATCAACGATAGTAAAATTGTTTTGCCCCGGAATCTTAAACGTATTTTCGCCCTTGCTTTCGGCCCCAATAGGTTTACCATCCCATTTGATAAGAATTTCAGAGTCGTCCATTTTCCTGTTGATACTATCTATGGTGAAGTTAAAGTATTGTGCATCGGCTGCTTCAGCGTTCCATTCCAGCTTTAAGGTATTGCCATCTTGCGAAGCGGAAACCAATTGCTTCGCCTTTTCTAACGAAATAACATCCGAGGCTTCGATGGAGGCATTGACATATTGAAATTTCTTGCTGTAGGACTGCAGTTTATCCAAATCGACTTTAAAATTGGGCGTAATGGTGTGGAAACTGAAAGTGTAGGTTTTGAATTCTTTTGAAATGTCTTCGTAAAGTTTTCCGAGTTTTACCGTAACGCTGTATTCCGTATCGGGTTTTAAATTTTCCGAAGGCTGAAAAATTAAGGTTTTTCCGTTTTCAACTATTAGTTTCCCCTTGGTATTGGGAGAAATACTCAAATAGTCTTCGGCCTCAAGTTCCTGAGTCATTTCAAACTGCTCCAGCGGATTTGCCAGTTCAATGCGAATATCCGTGGCCACCGATTTATTTCCATAAGTGTTATATGAAATATAATCTTTAAATTTAAACAAGTTATCGGTTTCTGAATGCTTGTTATTGTCCTCACAAGAAGCGACAAGTATCACTAAAGAAAGAATCAATAAACGGTGAAGGTGTTTCATAAAGGCAATTTTTGGAAAATTTAAAAGTAATGGAAAAATGGATGTACTGCAATTGGTGTTCCAGAAAAAGTTGGAATTCGGAAAGGGATGGGGCTAAAGCCCCTTTTCTTTGAAGATTTTTTTCCCCGAGCTAAAGCACGGGGCAATGGTTAAAGCCGAGAGGTTATTCCAATAATTTTGCTTCATTGGTATAGATTAATTTTAGGTTTTAGCGATTTGATTTATTCAGGGGAAGGGAGTTGGGCTAAAGCCCGTGAAGGCATCGAACATTTTAACCCCCGGGCTAAAGCACGGGGCAATGGCTAAAGCCGCAGGGTTATTCTAAACTGTTGCTATTTTTTTTGAATGCCCCCAGCTTCAGCTGGGGGTTAAGATTGGGTGTTTAAAACTGGGCTTTAGCCCAATCCTTTTATTAATCTTCAATGTGCGGGTTGGGCTAAAGCCCATGCACAACCTGAGCTTGTGAACCCCGGGCTAAAGCACGGGGCAATAGCTAAAGCACGGGGCAATGACTAAAACACGACAAAACGCAATCCTTATTTCAGAGTTTGTTTTAACATTGTCCCCAGCTTCAGCTGGGGGATAAAAAGCAAGATATTAGGGGGCTTTAGCCCCATTTCCTACTCTTTATCATAAATCCCAATTACCAATTCTCCTTCAGAATTCATCGTGGCACGGTACATCCCGGCAGTATTGAATTCCATCGCTACATTTCCATCTTTATCGATGGCAACAATACCACCATCACCTCCTAAATCTGGCACTTTTTTCTGAATTACTTCCCGCGCGGCCTCTTGGAGGCTCAATCCCTTGTATTCCATCAAGGCAGAAATATCATACGCAACCACCGATCGAATAAAAAATTCGCCCCAACCAGTAGAAGAAACCGCACAAGTGGCATTATTGGCATAGGTTCCAGCCCCGATAATTGGCGAATCTCCAATTCGGTTCCAGCGTTTGTTGGTCATTCCGCCAGTTGAGGTTCCCGCAGCAAGATTACCGTGTTTATCGAGCGCAGCACAACCTACAGTCCCAAACTTTGAATCTTTTATATACGGATCTTCAAAATTGTTCGATTTCAACCGAGCTAAGGCCCCTGAATGCTCCGAAGGAGTGTGCCGAAAGGCCGTTTCCCTCTCCAAAATCCTTTGTAAAGACCTGTGCCTATTTTGCGTATAAAAATATGAGGTATCCATCATTTTATAATCCAAACTTTTCGCAAATTCTTCGGCTCCTGCTCCATAAAGCAGAACGTGATCGCTTTTTCCCATAACGTCCCGAGCCAGATCAATAGGGTTTTTGATATGCCGAATTCCTGCCACTGCACCAGCATTCAGCGTAGCGCCATCCATTATGGAAGCGTCAAGCTCATTTCTTCCTTCGTGTGTAAAAACCGCCCCTTTTCCAGCGTTAAAAAGTGGCGAATCTTCCATTACGTTGATGGTTTTAGTAACGGCTTCCATAGAAGTGCCACCGTTTTTTAAAACTTCATGACCTACCATAATAGCTTCCTTTAGTTTAGTTTTATAAGCTGTTTCTAGAGAATCACTCATGTTTTCTTTCAGGATTGTACCTGCGCCGCCGTGAATTACAATTCCGAAGTTATCTTTCTCTGCTGAAGTGCTGTTTGAAGGCTTTGGTTTTTCGGCGACAGATTTTTCTCTGTTGTCGCAGGCTATTATTACGATGATAGTGATAAAGTAAAATAAGATCTTTTTCATAATTATTTTTTGATAAATGTGAGGTGCTAATTTTTAATTCATAAGGTCTAACTTTGATATTTAGCACAATCGTAAAATTGTGATTCAAATTTCAATACGCTAAGAATCAAGTCTTGTTTCTTGATTCCAAAAGCATAGCGATTCCAAAAGCATAGCGGTCTTGTTTCTTTTCTTCATTCCTTTTTCATTTAAAGCATTTTCCCGTATTTTTACTAATCAGTTATACCGATTATGATTTGAAATGACGCATAAATGCTTCTTAAAATCTATATCGCCATAATACTTTACTGAAACAAACACGACCTTAAATATACAAACAATGGCAATCAAAAAACCTTTCAACCTCAATAAATGGATAGAAGAAAATCGGGATAAGTTGAAACCACCCGTGGGAAACAAGAACCTTTATGTGGATTCTGGCGATTATATTGTCATGATTGTTGCTGGACCAAACGCCCGTAAGGATTATCACTATAACGAAACTGAAGAGCTTTTTTATCAATTGGAAGGCAATATCCAGGTGGCCATTCAAGAAAACGGCGAAAAGAAAGTAATGGAACTCGGGCCAGGCGATATGTATCTACACCCAGGAAAAGTACCGCATTCCCCCGCCAGAAGTGCCGGTTCAATCGGTTTGGTGATTGAGCGAAAGCGCACGGACCTAAAAGGAGAAGATGGCCTACTCTGGTTTTGCGACAATTGCAACCACAAGCTCTATGAGGTTTACTTCCCCTTGAGCAATATTGAAACCGATTTCCTAGAGCATTTTAAGCATTTTTACGCAAGCAAAGAGCTGCGCACATGCGACAACTGCGGTACTGTGATGGAAGCCGACAAACGTTTTGTTTCTGACGAGGAATAACCATTGATTTTTATTAATTTCGCAATCGTTTGATTATTAATTAGAAAAATAAAGATTGATGAGTGAAATTGCAAAAAATTTTGGAATTGATAAGGCCCTGGAAGAGCTAGGGTTAAACAAAGATATAAACCACGGTACTTCTACCGGGAAGGATTTTTTCGGAAACGGTGAAATCATTGAATCTTACTCTCCCGTTGATAACGCATTGATAGGAAAGGTTAAATCTACCACCAAAGAAGACTACGAAAAAGTAATAACCACTGCAAATAAAGCTTTTAAGGAATGGCGCACGATGCCAGCTCCACAACGCGGTGAAGTTATTAGACAGTTTAATGACGAATTGCGCCGTTTAAAAGAACCGCTTGGAAAATTGGTTTCTTACGAAATGGGAAAATCATACCAAGAAGGTTTGGGCGAAGTTCAGGAAATGATAGATATCTGTGATTTTGCAGTTGGTCTTTCGCGCCAGCTACACGGATTGACAATGCATTCTGAGCGCCCTGGCCATAGAATGTACGAACAATACCACCCGCTTGGCGTTGTTGGTGTAATTTCAGCATTTAACTTTCCAGTAGCCGTATGGTCTTGGAACACTGCGCTAGCTTGGGTTTGTGGTGATGCATGTATCTGGAAAGGATCTGAAAAAACACCTATTACAAGTGTAGCTTGTCAAAATATTGCAGCTCGCGTATTTTCTGAAAATGGGTTGCCAGAAGGACTTTCTTGCTTAATTACCGGTGATTATAAAGTTGGTGAAATGATGACCAATGATGAACGCGTACCATTAATTTCTGCAACCGGATCTATTAGAATGGGTAAAATTGTAGCCCAAGCGGTTGCTAAGCGTTTAGGAAAATCCTTATTGGAGCTTGGTGGAAACAACGCAATTATCGTTACACCAGATGCAAACGTTAAAAACACCGTGATCGGTGCTGTTTTTGGAGCCGTTGGAACTTGTGGCCAGCGTTGTACTTCTACACGTCGTTTGATTATCCATGAGGATGTTTATGATAAAGTAAAAGATGCGATCGTTGATGCCTACAAGCAAATTAAAATTGGTAATCCGTTGGATGAAAACAACCACGTTGGTCCTCTAATTGACAAAGACGCGGTAAAAAATTACCAAACAGCATTGGAAGAAGTGGTAAAAGAAGGCGGTAAAATTTTAGTTGAAGGTGGCGTTTTGGAAGGCGAAGGCTACGAAAGCGGATGCTACGTAAAACCAGCTATTGCCGAAGCAGAAAACCATTATGATATTGTACAGCACGAAACTTTTGGACCTGTATTGTATATTATGAAATACAAAGGCGATTTGCAAAATGCCCTAGATTTACAAAACGGTGTAAAACAAGGTCTTTCTTCTGCAATTATGACTAACAACTTGCGTGAAGCAGAACGTTTTCTATCTGTAGAAGGTTCAGATTGCGGAATTGCAAACGTAAACATCGGAACTTCCGGAGCCGAGATTGGTGGCGCTTTTGGTGGCGAAAAAGAAACAGGTGGCGGCCGCGAAAGTGGAAGCGACGCTTGGAAAGTTTATATGCGCAGACAAACCAATACAATCAACTATACAACTGAGCTTCCTTTAGCACAGGGTATTAAGTTTGATTTATAAGTCAAGCACTACCCCAGAAGGGGAATAAAGTAATTTAAACGTAAAAAACCTCAAAGTTCTAGAACTTTGAGGTTTTTTTAATTTCAGCTCCTCCTCTTTGGGAGGGTTGGGTGGAGACTACACTATCCCATTCGGTTCTACCCACTTAAAGCGGTTTGCGTCTTCAGGAATTTGTATTCTGTCTGCAATACGAAGCATTCTTGATGGTAACCTAACTAAATAGTCACGCGCTTTTTCAGCTTCATCGGTAAGGTTTGTCATTTTTGAAATTTCCCAATGGGCATTCAATTTTTCAAGAATATCTATATAATCGTACGTAGTATAAACTCCCAAACGTTGTGCTGCATTACTAAAATCATCAAAAGCAGATGCCATTTTACCACCACTTTGACGCAGGTTTTGAGCCGGCATAATAATTTTCTTCTTCATCATATCGGCAAAGGCAAGCATCATTTCGCTGGCATCATATTCAAAAATTGATTTTACAAAATGACGATACGCCAAATGGTGACGCATTTCATCTCCGGCAATAAGATTACACATTTTAGCAAGTGACTTATTCCCTCGTTTTTTGGCTATTTTGCCCACGCGACCATGCGAAATATTAGTGGCTAGCTCTTGAAAACTGGTATAGATAAAATTTCTATATGGATCGCGACCTGTACCTACCTCAAAACCATCATTGATTAAATGATGCGTGGTTATTTCTACCTCTCTCATATTTACCCTTCCAGATAAATACAAATATTTGTTCAATGTATCGCCGTGTCGGTTCTCTTCACCCGTCCATTGACGAATCCATGAGCTCCAGCTGTTACGGCCATGTTGGTCTATACCTTCCATATCCATCAACCAACTTTCGTAGGTTGGTAATGCTTCTTCTGTAACCATATCGCCTACTAGTACAATCCAAAAGTCATAACCCAATTCCTTGGCTTCTTCACGAATTTGATGTACTTCATCCATATACCCTTCTTCTTGAAAGTTAGGCAGAAGATCAGTGGGTTGCCAAATTTTCTCAGGTGGAATAAGGTATTGATCT
This sequence comes from Aequorivita marina, assembly GCF_031631895.2. Taxonomy (NCBI): domain Bacteria; kingdom Pseudomonadati; phylum Bacteroidota; class Flavobacteriia; order Flavobacteriales; family Flavobacteriaceae; genus Aequorivita; species Aequorivita marina. The sequence goes on from NZ_JAVMBW020000009.1 coordinate 111,777, forward strand.
ATATAGCTGCCAACTTCCTTTTCCAGGGTTTGCATTACTTCAAGTCGTATGTTTTTAAGTGCCATGTTGTATTTTTAAAGGTAATAACAAATATAGTAAGGGAATGCTGAAATCTATAATAAAGAAGTCTTAATTCCTGCCATTTTCGTCCGGATAAAGCGAATGAACGGCTTCACTTTGCCATATCTCCTTAGAATCAACATCTAACATTGAGATTTTACCCTTGAACGCAGCGCCGGTATCAACGTTCCAAACATTGGCAAAATTAACGGGTTTATCATAACCAACCCGCGTAACAGGAGTATGGCCAATGTAGATTTCCTTAAAAAGTTTTAAACGCTTTGGATATCTGCTGTCGTCTTTTGAAATAGTTGAATCCAGTGCACAAGCCATTTCCCATAAAGTTCTATCCCAATAAACCAGATTGGGGTAATATTCATTTTGGGGACCATGTTGGTTAGTAAACCCCGCATGTAGAAAAAGTCGGTTTTTTTCATCAACATGATAATTTTTAAGACGTTCAAGAAACCGACGGTGGATGCGCTTTTCGGTTTTTGAAAGTTTTGAATAGCTCTGCACACTACTCTCCCCGCCCTGACTGAGCCACATGGGGTTATCATCGCCCGTTTTTAAATATTTACAGAGTAACTCATCGTGATTGCCGCGAACAAAAACACAGGTATTCTCTTGCGAAAAATTGATTAAGTATGCAATTACCTCAGCCGATTCGCTCCAACCATCTACATAATCTCCAACAAATATGTAGGTAGTGCCCAATGGAAGGTTTGCGTTTTCAATTAACTGCTTCAAGGCTTTATACCCGCCGTGAATGTCTCCTATTACAACTGTTCTCATAAATTAATTATAACTAACTTTTCTTAAAATTCGCAAGGCTTCCTTTGTAAGTTGATAGGTGCTTGCATCATATTCCCGCAAAATCGTTTTAGCTTCCCATAGTTTTTCCTTGGCCTCCTCAAAATCATTCAAATAACAAATTAAATAGGTTGAAGGCAGGTTGCGAAGATCCTTTTCTTCAGCATTACTAAGCGGAACTCCTTTTTTTAGCTTTTTCATTACCGCATTGTTGGCATTGTAAATATGGTATAGGGATTTTTTGTTGAAACGTGGCGGATCAAACAAAAGGTTTGAATTCATTTGATAGGAACCGTTTTCGTTAAATTGAATGGTAACCTCTTCCAACGGATAGTATTTAAATTCCTCATTCAATCCCAAATGTACATATTCTACCGTTTTAAAATAGTCATCTGTAAAGACAATGCTCACCTCGTCCAGATCGGAATAAAAGAGTTGCACCTGTTCATTGATCAGCTCAATATCAACCCGCGAGTAGTATGTTTTATCTCTAATTTTCTTCAATTTCCCTGCCCAACAGACCACAAATTGCTCTTTGTAAACCTTATAATGGCTTTCTAAATCTTTATGGCGATTGTTGATAAAATCCATTACGCCATCTAAGGTCAATTCTATATTGTTTTTAGCGGCGTTTTCAATAGATTTTACAATTTCTGAATTAACATCTTCAATTATAATATCAAAATCCTTTGGCATTGAAATGCTTCCGTCTCGAAGAAAAATAGAGCCGCCCCAATACTTCCAAATATTTTTACGCAAGGAAGTTATTTTTCCATGTGGGCGAATTGTAACGAGACCAACCACCTTTCCGGAAGGCAAATTGGGGAAAGGCACATTTTCATAAATTATCAAAGGCGCATTTGTGAGGTACGCATTTATCAGGTTTTGAATCTTGCTGTCGTCAAAAAAATCCACACCCCTTATTTCATTAGTTTCATCTTCAACCCCAATTACAATAAACGAGTTATTGGCCGGATTACTATTGCTGAGCGCACAAATATGTTTTAAGAATTTTGCCTTTCCCTCTTTACTGCCAAGATCAATTTTTCGTTTTTTATCATAAAAACTGCTCTCGTCGTTATGGGCGAGTAAGTTTTTAATAAGAAGACGCTTGTTGATCATGGTTTCGGGTTTCGGGTTTCAGGTTTATTAAAATATTTTTTTAATTATTTATAATATTATAGTTCAATGTCTAAATATAGTGGGTAAAAGTTTCTTCCCTTTAAAAGAAAGGACATCCATCTCGTTTAACGAGACGCGGCTATAAATTTTCAGTAAGTCCCAACCCTTCCCCAAGGGAAGGGAGCCAATTAGGGAATAAATTGTAATCAGTTTTAACATCAAAACATACCGCCCAAATCAATATTTGCAAAAATCAACACAGAATAAAGCTATATTTATTATTAATCAAAACAATTCTACTTCAATTTATCCACTACAAATCATATAAAGCCAATATTATTCTGTCAAGATTCTTTAAAATACTGTGCATTATAAATCCAGTAGAAGCACTTATAGTCTTTTTTTGAAGTGAAGCGTTTTAGATTATACTCCAAACATCTTTAGAAATTATCTTTCAATTCTCAAACCTTCAAATCCACAAACCTTAACTTTAGCTACTATTTGAACCATTTAATTTGAAGCTTTGTTTACAATAGTGGATGACGCCTGATCTAAACACATTACAGTTAAATCTGCAATGTTTACATGTGGGGGGCGTGTTACGGCAAACCATATAATCTCTGCAATATCTTCTGGTTTTAAAGGCGTATAGTTTTGGTAAACTTTTTCGGCACGATCGGTATCGCCTTTAAATCGCACATCGCTAAATTCGGTTTCCACCAAACCTGGGTTTATAGCGCCAACTTTTATTCCCTTGCCGTTTAGGTCCAATCGCATACCTTGGTTTATGGCATCAACGGCGTGTTTACTGGCGCAATAAACATTTCCTTTTGGGTACACCTCTTTTCCCGCAGTACTACCAATATTGATAATCTGGCCCGATTTTCTTTCAATCATTTTAGGAAGAATTGCCTTTGAAACATAAAGCAAGCCCTTCACATTTATATCTAACATCGCGTCCCAATCATCAGTATTTCCTTGCTCAATAGTATCCAGGCCGTGCGCATTACCAGCATTATTTATTAAAATATCTATTTCTGAAAAGTGCTTCGGAAGCGAATCTACGGCCGAAAAAACAGCTTCTTTATTACGAACATCAAAATTTAAGGTAAGCACTTCGGTTGAAGCCGAAAGTTCATCGGAAAGCTTTTTTAATCGCTCTTCCCTCCTTCCACAGAGAATTAATCGCACTCCGTTTTTTGCAAAATGTTTTGCGGTTGCCATTCCAATACCCGAAGTTGCTCCGGTAATAAATGCTGTCTTTTTCATATGTTTTCGTTTAATTTTTATTTCTTCTATGCGCAATAATTACATAAATTATTTCGCTTTAACTTTTTCTAAAAATACAATTTATAGCCTGTTTAATGAAAGGCTATACCAGCAATATTAAAAATCTTAACAGATGCCCACAAACACTAAGAAAAGTTTAAGTCGGGCCCTTTCTTAATTTAACCAATTGTTAACAAGGTTTTTGCCAATTAATGTACAATTTGCAACGTCTTTTATTAAGGCATTCTACATTGAATCTAAATACAATATGGAAAATACAAATTCGACCTTTGACATTGGGGCGTTAAACGAAAAAATTGAACGCGAAAGTGCTTTTGTGGACGTCCTAACCATGGAGATGAACAAAGTAATTGTTGGTCAAAAGCACATGGTAGAGCGGCTTTTAATCGGACTTTTAGGGCAAGGGCACATTCTTTTGGAAGGTGTTCCCGGTCTTGCAAAAACCCTGGCAATCAACACACTTTCTAAAGCAGTACACGGAACTTTTAGCCGGATACAGTTTACGCCAGATTTGCTTCCTGCCGATGTTGTGGGAACGATGATTTACAACATGAAAGTAAACGATTTCAGCATTAAAAAAGGTCCAATTTTTGCCAATTTTGTACTTGCAGATGAGATTAACAGAGCTCCCGCAAAGGTACAATCAGCACTTTTAGAGGCCATGCAGGAAAAGCAAGTTACCATTGGCGAAACTACTTTTACCCTCGATAAGCCATTTTTGGTAATGGCCACGCAAAACCCAATTGAGCAGGAAGGAACTTACCCGTTGCCTGAAGCGCAAGTTGACCGTTTTATGCTGAAAACAGTAATAAAATATCCCAAAATTGCAGAAGAGCAACTCATTGTTCGCCAAAATCTAAAAGGTAGTTTTGAACAAGTGAATCCAGTTGCAACTGTTGAACAAATTTTAAGAGCACAAGCTTCTGTTCGCGAGGTTTATATGGATGAAAAGATAGAGAAGTACATTCTCGATATTATTTTCGCCACCAGAACACCAGAAAATTTTGGACTTGCCGATTTAAAACCACTTATAAACTTTGGCGCTTCTCCACGTGGAAGTATCAACTTGGCCACTGCCGCTAAATGTTACGCGTTTATCCGCCGCCGTGGCTATGTGGTTCCTGAAGATGTTCGCGCCGTTGTGCACGACGTACTTCGCCACAGAATTGGAATTACCTACGAGGCCGAAGCTGAAAACATTACTTCTGAAGAGATTATCAATAAGATTATCAATGTAATTGAAGTACCGTAAAGAAGTATAAAGTAAGCAGTAGCAGAAAGCAGTTTTAAATGCTACTCGCTACCAACTACCCTCTACCAACTACTTGAGAAATGGACACAAAGGAGCTTCTTAAAAAAGTACGAAAAATCGAGATCAAAACGCGACGCTTGAGCGATCACGTTTTTGGTGGCGAGTATCACAGTACTTTTAAAGGTCGCGGGATGACCTTTAGCGAAGTGCGGCAATATCAGTTTGGCGACGATGTGCGCAGCATAGACTGGAATGTTACCGCCCGTTATAATGAGCCTTACGTTAAAGTTTTTGAAGAGGAACGCGAACTTACCTTGATGCTAATGGTTGATGTTAGCGGCTCTGAGTACTTCGGAACCCAAGCGCAGTTTAAAAATGAAATTATTACTGAAATAGCTGCAACCCTAGCATTTTCAGCAATGCAAAACAATGATAAAACGGGGTTGATTCTGTTTTCAGATGAAATTGAACTTTATATTCCTCCAAAAAAGGGGAAGTCGCACGTACTCCGAATTATTCGTGAATTATTGGAGTTTGAACCTAAGAGCAACAAGACCGATATTGCAAGTGCCCTAAAATTTTTAAGCAACGTAATGAAAAAGAAAGCCATCGTTTTTGTGCTTTCAGATTTTATTGCCACAGATTACCGCGACACCTTAAAAATTGCTGCAAAAAAACACGATCTCACCGGAATTAGGGTTTATGACCAAGCCGAAGAAAATATTCCAAATTTAGGAATGGTGCAGATGGAAGATCAAGAAACCGGAGAACTATTGTTAGTAAACACAGGGTCAAAAAATGTGCGGAACCAATATTATAGCTACCACCGTGAGCGGGTAGCGTATTTTATGGAATCGTTTACCAAAAGTGGTGCAGGGGCTTTAAGCTCTAGGGTTGATGAAAGTTATGTGAAAAAATTATTAGGGTATTTTAAGAGAAGATAAATGCCCTTTAACCTCTCAATGGAGGAACTATTGATAAAAATTAAATGTTGAAAAAAGATAACATATTAATTGAATTTGCAAGGGCGTCAAGACTTCCTGTAAGGTCTCAAAGACCTTTTAGGTATACCTCCCATGCTCTTTTTTCCTTTCTCTTTCTTCTCTTCTCTTTTTACGCCACCGCCCAGGTTACTTCCTCCATTGATTCCACAAAAATTAAAATTGGCGAGGAAATTCTTTATACCATAAGCGTTCAGGCAGATTCGTCTGATGTAGTTGCTTTTCCCGAAGAACAGACTTTTGCTCCTCTAGAAATGATTGAGGCGTATAAAACAGATACTACTTACGAAGCTTCAAAATACCGCCTAATAAAAAAATACGGCTTAACGCAATTTGACAGTGGTCATTACACCATTCCGCCACAGCGTGTTTTAATCAATAACAAACCTTTTTTAACAGACAGCCTTTTGGTAGAAGTTAAGGATGTTATTATTGATACTACCAAGCAGAAAATGTTTGATATAAAACCTGCGGTTGAAGTAAAAGGCCCGCCGTTTAATTGGTTAAGATTGCTTTATTGGCTGGTTCCTATTTTGCTGATTCTTGGAGTTGCAATTTACCTGTTTCAAAGAAAAAAGCGAAAAGACGCTGCAAAAAAGCAACTGCCACCTTATGAAGAAGCTATAGTCGCGCTAAAAACATTAGATAACAGCCAACTGCTTATTGAAAATAAAAGCAAGGAATATTACAGTAGCCTTACCGAAATTGTAAAGCGCTATTTAGATCGAGAGGTTGATGAAGCTGCTTTGGAAAGTACCAGTGACGAGCTGATTTCCCGATTAATGATGCATAAGGATGCCGGTAGTTTCGATTTTGACTTGGAAACTATCCGCAAATTAGACTCAATTTTTAAACGTGCCGACTTAGTGAAATTCGCTAAAATGAACCAAGAGTCTGGACAAGCTGAAGTTGACAGAAAAACTATTGAGGAAATCATCAACGAAACCCATGAAGTAATTCCAGAACCAACCGAAGAGGAACTATTGGAAAATAAGGAATACTTGGAAAAGCTGGAAAAAAGACGCAAACGCAGAAAATGGATACTGGGTGTTTCGGGAGTAGTTGCAGCAGTCATTTTAGCAGGATTTATCTACGGAAGTGTTACCGGCTTTGACAACCTAAAAGATAAGGTTTTAGGAAACGAACTACGCGAACTGAGTGAAGGGCGTTGGATTAAAAGTGAATACGGAAGTCCGGCAGTTATTCTGGAAACTCCAAAAGTACTTGTTAGAGCAGAACCTTCAGAAACTAATGCGGCTAAAAGCAGAGTTTCCGGAAAAGATTACTTTACGTATGGCGAAATGAAATCGCCACTATATATTATGGTTTCAACTACCCGCTTCAGCCAAAAACAGGATATTGCCTTAGAAACCGCTTTAGATGCAGTTTTAGACGATTTGGAACAAAGCGGCGCCAAAAACATGATTGTAAAGCGCGATGATTTTGAAACCGAGAAAGGAATTAAAGGCATAAAAGCTTATGGTGAATTTAACGTACAGGTTTCAGATACTAAAGTTTTAAAGGAAAAGAGCACGTACGAGCTCCTGCTTTTTGCGCAGGAAAACGGATTGCAGGAAGTATTGATTGTATATCATGACGATGGCAAATATGCCGAAGAAATCAAAAACCGAATGGAAGCTTCCATAGAACTTGAAATTTCAGAGAAAGATGGGAAGTAATTTCGAATTTGTAAATCCGCAATATTTCTGGTTGTTCCTTATACTTCCACTGCTCGTGCTATGGTATTTATGGAAACGGAAACAACAGACCGCCTCCTTAAAAATTTCAAGTATCCAAGGCTTTAAAACGGGTAAAAACTGGTTATCAAGGTTAAAACCCATTCTCTTTGTAATTCGTCTTTTGGCACTTTCGGCATTAATTATTGCCATGGCAAGGCCTAGAACCGTTGACGAAACCACAAAAACCAAAACCACCAGAGGTATAGATATTGTAATGTCTATGGACCTTTCGGCTAGTATGCTGGCCCGCGATTTAAAACCAAACCGTTTAGAGGCATTAAAAACAGTGGCAGCCCAGTTTATTAACAGCCGCCCAAATGACAGGATTGGCTTGGTGGAATACGCCGGCGAAAGTTATACCCGAACACCATTGACAAGCGATAAAACGGTGGTATTGTCCTCTTTAAAAAACATGACCTATAACACCACAATTGAAGGTGGAACCGCAATTGGGTCTGGTCTGGCAACGGCGGTAAACCGTTTAAAAGATAGCCGCGCAAAAAGCAAGGTCATCATTCTATTGACGGACGGTGTAAATAACTCCGGATTTATCGATCCAAAAATAGCAAGTGAACTGGCGGTTGAATTCGGAATTAAGGTTTACACCATCGGTCTTGGAAGTAACGGCATGGCCATGTCGCCCATTGGTATTCGTCCCGGTGGCGGCTTTCAATACGGAAATATAAAAGTTGAAATTGACGAAGCATTAATGAAAGATATAGCTGCCAAAACCGGCGGAAGGTATTTTCGTGCAACGGACAACACCAAACTTGAAGAGATTTATGAAGAAATAAACAAACTGGAAAAAACTGATATTGAAGAATTTAAATACACAAATTATGACGAAATGTTTCGCCCTTGGGTCATTGCGGGCTTGATTTTACTGGGATTTGAATTTTTACTGCGAATAACAATTTTTCGTGGCTTTTTGTAAAGTCTTCGTAGTTCCGAAAGGGGAAATTCAGAGCTTATGTTTTTCTACAATGGAAAATCAAGATGCGGCAGTTAATTTGAAGGTTTATGCAACAAGAAAATGACTATATAAAGCGCGAAATACAGAAATTGACATTGGTTTTAATGAAATTGATTGACAAAACAAGTTCAGCAGATGCCAATAATTTTGAAGCAGTAGTATTTGAAACAAATGAAAAATTAGAAGAGTTTAAAAGGAGTTTTAATTTTGAAACCAAAGAATTATCAAACAAACTTTTACTGATGATAGATTTTATAGATGATAATAGTAAATCCTTTTCTGTTGAAAGAATGAAAATGAAAAGTCAGCTAATAAAAAATATAAATAGTAACTAATATTTAAAAGATACCCGCCTACGCGGGCATGTTATGTACCAACTAGAACAACCCATATATTTTTACATACTCTTCGCCATTCCGGTGATAGTAGTGCTATTTCTATTGGTTTTAGTTTGGAAAAAAACGGTTCAAAAGCGTTTTGTTGATAAAGAACTACTCAAAAAACTAAGTCCGAACCGTTCACTTTTTAAGCCTATTTTAAAAATATTGGTGCTTTGTTTGGCTGTGGCCTGTTTGAGTTTTGCCTTGGTAAACCCAAAAATAGGCACCAAATTAGAAACCATGAAACGCGAAGGGGTTGACATTGTTTTTGCATTAGATGTTTCTAAAAGTATGCTTGTTGAAGACATTGCTCCCAACCGTCTGGACAAATCTAAACAGCTGATTACACAAATCATCAATAATCTTTCTGGCGATAGGGTTGGGATTATTGGCTATGCTGGGAGTGCTTTTCCGCAGGTTCCTATAACTACAGACTTTGGCTCTGCAAAATTATTTCTAAACGGCATGAACACTGATATGGTTTCATCGCAAGGAACGGCAATTACCCAAGCCATAGAAATGGCTCAAACTTTTTATGACGATGAAAGTCAGACCAACCGCGTTATGTTCTTGGTTTCAGATGGAGAAGATCACGGCGGAAACATTGCTAAAATTTCAGAAGAAGCCGCAGAAAAGGGAATCAGAATTTTTCCAATTGGCGTTGGAACTGTTGAAGGTGGACCAATTCCTATTAAGAAAAATGGAGTACTTCAATATTACCTTCGCGATAAAAACAACGAGCAGGTAATTAGTAGATTAGGTGAAGAAACTCTTAAAGCCATTGCAGAAACCACCAATGGTGAGTATCTTAATGGAGCAAATACCAAGGCAGTTGTAGATAGGGTAAAAGCTATTCTTGGCGGAATGGATAAAAAAGAATTTGAAGCAAAGCAATTCACCGATTTTAAAGACCAGTTTCAATGGTTTTTAGCTGGGGCATTGTTTTTGCTGGTATTAGACGTATTGTTGTTAGAACGAAAAACAGGGTGGTTAAATAGATTAAACTTGTTTAATGAGGCAAAAGAATAAACGCTCGTGTTAATATTCTAGAAGGTTTTCACGTTTTCGCTAGAGGTGAAAAACTTGCAAGGTTATGATAAATGAAGAAATGATAGTTTCAGAAGTAAAAAATATGAAATCTTTAATTGGCAAGGTCGTTTTACTGGCAGTGTTGCTGCTTTCATTTTCCACATTTGCTCAGCAGACCAAGGAGCAAAAAAAGGAATTAAGAGCTTCAAAAAATTTTATGAGTGAAGCACAGCAAGCACTTCAGGAAGAGAAATTTGCCGATGCTGAAGCTGATTATAGGCAAGCTATTTCTTTAAACCCTAAGAGTGAAACCGCCAAGTACAACCTAGGAACTGCCTATTACGGAAAAGAAAAGAATGCCGAGGCTATGTTGCGGTTCAAGCAAGCTGCCGGCGCTGCCACCAGTAAAGCTGAAAAACACAAGGCATTTCACAATTTAGGCAATACGTATATGAATGAGAAAAAATATACCGAAGCCGTAGCCTCATATAAAAATGCACTTCGCAATAATCCTAACGACGACCAAACTAGGTACAACTTAGCCTTGGCAAAAGATTTGTTGGATAAAAATCCGCCACCTCCAGAAGATCAAAACGACAAAGACAAGGATAAAAACGAAGACCAAAAAGACCAAGACAACAAAGATAAAGAGGATCAGGAAAACCAGGACAACAAAGATCAAGAAGGCGACAAAGGAGACGAAAAGGAAGATAAGGATAAAGGCGACGAGAAAGACGATAACAAGGAAGGCGATAAAGACAAGGATGAAGCTAAGCCTGATAAACCAAAAGATGAAGAAGGCGACAAACCGCAACAGCAACAACCTGTGCCAGGTCAACTTTCACCGCAGCAGGTAAAAAGCTTGTTGGAAGCGATGAACAATGAAGAGAAAAAAACCCAAGAGAAGATGAACGCCGAAAAGCAGAAAGGTGCAAAAGTGCAATCGGATAAAGACTGGTAGATTATGAAAACGAAGAATTTGTTATTCCTTTTTACAGTTATGCTGTGCAGTTTTACTGCCATGGCACAAGTTCAGTTTGACGCTAAGGTGAGCAAAAAACGGCTCGGTATAAACGAACGTTTGCGTGTAGATTTTGAAATGAACCAAGATGGCGATAATTTTAGACCGCCAAACTTTAAAAATTTTAGGGTTGTAGGAGGTCCTAATCAATCCATCAGCAACTCGTGGATAAATGGCAAACGCAGCTTTTCAAAAACATATTCCTATTTTTTATCACCTCAAAAACGTGGCAAAGTAACTATTGGCCAAGCTACCATCGAAATAAAGGGCGAAACGTATAAAACCCTTCCTGTGGAAGTGGTAATAACGGAGGCCGTAAAAACACCCAAAGACGGGAATAATGCGGAATACGTTGCAAGCGAAAACGTTCATCTGGTAGCGGAAATCTCTAATACAAATCCGTTTTTAAACGAATCAATTACTGTTACCTACAAGCTTTATGTTTCGCACGATGTTAGTATTACCAGTCAATGGCGCGAAATTGACACTCCAAAATATGCCGATTTTTGGAGTCAGAACATTGATAATAAAAACAACTTTAAGGTTCATGAAGGAAAGTACAATGGGCAAGATTATCGCTATGTAGTTTTAAGAACCACGGTGCTTTACCCCCAAAAAACTGGAAAGCTTGATATAGAACCACTCACTTTAGATGTTCCTATTGATGTGCAAGGAGCAAGACGCGACATTTTTGGCCGTAGATTGATGGAACAGGTAAATAAAACCATTTCGGCCGGTAAGCGTACTATTAACGTGAAACCACTTCCATTAGATGGTAAACCAGATGGTTTTAACGGGGCGGTTGGCGACTTTAGCTTTGACGTAAAGACCAATAAAAATACACTTAACGCCAATGAATCACTACAACTAGATGTAAAAGTTTCAGGAAAAGGAAACCTTAAACTTTTTACCACACCTTCAATAAAACTTCCGAATACGTTAGAGGTCTATGAACCCGAGCACAGTGAAAATGTAACCACAACAACAGGTGGAATGAAAGGATCTATTAGCGATACCTACACCGTAGTGCCGCAATTTAAAGGCAGCTATCCCGTAAACCCTATTACGTTTTCATTTTTTGATCCCAAGACCGAAAAATATAAAACTATTACTTCCAAAGAATTCACTATTGAGGTAGAAAAGGGTCCTGTTTCAGCGGTTGCGAATACCACAAGTGGAAATGATGGGAAAAAACAAGTTGTACTTTCAAAAGATAGTTTTAAATATATAAAGTTAGATGCAGCGCTAACATCAATTGGCGCAGAACCTTTCTTTAAATCGGCACTGTTTTGGTCGCTTTTGGGCGGTCCGTTCTTATTGATCCCATTATTTATTGTGGCTGGTAAAAAACGCAAGGCACGTTTAAATGATGTAGAAGGAAATAAACTTCGCAGGGCCAATAAACTCGCTAAAAAATACCTTTCTGAAGCAAAACGCAATATGGGCAATCCTGTTGCTTTTTACGAATCTTTAGAACTTGCGCTTCACAATTACCTAAAAGCACAGCTCAATATTGAAACTTCCGAAATGGAAAAAAGTCTTATTTCAAAAATGATGCTGGAGCGAGAAGTAACGCCCACGACGGTTGATAACTTTATCGGGCTGTTGAAAAGCTGTGAATATGCACGCTATGCATCGTCTTCTGAAGCAACCGTACAGCAGGATTATACCAAGGCGGCAGCAGTGATCTCAAACATTGATAAACAAATTGTTTAAGTATGGATACCAATTTCTCAAATAGAACGAGAACATTTCAAAAACGATTTTGGCTCGCTTTAGTAATGCTTTGTCTGTCATTCAGTGTTTTTTCGCAAAACTCAGCACTTTTTGATCAAGGAAAGGAACTTTATAAAAACGGAAAATACCAGCAAGCTGTAAATACTTGGATGCAAATCTTGGACAATGGCGAACATGCCGCGGCTGTATATTTCAACTTAGGAAACGCACATTATAAGCTAAACCATATTGGCCCAAGTGTATATTATTACGAGAAAGCGCTGCAACTTGCACCAAACGACCAAGACATTAAAAACAATCTAGCTTTTGCCGAAAATGCGCGAATAGATTCTATTGAGCCCTTGCCAAAAACAGTTTTTTCAAAATGGTATAAACAAATTGCGGGTATATTTACCTTTAATGGTTGGGCCATTTTAGCTGTTATTTTCTCGATAGTATTTGTTGCATTGTTTCTATTTTATTATTTCTCTTACTCAGAGAAAAGAAAACGGCTGCTTTTTGTAACCGCTATGTTTGCAGGACTATTTTTAGCAACTAGCTTGAGTATGGCATTTTTAACTTATAGCGATTTCACTAAAAAACAGCCGGCAATTATTTTTGCGAATAAAATTGAAGTAAAAACCGAACCTTCCATGGGCAGCAGTGTTGCTTTTATACTTCACGAAGGCACCAAGGTTCAGATTTCTGCTCAAGATGGCAATTGGTATCGCATTACACTAGCCGATGGAAAAGATGGCTGGATTCCCGCCACTGACTTAAAGCAGCTATAAATTTTTACTGAAGGTGTTCCCATCAGTTTTTTATTCTATACTATCCGTAGCCTTTTCTAAAGGATTGTTTATCTCTGGAAGATCAATATTCAATTCATCAACCTCGTTCATTATTGCAGGAAGTATGGCAGGTGCTAGAGAAGCAACGGGTTCATAAAGCACCGAATCTGCTCGTTGCTCTGGCGAAAGGATTCTGTAGTCTTCTGAAGCATTTACGAACATAAAGATTACGCTGATTAAAAACGCAAACTTTAAGGCATTAAAAACGCCGCCAAAAAGTTTATTAAAGATACCCATCATTGCAAAATTAGCTACCTTGGTCAACAGTCTTCCCAAGATGCTAAAAACAATCATAATCAGTAAAAAAGTGACTAAAAATGCCGCTAGACTGGTTAAGTCTTCGCTCCAATCAAACCACCGTTCAATATAAACACGCGCATAGTCTGAAAAATACATTGCACCATAAACGCCAACCACCAAACCGATTAATGCAGCAAGCGAACGGAGCAATCCTTTTCGGAAGCCCATAAAAAAGGCAATTAATAAAATTATTCCTATAACGAGATCAATGGTGTTCATAGTTTTAAAATTTCGATAAATATAAGTAATTCGGAATTATGATTTCAGAATTATAAGCTTGGCTAACTGCAAGGTCTTCACACGTTCGCCTAAGGACGAAGACCATTTAGGTAATTAAAACTATTAAAATTGGAGTTTACAATAAACTTACTAGAATTATCTTTTCAGAATTTGTGATATCAATTCCTCACGTTTGCCTAATAAGTAACTCGATTATAATTTTTTAAACCCATATATTTGCAGCTCAATAAAACCCAAAAAATGGCACGCGACGAACAATTAAAAACACAATGGGAAGCAGTAGTAAAACTACTCAGCGACCGTTTTGCAGATGGCGACACGCTAGATTTGGACGCAATTATATATTTAATCGGGCTTCAGGAATTGGGGCAATTACACCGAAAATTTAAGAAAGACGAAAAATTGAATTTAATGCACATAGCCATTTGCCGAGTCTTGGAACCTTACGGCTATTATGAATTTGATTATTTTGACGACCAAGGCTGGCCGCATTATACAATTTTGGAGCAACTCCCACCACTAAAAGCCGGAGAACAAAGCGTTTTAATGAAAGAGGCCATTGTACAGTATTTTGTGGAGAAGGAAGTGATAACTTAAGAAAGAAGGATTTAACTTACCGGAATGCCTAACAAAATAAAAAAGGAGGACTATTTTATTTGGATTAACGACTTAAAATCCAAAATTCATGCCGCGCAAACCAAAGCTGCATTATCTGTTAATTCTCAGTTACTTGAATTATATTGGGAAATTGGAAAAGACATAATAGAGCGACAAGAAAATACAGATTGGGGAAGCAAATTTATTGAACAAACAGCAATTGAATTAAGGAATGAGTTCCCACAAATCAGAGGGTTTTCTAGACGAAATCTTTATGCAATTAGGCAGTGGTATAAATTCTATTCTGAAAAACACCAATTTGTGCCACGCTCTGTGGCACAAATCCCATGGGGTCACAATCGGTTGATAATAACAAAAATAAAAGATATTGACGAAGCCGAATTTTATTGTTTTGAAACCATTAAAAACGGTTGGGATAGGGAAACTTTAGAAATCCAAATAACAAACAACCTTTTTACCAGTAAAGGAAATGCAGTTACAAATTTTGGCGAAACCTTACCAGCCGATCAGTCTAAAATGGCTGTTGAAGCATTGAAAGATCCGTACAATTTTGACTTCCTTGGGTTACAAAATGATGCATTGGAAAGAGCTATTGAGGATGAATTGGTTAAAAATATTACTAAATTTTTATTAGAATTAGGTAAGGGTTTTGCATTTTTGGGAAGACAATATAAAATTGAAGTTAGCGAAACAGATTATTTTATCGACCTTCTTTTTTATCATTTGGATTTACGTTGCTATGTTGTAATAGAGCTAAAATCTGGAAAATTTAAACCTGAATATGCAGGAAAACTAAATTTCTATTTATCGGCAGTTGACAGTCAAATCAAAAAGAAGGAGGACAAGCAGACTATCGGGATTTTACTATGCAAAAAGAAGGACAAGATTGAAGCGGAATATACCTTGCGAGATATAAATAAACCAATGGGTATAAGTGAATACAAGCTAACTGATACAATACCAGAAAATATTAAAACAAAACTACCATCTATTGAGGAGTTAGAAAATGAGTTGTCGGAAAAAATGGAGAAAGCAAAAGATGATAATGACTGATACCAGCGACAAGCAAAGCGTTTTAATGAAAGAGGCCATTGTACACTATTTTGTGGAGAAGGAAGTGATTGTTTAATTTAGAAATAGAGATTTTAAAAGCCTAATTGCGTTTATACTCATGTTGTACCACATACTGAAAGAAATTCGTGATTTGAATTTAATTCAGTAAATTTATTGAAAATTAAAGAAAATGGAAACTATCCGAATTGACATAATAAACCCAAAAGCGAAAAAGCTTCTAAAAAGTTTAGCGGATTTGAACTTGATAAAGATTAATAAAGAAAAATATAAATCGGACTTCTCTGCTTTACTAAAAAAATTACGAGCTAAATCTAATGATGAAATTTCGTTAGATGAAATAACAAAAGAAGTTGAGCAAGTGAGAAAATCACGATATGAAAAATAAGAAAATAATCCTTGATACAAATCTTTGGATTAGCTTTCTGATTTCCAAAAAATTCAGTCAGATTGATGAGCTGATTGAAAAGAGAAAAATATTATTGATTTTTTCAAACGAATTGCTCGAAGAATTTATTGATGTTGTAAGCCGACCAAAATTTAAAAAGTACTTCTCAAAAAATGATGTGGAAAAAATTCTTGAGTATTTTGACCAATTCGGAGAATTAGTAAAAGTCAAGTCTGATATTAAAATTTGTCGAGATGAAAAAGACAACTTTTTATTAAACCTTTCTGTTGATTCAGAGGCAGATTATTTAATTACTGGTGACAAGGATTTACTGATTTTAGAAAAGATTGAGAATACCAAAATCTTGACTTTTTCAGCATTTATCGAACTAACTGAATAAAAAAGTGCGTAGCACAACACCGTATATAGCTCATAGCTAATTAGTTGCTTAATCGAAGTTAAGGCATATTTGGAAAGTCGCCAAATTTTTAAATTTGACGATTTCCAATAAAAAAGATAAATAGTAAAATTTAAAAATCTGGCTTGTACTTAATCCGAAAATATTCGCTAATTTACACGCTACAAGCCATATACAATCTCGTTGCCCTTTATTAAGAATAACACTCGTCCAGTAGTTCAACATTTGAGAACTAATTGTATATTTGTTCTATAATTGAACCAATGAAACGAATAATTGCAAAAAGTACGCTTCGAGAATATTGGGAAAAACACGCAGATTCTGAACAGTACTTAAAAACTTGGTATGACACAGCAAAAAGTGCTGAATGGTTTTCACCTAACGACATCAAGCAAACGTATATCAATGCAAGTATCTTAAAGAATGGACGGGTGGTTTTCAATATAATAGGAAATTCTTACCGCCTTGTTGTTAAGTTCAATTATGAAAAGCAATGGGCATTTATCCGTTTTATTGGCACTCACGCCGAATATGACAAAATAGATGCAGACACGATTTAAAAAACCGATTATGGAATTAAAGCCTATTAAAACCGACAAAGATTACCGAGATGCACTTGAACGCTTGGAAATCATTTTCGATGCACCAATCAACACAAAAGAGGGCGACGAAGCAGAAATACTTTCGTTATTAATTGAAAACTACGAGAATGAACATTATCCGATTGAGGCACCTGACCCAATCGAGGCGATAAAAATACGGATGGAAGAATTGAATATGCGCCAGAAGGATTTAGTAGGAATTATCGGTGGTAAAAGCCGAGTATCGGAAATCCTCAACAGAAAGAAAAGATTGACTGTGGATATGATACGGGATTTGGAAAGAATTCTTCAAATCTCTGCTTCGGTCTTGGTTGGTAATTATCAACTAGAACAGAAATAACAAAGGGTAACAATGTATAAAAAAAATAGGGCAAATAAGTGCTAAACCCAATGGTCAAAGTGTATTTACAAGGTCGCCAAATCTTTTGATTTGGCTTTTATACTAAACCTGACATAATCAAAAATGATTCGTGCCCCGACGCTTCGGGAGTGGCAAAAAAATAAATAAAAAATGATAGAAACCGTAAAAAGACACATCGCAGCAGTTGAAACATTTTCTTCAACCAATAAGGAAGAAGTTGAAAGCTTCCGTGTAAAATACTTAGGAAAAAAAGGAATATTAAATGAGTTTTTTGCCGAGTTTAAAAACGTACCCAATGACCAAAAAAAGGAGTTTGGGCAGGTTATAAACACGCTTAAAAATACGGCACAGCAAAAGGTGAACGCGCTAAAAGAAGCTATAGAAAATAGCACCGAGACAAAAGGCGTCTATGGCGACTTATCCCGTCCGGGCGAAGTGATATCCTTAGGCTCGCGCCACCCAATTTCCATTGTAAAAAATAGAATTATCGAGATCTTTTTACGCATTGGATTTAATGTTTCAGAAGGCCCCGAAATGGAGGACGATTGGCACAACTTTACGGCGCTAAACCTTCCAGAATACCATCCCGCACGCGATATGCAGGATACGTTTTTTATCCAAACCAACCCCGATGTTTTGTTGCGCACCCATACTTCGTCGGTACAAGTGAGATATATGGAAAACAATAAACCGCCTATCCGTACCATTTCTCCAGGGCGCGTGTATAGAAACGAGGCAATATCATCACGCTCACATTGCTTTTTCCACCAAGTGGAAGGACTATACGTAGATAAAGGCGTAAGCTTCGCCGATTTAAAACAAACACTACAGTATTTTACCACGGAGATGTTCGGGAAATCTAAAATCCGACTTCGACCCTCCTATTTTCCCTTTACCGAGCCAAGTGCCGAAGTAGATGTGTATTGGGGTCTAGAGACCGAAGCTGACCATAGAATCACCAAAGGAACCGGCTGGCTTGAAATTGGCGGCTGCGGTATGGTAGATCCAAACGTACTGACCAATTGCGGTATAGATGCCGAAGAGTATTCCGGTTTTGCTTTTGGCGTGGGTATTGATCGTATTGCCATGTTACTACATCAAATACCAGACATTAGAATGTTTAGCGAAAATGATGTTCGGTTTTTAGAGCAGTTTAAAAGCGTGCTTTAGTAGCGGGTAGTCAGTAGTCAGTAGTCAGTAGTCGGTAGAAATATAGGTGATCTTTGGGAACGCTTCCCATTTGGGCCATAAAAATAATTGTTATGAAAAAATACCTTGTTCTAGCATTTCTCGTTATCGTAGGCTTGGTTATTGCCTACCTTACTTTTATTATTGCAGCAATTAAAATTGTAATTGGTTCAATTTTGTTGGGCGTTGCAGCTATTGCTCTTTTAGCAGTTTGGATTATGTGGAAAATTGACGATTAATTATGCGAAAAGATATTGAAGTACCCAAAGTAAAAGACGTACATATAGTCGCCGTAAAGGAATGGGACAAAGACTTTACGGCACAGCAGTGGAATGTTTATCTAGTTAACAATCGGCAAGACGAAATTGCTATGGCCTTGGTAATGTCTCGTGGAAAAAGTGAAGCGAAAAAAACCTCAACTTTACGCCATAACCTAGGCGACCTAAAACCGAAATCGGCAACGAAGATAGAGTTAATAACAACAGAAGTGCTAGGCTTTACCAACGAGTATCTGCTTACCTTTTTTGCTGAAAACAAACTGTATGAGCATAAATTTACCTTTGTGCCCAATAGTATTTCTGAAGAAAACCTAGTTACGATTCCTATTCTAGATACTGAAGGGGTTATGGCAAATTAGAAGGATTAGTATTAAGCAATGCGAAGCTGAATCTTGAAATTCATGATTTCTCAGTATTTACAGAACTCCGCTACTAATTCAAAGTCAAGGTTTTAAAATGTTTCTATTTTTTTTTATGCTAAAAGTAAAAGTTGATTCCTTTTCCTATTCTGAAAAAACCATTTTAAAGAATGTCACATTCACATTAAAACCTGGAGCACATCTCAGCATTCTCGGGGAAAGTGGTTGTGGAAAATCTACGCTTTTACACCTGGTTTACGGCTTGCTCCATCTAGAAAATGGCGAAATATTCTACAATAAAAATAAACTGCTTGGCCCCACCAAAACACTTATTCCCGGCGAAGGATTTATGAAGCTTGTAGCCCAAGAATTTAATATTATGCCGTTTACTACAGTTGCAGAAAACTTGGGTTCGCATCTTTCAGGGCTCGAAGCCGAAAAAGATGCCCAACGGATTGATGAATTATTAGATGTAGTTGAAATGGAAGCTTTTAAAAACACTATAGTTAAAAAGCTTAGCGGCGGACAAAAACAACGTGTGGCATTGGCAAAAGCCCTCGCTAACGAACCTGAGATTTTATTACTAGATGAACCTTTTAGCAATATAGATACATTCAGAAAAAATAAATTGCAACGAAAAATTTTCAGCTACCTAAAGCAAAACAAAATCAGCTGCATTACTGCAACCCATGACAGTGAAGAAGCTTTGGCATTTTCAGACCACATATTAATGCTAAAGGATGGACACGTAGAAATGAGAGGAACACCAGAATACGTTTATCAAAATGTTTCAACCGAATACCAAGCTGGCTTTTTTGGAGAAGCAAATTTACTTCCGAAGCAATTATTCTCAAAAACGAAAACTTCGGCAAATTGTATCGTATTTCCCCATCAGCTAAAAATTTCCGAAGAAAATAAAAACGACTTACAAGTAGTTGTTAAAACCTGGTATTTTAAAGGAAGCCATTATCTTATAGAAGGTGTTTGGAACGAGCAAACCATTTATTTTCAGCATCGTGAACCTTTGGTTGCAAACCGCGCGTATAACCTTGTATTCTCTAATATAATCACGCCTTAAACATAGATTATACCCATATCGCTTTCCACTAATTTTAAAAGTGTTAAATTTAACGATACTCCCACAAACCAATTGGAAAATGAACTGGATTCTCATTGCT
The DNA here is from genome assembly GCF_031631895.2 of Aequorivita marina. NCBI lineage: Bacteria > Pseudomonadati > Bacteroidota > Flavobacteriia > Flavobacteriales > Flavobacteriaceae > Aequorivita > Aequorivita marina. The sequence goes on from NZ_JAVMBW020000009.1 coordinate 132,025, forward strand.
CAAGTTTTATATATTCTCATTGTAATTTTGGTTTGCGCTAGGGTTATTTATGATACGCAAAGCACGACCAAAACTCTTGCTTACCTCCTATCGGTCATTTTTTTACCATTTGTTGGCATCATTATTTATTTTTCGATAGGCGTAAATTACCGAAAACGAAAAATGTATAGCAAGAAGGTTTTTAACAACCCCGAAGTTGAGGAAACCATGCAAAATCGGATTTTAAAAATATCCGAAAGTATTTTTGCCACAAGATCTAAATCGGTTAAAAGCTTTCAAAAACTTGCCACTTTAATCCTCTCCCAAACTTCCAGCCCCATAACCCAGGGCAACGATGTAAGCCTTTTACTAAATGGAGAAAATAAATTTCCTGAAGCTCTACAAGCAATTGAAAATGCCAAGCATCACATTCATATAGCCTATTATATTTATGAGCCCGACGATATTGGTACGAAAATTATAGACTTGCTCATTAAAAAAGCCCAAGAAGGGGTAAAAGTACGCTTTATATACGACGACTTTGGAAGCAGAGCCATACGAAAAAAGCAGGTTCCTAGGCTAAAAGCAGCTGGAGTAGCAGTTTTTCCATTTTATAAAATCAAGCTTATCGCCTTGGCCAATAGATTGAATTATCGGAACCACAGAAAAATAATTGTTGTAGATGGTATTATAGGTTTTGTGGGCGGAATTAATGTAAGCGATAAATATATAAATGCTGCCAATACAGAAAATAAACTCTATTGGCGCGACACCCATTTAAGAATTCAAGGCCCGGCAGTTTCAACTTTGCAGTATATTTTTATGGGCGATTGGAATTACTGTGCCGGGAAAAAACTAGCACCGAATACGCACTATTTCCCTGAAACAAAGGAAGCCTATCAGACAGATTCAGATAAAATAGTTCAAATTGCTGCCAGTGGACCAGATTCAGACACGCCATTAATCCAGCAATCCTTATTAGAAGCCATAAGCTTAGCTCAAGAAGAAATTCTTATTACCACGCCGTATTTTATTCCGGGGGAAAGTATAATAGAAAGTTTGGTCATTGCCGCCACCAGCGGAACGAAAGTAAAGTTATTGGTTCCTGGAATCTCAGATTCTATGTTGGTTAATTATGCCGCACGCTCGTATTACAGCCGTTTGCTGGATGCAGGCGCAGAAATATACCGTTATGAAAAAGGTTTTGTCCATGCCAAAACATTGGTTGCAGACCAACAACTTGCTATGGTAGGAACAGCAAATATGGACCTGCGTAGTTTTGACCTCAATTTTGAAGTAAACGCCTTGGTTTATGATGAAGGTATTGCTAATCAATTACGGGAAGCTTTTTATAACGACTTAAAAGACGCTACTCCAATAGCTGTTAAAACATGGAATGAACGTTCTAAATTTACGAAGTTTCTAGAAAAATTAGCCGGATTGTTTTCACCTTTGATGTAAAACTAATCTTATAGAATAAACTAAGCCAGAACAATCATTTTACCTTTGTTTTTACCTTCAAATAAGTCGATAAATGCCTGAGGGATATTCTCAAAGCCTTCTACAACAGTTTCCAAATAGCTTATTTTATCGGCTTCCATCCATTTTGCCAATTGGTTTTGGGCAGGGCCGAAATCGGTTACATAATCGCGAACGGTAAAACCTTGCATCAAAATACTTTTTTTAATCAATGTAGTTTCAACTCTGGGACCCGTGGGGGTTTTGGTCTTATTATACAGCGAAATAGCGCCGCAGTTTATTACCCTTCCATATTTGTTCATATTCGCCATTGCCGCGTCCAGAATTTCTCCGCCAACATTGTCAAAATACACATCAACTCCATTGGGACAGGCTTCTTGAATAGCCTTTTTCATATCCTTCACAGTTTTATAGTTGATGGCTCCATCAAAGCCAAATTTTTCTATAATTCGATCTGTTTTTTCATCGGTTCCGGCAATTCCAACGACCTTACAGCCCTTAATTTTTCCTATTTGCCCAGCAACGCTTCCCACTGCACCGGCTGCTCCAGAAACCAAAAGCGTTTCACCCTGCTTTAGCTTTCCTATTTTTTCCAAACCTAGATAGGCCGTGATTCCTGTAAGCCCTAAAATGCCCAAATAGGCTTTTAGTGGTGCTTTATCATTATCTACTTTGTTTAGTCCGTTGCCATTAGAGGTTTGAAACTGCTTCCACTTAAGCATGCCATTAACAAACTCACCTTTTTTGAAATTTTTATTATTAGACGCAACAACTTCGGCAATCATACCTGATTCTAGTGGTTCCCCCACTTTAAACGGTTCAATATAAGATTTTTCATCACGCATTCTACCCCGCAAATATGGATCTACAGATACATACTTCGCCTTTAGCAAAAGCTCGCCCGCTTGGGCTTCTGGTTTTTCTTCTTCGGTAAATTCAAAATCCGCTAGGCTTGGTTTTCCAGAAGGACGTTTTTTTAATTTTATTACTGTGTTCATTACAAGTGATTTTAGATTACCAATATATCAAGGTGCAATTAGCTAGAAGTACAACACAGGTTGCATTTTTTTTAATCTTTCAACTTATCGCTGCCATTTACATAAATTTAAGGGTTAAAAATGCAATAAGTGTCAACCCTTCAGATATTTAATAAAACAATAACAAATTTTCTTTTCTGAAAAGTTTAACGAACTTGCAGCGAGTAGTCAATATCTTTGCCGGAAGCGAAAAACAAGCCATTGAGAACGTCAAAATCCATAATCCAAGAAAGCCTAAATGATTTTTCGGAATACGTAAATAGTACCGATTTTTCAAAGGCTATCCTATTGGGTATTGCCCTAACCATACCCATATTAGTGGGCCTTAAGTTGGACGTGCTCCCCATTGGAATTACAATAACCATTGGGGCTATGCTTGCCTCGCCAAGTGACGTTAGCGGGAGCATTCGGCATAAGATAACCGGCATTTTATTTGCCGCATTATTGGCAATGTTAATCAGTTTTATTGGCGGTTATTTACACATTTCGTTATGGTTATTATTTCCCATTCTCGGGCTAATGATGTTTGGAATCTCCTACCTCTCCATTTACGGGTTTCGCGCTTCTCTTATTAGTTTTTCCGGATTGTTGGCCTTGGTGCTTAGTTTTTCAAATGTTTCTACAGCCATGCCACCGTATGAGCGAGCGCTCTTAATAGGTGCTGGCGGACTTTGGTACGCGGGGCTTTCACTGCTTCGTCATTTTATTTTTCCAAAAGCGCCTACCGAATATTACTTGTCTAAAACACTTCGCCTTACGGCAGAATATTTACAAATACGCGGAAAACTTGTAGCGAGCAAAGACCGAGCAGAACTGCTTAAAAAACTGCTCAACACCCAAACAGAGCTTACTACAATCCACGAAACCTTACGCGATATTTTAATTTCAAGTAGAGCTGGCTCAGGGAAATCTGACTATCAAGGAAAACGAATGCTCATTTTTGTTCAGCTGGTAGATATGCTTGAATTGGCAATGACGAATCCCGTGAATTACTCAAAAACGGACGCCCTCTTTAAAAAAAAACCCGGACAACTGGAGGATTTTCAAGGCTTGCTTTTTGCGATGAGTGACCGGCTCATTACGCTTTCAACTCATTTATCTAAACCTAAAAAACTTCAAAAAAGTACGGCCATTGATACCTTTCTGAAAAAAGTAAGAGCAGATGTTTTTACTTCTGAAAAAATATTTGACGAAGACCTTTTAATGCTTCGTAATTTATATAAATACCAAAAAGAACAAGTAAAAAAAATTGAAAAAATTGAATGGCTGCTCAGTAATCCAGACCGACGACAAATTCCATTTATAAAAAGTGAGGACGCCAAAAGATTTTTGACAAAACAGAATTACGACTTCGAAATCTTACGCGAGAACTTTAATCTGCGTTCGCCAATTTTTAAACATTCTCTCAGATTAGCGACTATGACAATGATTGGCTATGGTGTAGGAATGTTATTTGAAGTTCAAAACCCATACTGGATTTTACTTACATTAATAGTAATAATGCGGCCCACTTTTGGACTGACCAAAAAACGTTCAAAAGAAAGAACCATTGGCACCCTTATTGGCGGTGTCTTGGCAGTGGGTATTGTTTTAATTACGCAAAGTACAACGGTTTATGGCATTTTAGCCATTACCTCATTGGTCATTGCCTTTTCAATGATACAGCGCAATTATAAAGCTGCAGCAACCTTTATTACATTAAGTGTGGTGTTTATTTATGCCTTGATGAGACCCGATGTTTTTAGCGTAATTCAATACCGCGTTACCGATACATTAATTGGTGCGGGATTGGCTACGCTTGGTAATTTACTGCTATGGCCAGCTTGGGAAATACACAGTATGCAAAGCACATTAGTAGAAACGGTAAAGGCAAACCGAATTTATCTGGAAGAGATTATCGGCTTTTACAATAAAAAAGGAAGTGTTCCTAATAGCTATAAAGTTGCTAGGAAAAAAGCGTTCTTGGAAATGTCTGATCTCAGCACGGCATTTCAACGCATGACGCAGGAACCCAAATCGAAACAAAAAAACCTAGATAAAGTATATGAAACCGCCATGCTTAACCACACATTTTTATCATCTCTGGCATCGTTAAGCACCTATATTTTAAACAATCCTACTACTCCAGCTTCAGACAATTTCAATGCTGTTTCTTCAAGAATAGTTGAAAACTTAATGGAGGCCGAAGCACTTTTAAGTGGAAAAACCTCTTTAAGGGCAAATACAGAAATTCGTAATTCTGAAGAAGTATTTGATGCTAACTTTAGTAAAGATATTGAGCTTTCAAAGACAGATAGCATGCAAAAGCCAGATGATTTGGTTTTAAAGCTAGAGGAAGCACATTTAATTCGCGAACAGCTAAAATGGCTACTTGCCATGAGTGAAAAGATGCCTAAAGTGCTAAAGGAAACCCAGTTTTAAGACTAAGAGTTATTTCAGATTTAAACCTTATATTTGAGACTAAACTATATTTATGTCACAGAATATTCGTCATCTGCAACCCGTTGCGAACATAAAAATAGTTTTTGCTATTATTCTTACGCTACTTGCCCTATATTTTATTTTTAGCGGAACCATTTTGGGTATTATTTTATTGGGAATAGCCCTCAAACTCTCATTGCGCAATGGTTTTGAGTTAGATTTGGAACAGAAAAAATATCGTAAGGTATATTCTATTTTTGCGATAAACTTTGGGGTATGGAAAGCCTTGCCCAAAATAGAATATCTCTCGGTTTTTAAAACTATAAAAAACAGTCGTGCCCGTGTGATAACGGCAGAAGCTACGTTAGGATTTGAAGTTTTTAAGGTTAATTTATTCTATAACCAAAACCAGTATCTAGATGTGTATGTGAGTGATAGCATGGAAGATGCTTTCAAGGTTGCTAAACACATTGCTGTTGTTCTAGAGTTGGATATTCTAGACGCTACAAAACCTGAGCAAGAATGGATTAATGTTACTTCACATCAATGATTTTATAACTAGCTCCATTCAATGTAAATTCATCTCCGCTTCGCTTTCCAGAAATAAGCAGGCCAACAGGCGAATTTAATGCCACGCACAAATAGTTTGTGTTTTCTACGGAAACAGCACCTATGGAAATACTCATAAAATAGGTAAACTTATCGGTATAAACTAGGCTTCCCAAATGCGCATAGCCTGAAGTAGATTTCACATTAACTTTACTTAAAAGTTGGGCTAGTTTTTCAATTTCATGCAACTGTCTTCCAGCATTTTCCCTATCAATCTGAAGCATAGCACGACCGGTTTCATGCTTATCTCCAGCACTGCTTTTTGATTCTTCAAACAAGGATTCCTCAATCCCGGCAATGGTTTGTTTTATTTGCTTATAGCGGGCATCAACCCGATTTTCGCAGTGTTGTAAAAGTTGAATTTTAAGGGCTACTGGTGTCATTTTGTCTTTTTAGAATCTTGCTTGATTTCCTTAGTTTCTAGGCTAAACGGCCCGTAGTACCGCATTTGTCTTATAATCCATTGCGTTCTCCTAGCCACGTAAGGCCCAGGCGGATTTGCAATATAACGTCGTGGACTTGGAAGAATAGCGGCAATTGCTGCAGCATTTTTAGAGGTAAGATTCGTTGCAGGTTTATGAAACCAATATTGCGAAGCCGCTTCTGCTCCAAAAACGCCCTCGCCCATTTCAATACTATTTAAATATACTTCAAGAATACGCTCTTTGCTCCACATTGTTTCAATAAGAAGCGTAAAATAGGCTTCCATCCCTTTCCGAAACCAACTTCTATTGGGCCAGAGAAAAGCATTTTTGGCAGTCTGTTGCGAAATTGTACTCCCGCCACGTAGTTTTTTACCCTTTTCATTGTTTTTCAATGCCTTTTCTATGGCTTTTCTGTCAAAGCCGCTATGACTCAAAAAGGTCTGATCTTCGGCACAAATAACCGCCAGTTGTAAAGCGGGAGAAATTTTATCAATAGGAACCCAATCGTGCTGTGTTTGGTAGTTTTGGTCGGCATCCATCGCACGAATTGCCATCAATGGCGTATAAGGCACAGGAATAAACTTATAAAGAAGCACCCAAAACACTGTAAGTCCAATAAACCACAGAAAGAGCTTAAAAATGAATTTAAATAGTTTTTTAATCATAATCCCTCCGCTACCCTACCCGAAAAAGTGAGAAAGAGCAGAAAATATTTTTAATTCGTTAATTCTGACAACTGATTCCCAATAGAACTGCCTATTGCAACGCCCATTCCCCCCAATCTTACCCCGCAAAACACGTTTTTTGAAACCGCTTTAACAATGGGTTTTTTCTGTTTTCCAAGGCCCATAATTCCGATCCAGCGATGGTCAATTTCAAAAGAGTGCTCCGGTAAAATTACCGTTTTAAGTATTTGTTCCAATCTATTTTGAATGGGTTTTGTAAGTTCCATTTTGGTGGTTTCCTCCGCTTTAAAATCGAGGTTTCTACCACCTCCCAATAGAATTCTGTTATCTATATTCCTAAAATAATAATAACCTTTATCTAAATGAAAGGTTCCTTTTATATGAAGGTCTGCAATGGGCTTGGTAATAAGTACCTGAGCTCTGGCGGGCGCAATATCTTCGTTTAAAAACTGTTTTGCAAAACCGTTTGTCGCGATAAAAACCTGCTTTACCAAAATATCTTTTGATGAATTAATTTGAAGCGAAACCTCATTGCCAAGATCATCGATATTACTTATTTCGGAAGAATTCAAGATTATTATGTTTTCTTCGGAAGCTTTTTTCATAAGCCCCAACATCATTTTGCCTGTATCAATCTGCCCTTCAAACTTACTAAAGATAAGCTTGGGTTGAATGTTTTTGAACCCGAAACGATCTTCTTTTTCAGAAAAAACAGCAGCATCAAATATCGGGTAAAGTAATTTATTTATATAACCGATATTATCTCTACACGTTTCATAAAGCGCTGCATCTGTTTTGGTAAAAAGCTCAAAACCACCATTTTCGTAATACCCCAGAGGTTTTTGGCCCAAGGTGTTACGAAGTAGTTGTAAACCTTCAACCCGGGTTTTTACAAGTTGGAATACTTCTTCTTCGGAGTGATTTTCTAAATCGTCCAATATTTCAGAAATACTTCCGAAGCAAGCAAAACCAGCATTCTTAGTGCTTCCTCCGCTTGGCAGTGAACCGCGTTCAAAGATCACAATTTTACTTTTCGGATGTTTTTTCCGAAGTGATAAGGCACAATTGAGCCCAACAATTCCGCTGCCAATTATAGCAAAGTCGATGTTTGAGAGCCAAGTTTTATGTTCCCAATAAGAGCGATTCATATAAAAGAAATTCAAAATTAAAAAGCACCGAATTCCAAAGATAAGATATTGGAATTTGGTGCTTTAAAGACTGTCGCTTTCAACAAAAAAGCTACTATTCTATGGTTATTTATTCCTCTTCAGGTTCGTTCATTTGAAACGTATCCATAAAAGCGGTTGTATAATTACCAGCTACAAAATCTGGCTCGTCCATTAATTGACGATGAAACGGAATGGTAGTTTTTATGCCTTCAATCACAAATTCGTCTAAAGCTCGCTTCATTTTACTAATGGCTTCTTCTCGCGTTTGTGCGGTAGTAATAAGCTTCGCAATCATGGAATCATAATTGGGAACAATAGTATAACCCGCATAAACGTGTGTATCTAAACGAACGCCATGGCCTCCGGGTGCATGTAAAACCGTAATTTTACCTGGAGAAGGGCGGAAATCGTTATATGGATCTTCCGCGTTAATTCTACATTCTATGGCGTGCAATTGTGGGGTGTAGTTTTTACCTGAAATAGGAATACCAGCCGCAACTAATATCTGCTCGCGAATTAAATCGTAATCAATTACTTGTTCGGTAATTGGGTGTTCCACTTGAATACGGGTGTTCATTTCCATAAAATAGAAGTTTCGGTGTTTATCTACCAAAAATTCAATGGTTCCTGCGCCTTCGTATTCAATATATTCGGCAGCTTTTACCGCCGCATTACCCATTTCTGTCCGCAATTTTTTAGTCATAAAAGGGCTCGGAGTTTCCTCGGTAAGCTTTTGATGACGTCGTTGTATGGAGCAATCGCGTTCACTTAGATGACAGGCTTTTCCGTTGCTGTCTCCCACAATTTGAATTTCAATATGGCGTGGCTCTTCAATGAGCTTTTCCATATACATATCATCATTTCCGAATGATGCTGAAGCTTCTTGTCGCGCACTGTCCCAAGCTTTTCTAAGCTCTTCCTTTTTATAAACGGCACGCATTCCTTTTCCGCCACCACCAGCAGTAGCTTTTAGCATTACTGGATAACCCACATCTTTGGCGAGTTTTTCACACTCTTCAAAAGATTCTATAATACCTTCACTCCCGGGAACGGTAGGTACTCCCGCCGCTTTCATAGTTGCTTTGGCCGAAGCCTTATCGCCCATGCGCTCAATCATTTCTGGGGAGGCACCAATAAATTTTATATTGTGTTCCTGGCAGATTTTAGAAAATTTTGCATTTTCAGAAAGAAAGCCATATCCAGGATGTATAGCGTCTGCATTTGTAATTTCGGCTGCCGAAATAATGTTAGACATTTTTAGGTAGCTCATATTACTAGCTGCGGGACCAATACAAACTGCTTCGTCTGCAAAGCGTACGTGCAAACTTTCTTCATCGGCTGTAGAATAAACTGCCACCGACTTAATGCCCATTTCACGACAGGTTCGAATAATTCGCAGTGCAATTTCGCCCCTATTTGCAATCAATATCTTTTTAAACATAATATTTCTTAAATATCAATTCCGATCGCAATCGGAACCAAATTCCAAATAGCAACAAAGTTGAAATTTGGAGTTTGTAATTTGGAATTTCTACTAAGATGGATCTACTAAGAACAAAGGTTGGTCAAATTCTACTGGGGAAGAATCGTCAACCAATACCTTTACTATTTTTCCGGAAACTTCGCTTTCAATCTCGTTGAATAGTTTCATAGCTTCAATTACACATAGCACATCGCCTGTTTTAATGGTACTTCCAACCTCAACAAACACGGGTTTGTCTGGTGCTGGTTTTCTATAAAACGTACCGATTATTGGCGATTTTATGGTAATTAAGTTTGAGTCGGCCTCTTCTTTAGCTGCTGCTTCTGGTGCTGCTGCGGCAGGAGCCTGTTGGGCTTGCGCTTGTGGTTGCATTTGAGGCTGTGCCTGCATGGCTGGAATTTGCTGAATATAAGTGGTCTCTCCCTTGCTGTCTTCAGACCCAGTTTTGATAGTGATTTTTATATCATCTGTTTCTAGCTTTACTTCGTTGGCACCACTTTTTGCCACAAACTTGATTAAGTTTTGAATGTCCTTTAAATTCATAATATAAAATTTAGTCTTTTGGGTTGGTATAAATTATTTTGAGTCGTAGGCCCATTTCACATAAACGGCGCCCCACGTAAAACCTCCACCGAAGGAGGCAAAAACCAAGTTATCTCCTTTTTTTAGTTGTTTTTCATAATCTGATAAGCACAGCGGCAAAGTTGCGGAGGTGGTATTGCCATACTTATGGATATTCATCATTACCTTTTCTTCTGGAAGATTCATTCGCGAAGCAGTAGCATCAATAATCCGTTTGTTTGCTTGATGCGGAACTAGCCAATTGACATCCTCGCCCGACAAATTATTTTTTTGCATTACTTTTTCGCATACATCTGCCATATTTGAAACCGCAAATTTAAAAACTGTCTTTCCCTCTTGGAAAACAAAGTGCTGTTTATTGGCAACAGTTTCATTGGAAGCTGGCAGCAAAGATCCACCTGCATCAATTTTTAGGAATGGTCTTCCTATTCCATCGGTTCGCAGGTATTCATCTTTTACCCCATAACCTTCTGTATTGGGTTCAAATAAAACGGCTCCACCACCATCGCCAAAAATTATACAAGTAGTTCTATCTGTATAATCTATAATGGACGACATTTTATCGGCTCCAAGAAGCAGTACTTTTTTATATTTTCCGGATTCAATATAACGTGCCGCCGTTGACATTCCGAAGAGAAAGCTGGAACAGGCTGCCACTAAATCATAAGAAAATGCGTTTACGGCACCTATTTGGGTAGCAACATAAACGCCAGTAGCAGCAACCGGCATATCTGGTGTGGCGGTTGCCATAATCACCATATCAATATCGGCAGGATCTGTATTACTTTTTTGAAGTAGATCTTTTGCAGCTTGAATAGCGAGAAAGGAAGTACCTTTATCTTTATCTTTTAAAATGCGACGTTCCTTTATTCCCGTTCTACTGGTAATCCAATCATCATTGGTATCAACCATGGTTTCCAAAACTTTGTTGGAGAGAACGTAATCTGGAACGTAGCTCCCTACAGCGGTAATAGCTGCCGTAATTGTATTCATAAAGCTGAATTAAGTTTCACATAAAAGATCAAAAATCTCCTAAAAAGAGTGAAAATTACTAAATTTTACTTGAAATTCGGCACTAATCAGGTTGTTTTTGACTTCCTGCAAAGTAAAAAAACAAAAAAACCCTCACATTGCTGTGAGAGTTCAATATTATATTTGAGAGTCTTATGCTTCCGTTTGCTCAGTAGCATCTATTACAACCTGCCCACGGTAGTACATTTTACCTTCGTGCCAGTGTGCTCTGTGGAAAAGATGCGATTCTCCTGTTGTTGGGTCTATTGCAAGTGTAGGAGCAGTAGCTTTATAATGGGTTCTTCTCTTATCTCTTCTCGTTTTAGAGGTTTTTCTCTTTGGATGTGCCATTGCTATTTATTATTTATCCGTTAATAGTTTTTTTAATGAATCCCATCGGGGATCAATATTGTCGTCGTCTGCCGTTTCTTCTTCATTTAACGCTTTCGGACTTAATTCTTCAAGTTTATCGAGTATATCGCTTTTTAATGTTCCGTCTTTAACACCGGGATGTACTTTTCGCGAAGGCATGGCCAACACGATAGATTCATAGATGTATTGCTGAATATTTACTTCATAGCTTCCATGCGGTAAAATGAGTATATCCTCATTTTCGTCATTATAGTCGTCGCCAAATTTTACTACAAAAGTATATGCTCCCGACACCTTTTGATCATAGGGTTCGTTTGTGGTATCGCAAGCAACGTTTACAGTACCATTAAAGGTTAATGTAAACTCCATTAATGTGCTCATTTTTTCCAGCAGTACATCGAGATTAATGCTAGCGTCATTAAATTCGTCATACTCAAAATGCTCAAAGAACGCTTTTTTTAATTCAAAGTTAAACTGGTGTTTTCCTAATTTCAACCCTACGAAAGGGATCGTAAACGCTTTCATATCCTTCATTTCCACACCTATTTAAGACCTTAACCTTACGGATAAGGCGGGCGCAAAGATAAAAAAAATTTTTAATAGCAAATTAGTTTTTCTATTTCTTTTTTGAGTAGCTCCTTCTCTTGCTTATTTTTAGCGGATTCTTAGCTATTTCTAAATATTGCTCACGGGTTTCAAAAATAGAAACAGCACTGAAAATAGCTTCTCGAAAAGATTCAAAATTGGCTTCGTTTTTACCAGCTAAATCAAATGCAGTTCCATGGTCTGGCGACGTACGGATGCGGTTGAGCCCAGCTGTAAAGTTTACACCTCTTCCAAAAGCCAAGGTTTTAAAAGGAATTAAACCCTGGTCGTGATACGATGCGATAATCGCGTCAAAGTTTTTATGGTTGCCTGTACCAAAAAAACTATCTGCGGCATACGGACCAAAAACCAACTTTCCGTTTTTGCGGATATTGTCTAATGCCGGCCGCAAGAGCGTATCGTCCTCATCGCCAATAACCCCATTGTCTCCGGCATGTGGATTTATGCCCAGCACCGCAATTTTTGGTTTTTCAATCCCGAAATCTTCAATAAGGGTATGGTATATGGTATTAATCTTTTTATCAATTCGCTCACGGGTAATATTTTTTACTACATCTTTTACCGCAACATGATCTGTTAAAAGACCAACCCGTAAGTTTCCAGAAATTAACAACATCAGGCTTTCCCCTTCCAGCTCTTGTGCCAAATAATCGGTATGGCCTGGAAAGTTGAAGGTTTCCGATTGAATATTAGATTTGTTGATAGGTGCCGTAACTAAGGTTTGAATTTTATTTTCCTTTAAGGCGCCAACTGCAGCTGTCAATGATTTTATGGCGTATTCACCTCCCGTTTTATTGTCTTCGCCAAAGGTTACATCAACGTGATCTTTCCAAACATTAAGGACGTTTATTTTTTTTGGAACAAGGTCGTTTAGGGAATCTATACCGTGGAAATTGATATCGGTTCCGAAGTGCTTCTTATAAAAGGACATCAATTTAACCGAAGCAAAGATAACAGGCGTACAGAAATCTAACATCCGTGCGTCTTCAAAGGTTTTCAGAATTATTTCGCTACCAATTCCATTTATATCGCCTATTGAAATGCCCACTACTATTTTATCTGTTCTCCCCATTTTTAATTGTTATTTTTGCACTACAAATGTAATTAAATGTATCGATGTTTACAGGAATAATTGAAAGCCTTGGCAAAATAGCCCAACTAAACAAGGAAGGGGAAAACCTCCATATAGAAATTAACAGCCCCATGGCTCAAGAATTGAAAATTGACCAAAGTGTGGCTCACAATGGCGTATGCTTAACGGTGGTAGAAATTAAAGAAGCCGCTTATATTGTTACCGCCATCAAGGAAACCCTAGAAAAAACCAATTTAAAAACTTTAAAAGTAGGAGGCTTGGTAAATATGGAGCGCGCAATGAAAATGGGCGACCGATTAGACGGGCATATTGTGCAGGGGCATGTAGATTGCGTTGCCAAGTGTATTTCGGTAAAAGATGAAAATGGAAGTTGGGTGTTTACTTTTACGTATAACAATTCAGATTTCACTACTGTTGAAAAAGGATCAATTACCGTTAATGGAGTAAGCTTAACGGTTGTCAATTCAAAGAAGCAAGAATTTAGCGTGGCAATTATTCCCTATACTTTTGAAAATACAAGTTTTAAGGAAATTGAAGTTGGAAGTGAAGTAAATCTAGAATTTGATATTATAGGAAAGTATGTAAAAAACCTTATGAAGCCTTATTTGTAGCTTGGTTTCTTTTATACAGTATATAAACACCAAAAAGCAAACCTGCTGCCAAGAGTACCCAGATATGATCATCAATAGGAAGTCCTGGAGCAGGCGGAGGTGGATCTCCATTGGGCGGAGGAACATTATCTGATGCCTGCTGCGTTAAAAGAATAAGATTATAAAATAGAGCGGTCATTAATTTGGTATAACTAGAGCTAAGATGTAATTATGCGACTAAAGTAAGTATTTTTTTCTTTCTGAAGTAAATAATTAGCGAGTTGCTTGGTAATAATTTAATATTTCTGTGAAAAATTTAAAACTTTATTTTCTCAGGTTCCTTTCCTAAAAAACACTTTAACCCTCCCGCAGGTTTAAGAAAATTGCATGTTTAAATTTGTACATTACTATATTCTCTATCCATCTAAATGTGCTTTTCAATTATATTTTTAAACCGAATTTCTATTTAGTACTCATTACCCACTTAAATCACGATTCAAAGAAATTAGTTCAAAAAAATTCAGAAAACAGCTTCTTAACATACATCAATGCACAGGCTTGTTTTCCATTGTAAGTTTGTAGTATAAAATTTAAAAGATATGAAAACAAGAACAGTAGAATTAGTAGCACGTCCAGGAGAACCACATTTTGTAGGTGATGGTTTTCGGGTTCATAAATTTATTCCAAGCGGCTATAGAATGGATATGAAACGAATGGATCCGTTTATTATGATGGATTACAATTCAACCTATAAATTTCCGCCTTCAGATAAGCCAAAAGGAGTAGGTGTACATCCGCATAAAGGCTTTGAAACTGTAACTATAGCCTATAAAGGAAAAGTTGCGCACCACGATAGCAGTGGAGGTGGAGGCGTAATTGGTGAAGGCGATATACAATGGATGACCGCGGCAAGTGGGGTTTTACACAAAGAATACCACGAAAAGGAATGGAGCAAAAAAGGTGGCGATTTTCAAATGGTGCAACTATGGGTAAATCTGCCTAAAAAAGATAAAGCGAGCGACCCGAAATATCAAGCCATTAAATACGCCGACATCAATCGGTATGAATTAGAAAATAATGCAGGAACCATTGAAGTTATCGCAGGTGAATACAAAGATACACAAGGTGTTGCCTCAACATTCACCCCGATACACATGTTCAATGCTAAGTTGAATAAGGGCGGGAAAGCAAGCTTTGAGTTTCCAGCAAATTTTAATACGGTACTTCTTGTTCTGGAAGGAAGTATAGTAATCAATGGAAGCAAAGAAACGCCAACAGATCACTTGGCATTAATGGCCAACGATGGCGAAAATTTTGAAATAGAAGCTACCGAAGATGCCATTGTGTTGGTTTTAAGTGGAGAGCCAATTAACGAGCCCATTGCAGCCCATGGTCCTTTTGTAATGAATACAAGAGACGAATTGGTGGAAGCGTTTAATGAATTTAATCAAGGTAAATTTGGTTATTTAGAAGATTAAATATATCTCTTTTCCTTTATCTCGGAGACATTGGTTTGTGAAGTTACATAATTTAGGTGCATTACAAACAATCTTTTTTAAGCTAGATACCAACATTTTTAAAAAGATAGCGGAAACCTTGATGGCCAAAATACTTGCCTATACTGTGTACTTTTAATTCTAAAGGTAATAAGGTTGTAATCGCTCTATGGATTTGAGTTACTTAGGTAATAAGGTTTATGCAGCTAACTTTAACCTTATTAGCTTCGTAAAATCAGTGTAAATACCTTAGGCAAACCTTATTAGCTTATTTTTCATTTTGATAAGTCAAAACCAGTTTTCGGTATTAGGTGAAAATTACAACACCTTTGTTTATGAAATCCTAAAAATTAAGCGAGTCAACTCCTCATCAAAACATGAGTAAAACAAAAAAAGCACCCCGTTAGAGTGCTTTTTGTGGTCCCATCCCGAAAATCCTCGGGACAGGCTCTGGGCTCAGCTCGACTATGTTCAGCATAAATTTCTTGCCAAAAGTAGCTTTATAAGTAAAAGCCTTCTCGCCATACTTGCCTCTGTTGTGTACTTTTAATTCTAAAGGTAATAAGGTTATAATCGCTCTATGGATTTGAGTTAATTAGGTAATAAGGTTTATGCAGCTAACTTTAAAACCTTATTAGCTTCGTAAAAACAATATAGCAGCAAGCCAATAAACCTTATTAGCTTATTTTTTTATTTTGATGAAATCAAGAACAGTTTTCGGCTTTAGGTGAATGCTACAAAAGTGCACAAAACACAAAAGTTACCAAATTGATAACTTTTGTGTTATATTTGCGACAAAGGATACAAAGTGAAAATTTTTTCGCGAGGAACATTACGAGATTTTTGGGAAAAGCACGGAAACTGCGAATTGCAATTGAAATCGTGGTATCGTGAAATCGAAAAATCCAATTGGTCAAATATTAACGACCTAAAATCGGAATACCCAAATGCAAGTATATTAAAAGATAATCGGATTGTATTTAATATTAAAGGCAACGATTATCGGCTTATTGTAAAATTTAATTTTGAATATCAACTCGCTTGGATCAGATTCATCGGAACCCACGCCGAGTATGATAAAATTAATGCAAACAAAATTTAAGATGAAAATTAAACCAATTAGAAACGAGGCAGATTACCAAGAAGCTCTTAAGCGTCTAGAAGTAATCTTTGATGCCAAAAGAGGAACTGACGAGGGCGACGAATTGGAAATACTTGCAATCCTGATTGACAATTACGAAAGTAAGAGTTTCCCAATTGAAATGCCAGACCCGATTTCAGCCATAAATTTTAGAATGGAGCAAATGGGTTTAAAGCAAAAAGATTTGGTCGATATGATTGGTTTTAAAAGTCGAGTCAGCGAAATCATGAATAAAAAACGCAAACTAACATTGGATATGATTAGGAAATTAAACGCCGAATTACACATCCCGACCGAAGTTTTGGTACAAGACTATTGAGCAACATTCCCAAAAATCTTGATAGCCAACATACTTGTCTCTGTTGTGCACTTTTAATCGCCCAAGTAATAAGGTTATAATCACTCTATGGATTTGAGTTACTTAGGTAATAAGGTTTATGCAGCTAACTTTAACCTTATTAGCTTCGTAAAATCAGTCTAACAGACTTAGACAAACCTTATTAGCTTCGTAAAAACAATATAGCAGCAAGCCAATAAACCTTATTAGCTTATTTTTTATTTTGATGAAATCAAGAACAGTTTTCGGCTTTAGGTGAATGCTACACCACCTTGTTTATGAAATCCTAAAAATAAAGCGAGTAAACCTCTCATAAAAATATGAGTAAAAGTCTTCTCGCCATACTTGCCTCTGTTGTGTACTTTTAATCGCCCAAGTAATAAGGTTGTAATCGCTCTATAGATTTGGGTTACTTAGGTAATAAGGTTTATGAAGCTAACTTTAAAACCTTATTAGCTTATTTTTCATTTTGATGAGTCAAGAACAGTTTTCGACTTTAGGTGAATGCTACAACACCTTGTTTATGAAATCCTAAAAATAAAGCGAGTAAACCTCTCATAAAAATATGAGTAAAAGTCTTCTCGCCATACTTGCCTCTGTTGTGTACTTTTAATCGCCCAAGTAATAAGGTTGTAATCGCTCTATAGATTTGGGTTACTTAGGTAATAAGGTTTATGAAGCTAACTTTAAAACCTTATTAGCTTCGTAAAAACAATATAGCAGCAAGCCAATAAACCTTATTAGCTTATTTTTTTATTTTGATGAAATCAAGAACAGTTTTCGGCTTTACGTGAAAGTTACACCACCTTGTTTATGAAATCCTAAAAATTAAGCGTGTAAACTTCTCATCAAAATATGAGCAAAACAAAAAAGCACCCGGTTAGAGTGCTTTTTGTGGTCCCACCCCGAAAGTATTCGGGACAGGCCCTGGGCTCGAACCAGGGACTTTCTGTCCCGAAAGCTTTCGGGAGAGTCAGATACTCCCGGTTTCATTTACGATCTTTTCTCTTAGTTCAGGATATTTTGAAAGATTCAGGATATACTTTCTGCTTTTC